>JAFGGH010000063.1 GCA_016930645.1 Sedimentisphaerales bacterium
CTAAACAAAACACAATAAAGCCTGCCACAAACAGCACGCAGGAAAATAGCCCTTATCAGCGGCTAAACCCCCAAACAGCAGGCAAAATCATGGAAATCTTAGCGAATGAAAACGAAACTATGCAGAACCTGTAAAAAATATATTATAAAAAATAATTATAATATCCTTGCAATGTCCTAAAAAACGTAATAGGCTGTTCACAGGAAAGACTGCAAGGGCAGGAGTTAGCTTTGGGTTTACATCAATTCAGTGTTTTGGCGCGTTGGGTGTATGTGATTGTCTTACTTTATTGACCATGCCATTCTGTCCGTAGAAAAGAATTCTATACAGGCCAAATAATATGGAAATACCTGAAAACCATAAAAAAAAGGTCTTGGAATTATTTGAACAGTCAGACTGCACCAAAAAACCGAATTGCATCGATAAAAACTTTAAGCACCTGCCCGATATAAGACAAATTTCAAGCACCGACTTATTCGAATGTAACCAGTCGCAGGGTTGTCCTTATGCTTTGAGCTTCGGCAACTCGGCTTTCTGCAAATGCCCGGTTAGAACCTATCTGAAAAAAAATTGCGGAATATAACCGCTGACGACAGATGACAGACCCAATTAACAAATTAACCAATTAATAAAATAAGGGCAGACCGCAGCCCCCTTTAATCTTGTTTTTTGTTTATTTGTGGTCGGTCTGCCCGATAAACTCAATTTTTTTCGCTCGCTTTATCATGATGCCTTTTATCCCGCAAGCCCTATTAAAAGTATATATTAAACTTTACAGACGCCAAATCATTCATGAAAATTTTTAGGCTTTTTACCAATAGAGTATCAGTCAGTCAAACCTCAAAATATGACATCCTCAGGCTTCATAGCTTAAATCTCTCGTAGTAATATGTCACTAAATCAAATATTTTATTGAAAATTTTTCGTCTCTTAATATAAATCAGGATTGACATCGCCGCCGAAAAGCTTTATTATTCTCAAGCCTCGTTATATATATAATGGGGCTCATCGGTATCGTAAATATTTTACCGAGGGAGGTAATTAACAACTTGGAAGGAGTACCAAATGAAAATCGCCGTTGCCTCGGACCACGCAGGATTCACTTACAAAGAAATTATCAAAACAACACTTGTTGAACAGGGGTACGAAGTAATTGACTTTGGTACTCACTCAACCGAGCCTGTTGATTATCCCGATTTCATCCGCCCGGCCGCACAGGCCGTCGCTAACGGCAAATGCGATTACGGTATTATCTTCGGAGGCTCTGGAAACGGCGAAGCTATGGTCGCAAATAAAACAAAAGGTATCAGATGCGCAATCGCGTGGGATACCCGTTCGGCAAAATTATCACGAGAACACAACAACGCCAATATGCTTGCTCTCGGCGAACGCATGCTCAGCATTCACGAAGCATTGGAGATTGTCGAACTGTGGCTCAACACTAAATTCGCCGGAGGAAAACATATCCCTCGTATACAAAAAATCGAACCATAATACGCATACAGGCACCGGTAACTTAAAACACAAAAACACTGATACACAAAGTCACGAAGAAATATATTTCGTGTTTTAGCGGCTTCGTGATCTAGTGTTAAAACGAATCATTCACTTAGCAAATGGGAGAATCACTATGCTTACCAAAGCCCTAAATCCATCACATCTTCTTGAATCACTTCGCAACACTCGCCCGCAGACAAAACGAAACCTTAAAAACTACATCAAAGTATTTTTAGGCCTGGACATCCCTGACAAAACAATCTGCCAGGAACACAACACACCACTCGATTACCTTTGGCACGCCTTCAGCTCCGACTTCAAAAATAACCACAGTACGCAGTACGCTCACTTGTCCGCCGTAGCCTCGGCGAAGGCGGAACGCAGTACGAGTATTATCAACGCCGACTGCATCGTCTGGGCTAACCGGGCAGGCGGTAAAACAGAGCTCGCCGCCGTTGCTACCCTGCTCGACTGCATATTCAAACCCTCCTGCCAAATCAGAATCCTCGCAGGCTCAGGCGAACAGTCTATGCGAATGTACGAATACTTCCTGAATTTCCTCAGAAATGGTTTCGCTCAATACCTACAAACTCCTGCCAGAAAAGAAAAATGCACCTTCGAAAACGGCTCAGCCGTCGAAGTTCTAAATCAGTCCGCAACGAGCATCCGGGGCTGGCACATTCACAAACTCCGCTGCGATGAGGTAGAACTTTTTACCAACGATGTACTGAACGCCGCTAAATTCACTACCCAAACCAAAAACGGAATCCTCGCCGCTATGGAAGTAATCAGCACTATGCACCGCCCTTATGGCCAGATGCAGAAACTCGTCTCTGATGCACAAAAAAATAATACCCCAATCTTCAAATGGTGCATTTTCGAGACAATCGAAAAATGCAAAAACCGCTCCTGCTCGCAATGCCCGCTCTGGAACGATTGCCGTGCCAAAGCAAAAAACGCCGCAGGCTACCTGAAAATCGATGACGTTATAACACAGATGAAACGCTCAAGCAGGGCCGGCTTCGAATCCGAAATGCTTTGCCTGCGCCCGTCCCTCGAAAATGCCGTCTTCTCGGAATTTGACCCCGACATCCACGTAAAGCCTCTCGATTACAATCCGTCCCTGCCATTGTTCCGCAGTATTGATTTCGGTTTCGTAAATCCCTTTGTCTGCTTATGGCTGCAAACAGATGACAACGGCACTGTCCGAATAATTGATGAATACATAAAAAGCAGAGTTACAATTAACATCCATGCAAAGGAAATTATCGACAGAACACCTTGTCCACAGGAAAACGTTACCGCTACTTTCTGCGACCCCGCCGGCGCCGCAGCCAACGATGTAACCGGCACAAGTGCCGTCAAAGAGCTGAAAAATCTCGGTATTAAACTCCGCTATCGCAGAAGCTCGATTTTACAAGGCATAGAACTAATCCGCCGAGCAATAAAAGACGGCTCGCGCCAAAGCAAACTCATCATCAGCCCCAAATGTACAAAATTAATCGAAGCCTTGAGGTGTTACCATTACCCCGAAACAAGCGGCAATCCGACCGAACTTCCGCTAAAAGACGGAATCTATGACCATCCCATTGATGCCCTGCGATACTTCTTTATAAACCAAAAGGAAGAAAAAATTAAATCAAGAAGATACTAAAAAAACAAACGAATCTGCAATATAGGACAGTATCCAAGGACATTCAATCAATGTCCCGTAATAGTTTTTCATAAATCATGCGGATTTTGCAATAATTGTTGCAAAAAATTGCTTAAAAGAGATTACTAATAATAAACCACTAATCGTTTTTCCTTTACATAAAGCCCTGTAAATGCTATAATTGTAAGCATCTGGAGATGTCGATTTTATAAGGAGAAAAGGGTGGTATTTGATTTCATACTTAAGCGTCGTTTATTAAGTATGGCGACGCCCGCGTAACATTCAATCTAAAAAAGAAAGGAAAACGACAGATGCGAAAGATAACAATGTTTATTCTGATTTTTATCTTCTGTGCATCAAGCTATGGTGCCCTGGTATCACATTGGTCATTGGATGAAGATGAATATGTGAGCGGACAGCACGAAGATATTTACGGCAGCAACGATGCCACTGTAAACGGAACACCCGTCTTCGTCGACGGCGTAAGCGGCATTGAAGAAACCGCTGTCGATATAACTCCATCAAGCGGCTGGGCCAGCACTTCCGATTTTACACTGACCACTTCGAATGAGTTTACCATAAGTATATGGAGCAAATGGCAGGGCTCGCAAACAGAAGATACAAATAATTTATCAGTTGTAAGCGCCATGGGGGGAACCAGTAACCTCGGCGATGCAACAGGCTCTGTCGGCAACTGGCGCCATTTATGTATCACTTACGACGGCTTGCAGGGACGTATTTATCTAAATGGCCAGGAAGTTTATGAGGAATACTGGCCCAAGGTTGACCTTGATGATTTATATACTCAAATCGGACATAATGAAGGAAGCGCTTTCTTCAACGGCTCGCTTGACGAGATAAGGCTATATAATTCAGCCTTAAACGGCACCCAGGTTACGGCTTTGTATACAAGGAGCGTTGACTGCATATTATCTTATGACAGTAGTGAAGACACCACAGGCCCTCTTGGTGTTCCTGATTGTCTTGTGAATTTCTATGATTATACGGCTGTTACTGACCTCGAAGAGCTAGCGGGCCTTGCCGAAGGCTGGCTTTCCTGTGGACTTGATCCCGATTGTGACTAATTAACTAAGGAGTACATTGAAATGAAGCGTGCTTTGTATCTTATTATAATATGTGTGTTTATTATCAACGCCCAGGCTGTTTTTGCCTTTCCTGATGTAACTAAAATATCGGATAGCGTAGTTGCAACCGACTCCCTGACTTTCAGCGGCGGCACCTACGGCGACTGCATAAATGGATTACCGTTCCAGCAAGAAGGAGTTATCAGCCATAACGGCTATCAGTATGTTACTTATTGGAATGATGACGGGCATGTTTGCGTGGCTCGTAGAGAATTACCTTCAGGCTCTTGGGAAATCATAGAATTCACAGATTATTCCATTCCTTCGGACGAAAATGCTCACCGTGCCATCTCTATAGGAATCTGTCCGAATGACGGTACGATTCACTTGGCGTTCGCCCATCATAGCAGCACTCTGAATTATAGAGTTTCGGCTACCGGCGTTGCGTCATATCCCGGCTCTTATACATGGAGCACTTCATTGTTCAACTCTATCAGGAGCTACCTCAAATCCGGCCAGACACTGTACACCACAACTTATGTAGGTTTTTTCCAGACCCCGGACGGCGACCTGCAGTGTGATTATCGTTACGGAAGTTCAGGCAATGGAGACCAAAGGCTGGTTGATTATGACGGTTCATCCCATACCTGGGGTAACTATCGAGAATTTATTTCACGTGACGGAACTTATACAGATACAGCATCGAGCACCTCTCGATGTCCCTATCTTAACTTAATAGGATATGACCTGAATGGCAGGCTTCATTCAACCTGGGTCTGGCGTGAAAGTGCAGGCGGAGCCAACCATGACCTTATGTACGCTTACAGCGATGACGGAGGATACACCTGGTACAACGACAAAGACAGCCTTTTTAAAATTATGCTCTCAGGCGAAAATCCGCAAACCATTCTCTCGTTAAAAAGCGATGTTAGTGACGCTAATGTTGTCTCCGATACTTCAAGCCAATACATTAGATTTGATTCTCCCGGTGTGACACAAGCCATCATCAGACGCGCATACGGCCTGATGAACCAGCATGGACAGGCCACTGATTCACAAGGGCGAGTTCATACCGTCCTCTGGCATTGCACAAGCACTGCCTCCAGTACCTGGGGAAATGCAACCGACCGCCGCTATCATCATTACTGGCGGGCTGAAGACGGCACCTGGCGATGCAATAAACTGGATTGGATTTCCGGCAATCGGGCAAGATTGGTAATCGATGACAACGACAATGCTTTTCTGATTTACGGAGCACCTGCAAATCCATCAGGATTAGGCACCGGAATTTACTTTACAGACGGTACATTAACAATTGCTGCCGCCACCGCAGCGACCGGCTGGTCCGACTGGCAAATCATCCATACCGAATCCGGCTACTTCATGAATGAAATGCTCATCGACCCTGTTCGCTTTGCTAATGACCAGATTATTTCTGTTTTCGCGCAGGAAGAGTATTCCTGGCCGGGACAGGCAACCGATTTAAGAATTCTCGAATTTGAAATAGATTAATCAAAATTAAATAGATTTCTTCAACATAGTTCTAAAACTGAGTTTTGTTTAGGCTTTTCATAAGCCTAAATGACACTTCGTCAGAGTTGGCTTCCCTGCGAGTTTTGTCAGGAAACTGTTAATTAGGGGGCATATTGAAATGAAGCGTAGCTTGGGCTTGCGCCTTATTGTAATATTTTTGTTATTTTTTAATGCCCACGTCATATTTGCCTTTCCAGGCCTGAACAAATTATCTGACAGCGTGGTAGACCCCTGTGCGCTGACTATCTATGGCGGCAGTTTTGGCCAGGCTATAAATGGTTTATCTTTTCAGCAGGACCCGGTAATTACACATAACGGCTATCAGTACGTTGCTTATTATAACTTCGCTCGTCACGTCTGCGTTGCCTGTAGAGAATTGCCTTCCGGTTCATGGGAAATAATAGAACTTACCGATTACTATTTTTCCAGTGATGATGCTCATAATGTTATCTCGATGGGAATCTGTCCGGATGACAGCACGATTCATCTATCATTCGACCACCACGGAGGCACCCTGCATTACAGGTTCTCGGATGTAGGAGTCGCCACAGATCCCTGCTCAGTTACTTGGAACTCTTCTTTATTCAGTTCTGTTCGGAATTACCTCGAATCCGGCAAGACCGTAACCAGCGTAACTTATCCTGCATTCTTACAAACACCCGACGGCAGTCTGCACATAATATACCGGGCTGGCGGCTCAGGTAACGGCGACTGGGTCATCGCCGATTATAACGGCAGTACACATCTCTGGTCCAATACACGAATGTTCATCTCACGCAGCGGCAACTATACCGACCAGTTTGATACGGGCACTTCTCGCTGCGCATATCCGAACTATTATAATTATGGGCCGAAAGGAAAACTGCACGTCTCCTGGTGCTGGCGAGAAAGCACACAAAGAGCTAATCATGACCTGATGTACTCTTACAGTGATGACGGCGGATATACCTGGTATAATGATAAAGACAGCCTTGTGAAAATCAAACTGCCCGGTACAATCCAGCAAACTCTTTTCACAGTAAAAAGCACGGCAAGTGACTCCAACGTTATTGGTGATACTACAATAGGAAAAGCGATTAACCTGAACTCTCCCGGCGTAACAGTAGTTAATATAAATCGTAAATACGGCCTGATGAACGAGGAGGCCCAGGCTGTTGACTCCCAAGGGCGGCCTCACATTGTTGTCTGGCATTGTTCGGACCAGACACTTGCCGAGGCGGTAGCGTCAGGCTATTCCAATGGTCAATGGGGCCATGCGACCGCACGCCGTTATCATCATTACTGGCGCGGCCTTGATGGAATCTGGCATCATAATGAGTTAGACTGGATTTCAGGCAATCGTCCTAAACTGGTAATCGCTCCAAATGGCGACGCCTTTTTAGTTTACGCCGCGCCTTCAGACCCGGTAGCGTTAGGTAATGGAATTTACTTTACAGATGGCACATTGACAATTGCCGCCGCTACCGAAGCGGCAGGCTGGTCGGACTGGCAAATCATTCATACAGAAGCCGGTTACTTCCTTAACGAGTTTCTTTTCGACCCGGCGCGGTTTGCCGACGATGAAATTCTTGCGGTTTTCGCGCAGGAAGAACCTTCCTACCCGAGAGAGCCAACACCCTTAAGAATTATCGAATTTCAATATAACTAAGGGCATTTAAAAAGTAAGATTTTTTTGGTTATTTATAAGTATGGATAAATGATATGTGGTTAAAAAAGTTTTACATATTACTGATATGTGCTGTTGCGGTTAGTTACAGTTCAGCGACTGTAGAGACGATTTATTTCGATGACTTCAGCGGCTCGGGCTCAACGGAGCTGCACGGTTTATCGCCGGATATCGATAACAACGGCGGAAGCAACACCTGGATTGCCCATAGCTCGTGGAAAGCCGACGGAACCGCCGGCTCACACAGCTCGGCGACAATTCCGTTTACGCCCACATCCGGCTACCTCTACCAGCTAACAGTAACGATGCGGGATGTTATTGGGGACGATTACTGGCTGGCTTTGGGTTATGCAGCCGGCTCTAGTATTCAGGAAGGCGGTAATGGTACCAGGTTTATTGACTCTCCGACATCCGGCCAGCCCTGGATGCTTCGCCGCGGAAATAACGCCACAGCCTTCGACCAGCTCTTCTTAGGCCCAGGCACTAACAATGGACAAGCTTTTGAACCTCTCGACCGCTCAGAGGACATCAATTTCCGGATGATTGTCGATGCACGAAATACAAACTGGAAGGCATACTGGTATCATAAGCTTGTCTCACAAAGCTACTATCAGCCGATACGCTCCTGGCAATACAGCACCAATCCATCGATTGCCGCTGTCGGCCTGGCCTGCGGCGAATCTCCCGACCACATAACAGGGCGCTTTGAAAACTTTATTTTAGAGAGAATTCAGACGTCTCTGGCTATTACAGAAGACGGCAATCCCGAAGACGTAACGGTTTACGAGGGTATAACAGCTTATTTCTATGTAAAATGTACCAGTGATTCGACCCCTGTAGCAACCTGGCATCATATCGTAGATACACAGGACAATATTGTTGATGGAAACGACCCTGACATTGATATTGTTCTCGATTATAATTCGCAAACAGAGGTTTATACATCTATTCTGAGCATCGCCAATACCAATCCGGATGACGAAGGCTGGTACTATTGTGTTCTTAACAATGACGATGATTTTCCGGTAATATCAACCCAGGCATATCTTGATACAGGCTCTTTTGTGTCCTACTGGCCGCTGGATGCCGACGAATATCAGGATGGCAATTACCTGGATATTCACAGCGCTCATAACGCCTTGGTAACCGGCACACCTGTTTTTGTCGATGGGGTAAGCGGCATCGAAGATACCGCTGTTGAAATCACTCCACAAAACGGCTGGGCAACATCTGGCGATTTTGAACTGACCTCGACAGATGAGTTTTCGATAAGTGTATGGGGCAACTGGTACGGAGGCGATGCCAATGCTCTAATAATCATAACCGCCCTGAGTGGAACCACTAATCTCGGCGCTGTCGAAAACTCTATTGACCGCTGGCGGCATTTGTGCATCACCTACGACGGCTTACAAGGCCGTATGTATCTGGACGGTCAAAAGGTATATGAGGAATACTGGCCTGTAGTTGAACTCGGAAATTTGAATGTTCAGATTGGCCACAACAACGGCAATGAATTCTTCAACGGCGCCATTGACGAGATAAAGCTATACGATTTGGCACTTAGTGATTCACAGGTTGGCGCGCTTTATACAAGGAGCAGCGACTGTATATTGTCTTATGCCGATGGTGTAGATGTCGCAGGCCCTTATGGTGTTCCTGATTGTCTTATCAACTTCTATGACTATACCGCTGTTACAGACCTTGAACACTTGGCCGAACTTGCCGAAGGCTGGCTCTCCTGCGGCCTTTATCCGGATTGTGATTAGTAAGGTGTATATAAAAATGAAACGACGATTGTGTTTTGTTATAATATATTTATTCTCTCTTGGTATTCAGGCGGGATTTGCTTTTCCAGATGTAACGAAATTATCAGACAGCGTTGTGACTCCGCAGTCTCTAACTATCGGCGGTGCTTCCTTTCAGCAGGATGCGGTTATCACCCATAACGGCTTTCAGTACGTAACATATTACAGCAGCGACCGCTATGTCTGCCTGGCACGCAGGGAACTACCGTCCGGCTCCTGGGAAACAATAAAATTTACCGATTACTATTTCAGCAGTTCAGATGGTCACAACGTTATCACTATCGGAATCTGTCCGAATGACGGTACGATTCATTTATCATTTGACCACCACGGCAGCACTTTGCATTACAGGTTTTCTGATGTTGGAGTTGCCACAGACCCGTGCTCTGTTACATGGAGCACTTCCTTGTTCAGTTCCGTTCAAAATCATCTGGAAACCGGCAAGACCGTAACTGGTTTAACTTATCCCGCCTTTTCAAAGACACCCGACGGGAACATGCAGATGTTCTACCGGGTCGGTGGCTCCGGTGACGGCGATTGGGTCATCGTCGATTATAACGGCGGCGCACATCTTTGGTCTAATACCCGTAAATTTATCTCACGCAGCGGTACTTATACCGACCAGACCATTACGAGCACTTCCCGCTGCGCATACCCCAACTATTATTCTTACGCGCCTAACGGAGACCTGCAGGTAATCTGGGTCTGGAGAGAAGGCTGGGACACAGCCAACCACGACATAATGTATTCTTACAGCGACGATGGTGGATATACCTGGTACAACGATAAAAACTGCCTTTTCAAAGTAACAGTAGCTGGTTCTGCTCTGCAGAATATTCTCACGATAAAAAGCTCAGCAAGTGACGCCAACGTTATCGGTGAAGCAACAGGTAATCCCTCGACTGAAAAACTGATTAGCCTGAACTCTCCCGGCGTAACGGTAATTAATATGAACGTTAAGTACGGCCTGATTAATCAGCAGTCCCAGGCTGTTGACCCGCAGTCAAGGCCGCATACGGTTATGTGGCACTGCACGGATGAAACACTTGCCGAGGCGGAAGCGGCAGGCTATACCAACGGACTGTGGGGACACGAAACCGCACGCCGTTACCACCATTACTGGCGCGACTCAAACGGCATCTGGCATCATTATGAAATGGACTGGATAGCCGGCGGCAGGCCAAAACTGGCAATCGCCCCCAACAACGGTGATGCCTTTCTGGTTTACAGAGACCTAAGTGCCAAATTGACAATCGCCGCAGCTACACAAGCGACAGGCTGGACCGACTGGCAGATTATTCATACCGAACCCGACAACTTTGGTAATGAAATGCTCTTTGACCCCGTGCGCTTCGCCGAAGACCAGATTCTCGCAGTCTTTGCACGGCAAAGTGCTTCGCCCTATGCTTTAAGAATTATCGAACTCCAGTGTAATTAGAGTTTGATAACAATTTGAGTATAGTTAGCAATCACTTTTTAGGCCGAAGTAGCAAAACCGGCAGACGCGCGGGATTCAAAATCCCGTCCTGGCGACAGGGTGAGGATTCAACTCCCTCCATCGGTATTTGGCGATTCGGAAAATTCATCAAATTTTTTGTTGTGTGAGGGAAATAATATTGGTAATATGACCAAAAATAAATAAAGGATTGAAATGGACGCCTAAAGGTGCTTTGAAACTGATTATGAGTTGCATATATACTACTATTAGCTTCAATACACGCTTTTTTTCAGACATTTCTTCTGAACCAATAATATTTAGTGAGTGAATCCGTTATGCGGTTAGAAAATATACCGGTTTTGAGAATAGGGAATTTAGAAATTTGCCCGCCGATAATACAGGGTGGGATGGGTATTAGGGTATCCGGAGGGAATCTTGCCGCGGCGGCGGCGAATACCGGATGCGCTGGGATTATTGCCAGCGCCGGCTTAGGCCAGTTCGAGAATTCTGAGCTTGAAGGTGCTAAGCGTGAAGTGCTTGTCAAGCTGAATGAAGAGGCTTTGAGGGCCGAAATTAGAAAAGCCAGGAGTCTTTCGGATGGAGTAATCGGTGTCAATATAATGGTTGCGCTTACAGATTATGAGAACCACGTTAAGACATCGATAGAAGAAGGTGTTGACTTGATAATTTCCGGTGCGGGACTTGCACTGGCATTGCCGAAATATCTTGACGGCTCGGATGTAAAATTAGTCCCGATTGTTTCCTCTGCAAGGGCTCTCAAGATTCTTTGCAAGAGATGGGTGAGCCATTTCAACAAACTGCCTGATGCCGTTGTTGTAGAAGGGGTTAAAGCCGGTGGGCATTTGGGTTATACATACGAGAGTATATATGATAATACCGCTCCCAGAGTTGAGGATACAGTCAGGGAAGTAATTGCAGTTGCTAATTCTTACAGGCCTAATATACCGGTAATAGCGGCAGGAGGGATCTTCGACGGAAATGACATCGTCTATTTTCTGAAATTAGGCGTCTCTGGGGTACAGATGGCGACTCGATTCGTCTGTACGGATGAATGTGATGTACATGATAATTTCAAACAGGCTTATCTGGATGCTCGCGAGGGTGATATAACGGTTATTAAAAGCCCTGTGGGATTGCCGGGAAGAGTCATAAACAACGAGTTTGTGGAAAGGATTAAGCAGGGCAAAACCATGCCTTTCAAATGTAATTACCAGTGTCTTATAACCTGTGAACCACAAAAAGCACCGTATTGTATAGCTAAGGTTCTGGCAAATGCCGCACAAGGTAAGATGGATGAAGCTTTCGCATTTGCAGGCTCGAACGCCTATCGTTGTACTGAGATTGTTCCGGTTAAAACTTTGGTAGAGAGTCTTGTTAAGGAATTGAGCGCGGCGCTGGCTCAGGAGCCATTGCGTGCCGGTTAATTCAATTATAGTTGGTCACGACCCCGATACGTATCGGGGTTGGGATTTAGAAAAAAGGTTGGCATTTTTGATTTTAGGAAGGATAAGATGAATATTTATGTTGGTAATTTGTCCAGAGACGTAAGTGAGGATGATTTGCGTCAGGCTTTCGGGGCCTACGGTGAAGTTGAATCTGTAAATATTATAAAAGACAAGTTCAGCGGCGAATCAAGGGGATTTGGTTTTGTTAATATGCCTAATAAGGAAGAAGCTTCAAAAGCCCTGGAAGAAGCGAACGGTCAGGAGCTTAACGGCAGAGTGATGAAAGTTAATGAGGCCCATTCCAAGGGAGGCGGCGGAGGTTTCGGCAGAGGCCGCAGTGGCGGTGGCGGCGGAGGTTTCGGCAGAGGCCGCAGTGGTGGTGGCGGAGGAGGTTTCGGAAGAGGCCGCAGTGGCGGTGGCAGTGGTGGTAGTTTTAATCGCGGCGACAAGCGACGATATTAGAATTTGAGGTTATTCAAGTACTATAGTACCACTTAAAAATGGTTTTATGATTCGATTTCAGACAAGGTCTCTCAGTTTGTCACCGAGAACTCTATGGATTAGCGATAAAGCCAGAGCCGTCGTCAGTATAACCAGAAAGACTTCGAAATTAACTTCGTTCATAACAACAGCAAGAGAGGTACCGGCAGCAGGTGGGTGTTCGAAATCAAGCGCTACCATAAAGAAAATGGCTAATCCCACTACGAGGGTGTACTGGATATAATAAGCCGCTGGTAACTGTAAGACCACAGTTCCACAAATCAGGCCTGTAAGATGCCCGCCAAGGACATTTCTGCTTTGTGCCGAGACGCCCTTTGGCATAGCAAAGACTATAAAGGAGGTTGCGGCCATAGCGCTTATTGCGACTCTGTTTTCACGCCCGATTACAGTAAGAATCAGACCAAGTGTAATCGAAGCAAGCGCGCTTTGAATGATATAGTAAGGCCAGAGTTTGATGAACTTTTCCTTGATGGTTGGCTGCTTGTCCATTAACTGCCTTTTGGTGAAACGTTTCTTGCTGAGTTTTAACTCTTTTTAACAGCTTGTAAAAAACCACTCATAGTCTGCTTAAATATTTTTCATACACCGAAGTTAATAATGTTCTCGGCGGCATTCTTTGCATTTTCGAGAGAATTAAGTTGCTCGCTTTCTAGGAGCTCTTTTATTTTTTGCAAATCTTCGCCGTCATTTTGCATAGCGTCCGCAGCTCGTTTTATAAGTTCGGCATAATCAGCTTGCAGAGATGCATCCTGAGAAGCGTTTGGGGTCTGGTTGGTATTAAGCTGCTGTGCGCCGGCAAAGCCTCTTAATATTTCCAGTATTCGTGATGTATTTATTTTGTCTATCATTTTCGCTCAGTATAGTATTACACTCATATTTATTTTCGCGTTTTTTTTAAGAAACTTAAGGATATTGGCAAAAATTCTTTGAGAGTTTAATTCTATTGTACTTTTCAACGGTCATTATATGGTCCTAAAATGTTGACGCCACCTCATTGGCAACGAATTTCGTAAATTTTATAGAACTTAGACTTACAAGCTGCTCATTCAGACTTTCGTAGCTTGAGCGTGTATTTTTTGAGATATACTTTTTAATTCGATTCTCCGTCTTTTTGTCAGCGGTGTCCCATATCTGTTCGAACGCCCAGAGCAACTGGCCGTCACTGCATCTGATTATTTTCAGTCTTAATCCCAGAGCCAGGTGGGGATATGGCGTATATTCGGTAATTGTTCCGGTCATAATAGCATCGCAGTTCAGGGTTTTTGCCGCGAGCGGCAGTTGTCCAGGCTCATACTTTGAATCAAGGTCGAGTTGAAGCGATTTCCAGGCTGTATCATCAGGTGGCACGACTTTAAGGCTAAAGCGTTGTCTTTTTTGTATTTCTTCAAAGAGGGCTTTTGTAACATCCGGCGCAATCTGGGGATAAACAGACATATTCTTCAGCGGGACAAGTGCCACCTTACCAATGCTCGCAAGACTCGCATCAGGATTAAGATAATAGTAATCTGCGATCGGCACCGGAGCACGAGATACGACACAGCCGGTCATTACGAGCATCAATACCGAAATTAAGGTTATTCTTTTGTTCTTCATAATTTTTTCGTTTTAATTAAGTTTTTATTGGGTTTCTGTGTTTTGAGCAGGACCGGAATTTTCGTTTTCTGCGCCCATAGCAACATTTTCCCGCGTCTCACCGCCGAGAATCACAAGAATTTTTTGCAGGGTTTGCAACTGAGCGATATCAGCCTGTCTCATTTCCTCACGAAAACCGAGCACATCGTTTTTCCAGTTGTTCAGCTCTACAGTTGTTTCAATAATCATATCATTGCCCTCTTTAAGCTCTTTTTCTGTTTTATTCAGCTCGAACTGCGTTTGTTTTAACTTGTTTTGAAATTGCTCGTTTTCTGTTCTCAGGGTTTTATTTTGCTGTCTAAGTTCAGCGGCTTCTGATGCGAGCTGGGCGTACTTTTCAGATACTTCGATTGCTGATTTGATTGCATTGGAATTGGCCTGTTCACTTTCCTCGAATCTGTTACTGCTTGCGGCGGGCTGTGCGTGTTGTCCATCGGACGGCAGCGGCAGAAAAATCTTAACCGGACTGTCTTCCGAAGAGCAGCCGTTAAATAAAGGCAGCAGCACTATCGCCGCTAATGCCAAAAATTTACTGTGTGTGTCTTTCATTTTGCTTTCTCCTTATTTCAGCCTGGTTTTTTTCATTTCCTTTTAAGCATATTCACATTTAATATGGGTCGTCTGTCCACAGGAACAGATAACTTCGATAACGGCGAATTCATCAGTATTTTGAATAATCTGAACCTGCGGTTTGGTATCTGTCTGGTTAAGCCGAGATTCCGGAGCAGCTTGTTGTATTGTCGGGCTGTTTAGCTGTAAACTGCCTGTGAGCTCGACATCATTTGCCCTTAAGATTTTTGCTGTTTCCTTTTTCATTTCATTTAAGCCTTAAAATCCACTCTGTGTTCGTCCCGGTTTTCTTTATTATCAAATTTATCCTTTTCGAAATCTTCGCTTTCTTCGAAAATCCGCTTTTTATTTTTCTTTTTGTCAAAGGTTTGCTTTTTCTTTCTTTCTTTTCGACGGCTTGCAGGATTAATGGCTGCTAAATTATTAAGACCTTCGACAGGGTTTATCATGTTGTAATTATTTTCGGGCATTGTCATACTCCCTTAATTTACATGATAAATTAAACAATGCGGCGGCGTGCAACTGACTGACACGTGACTCGGTTATATTCAGAACCTGGGCAATCTGTTTCATCGTCAGGTTTTTTTGGTAGTATAATATTATTATTTGGCGTTTCTTTTCGGGAAGCTGCTGTATAGTTTTGGCGAGAACGTCGATTAGCTCGGATTTTTCGATGTTATTTTGGGGTGCGTTTGCCTCTTCAGCATAAAGTGACCGGGCCAAAGGAGCGGAATTTTGCAGTGAATTGTCGATGGAAAGAAATAATCTTGCTCTTTGGCTTTTGTATATTTCATATAGCTGCTCTACCGTTATATTCATTTTTTCTGCGATTTGATTATCTGTCGGGTCACTGCCGGTATTTTGTTTGATATTCTTAGCGGCTTTTTGCACACTAGAGATTTTTTTTGTCATTTCGGCAGGTATGAAAGACCACTTTTTCAGCTCATCGAGAATAGCCCCTCTTATCCTGATGTAGGCGTAAGTCTTAAAGTTGGCCTGGTGAGAAGGGTCATAATCTTTTGCAGCTTTTACTAAACCGACAGTACCTGCCGCAACAAGGTCTTCAAATGTAAGAGGCGGAGCAAGATACATAACGACTCTGCGAGCAAGTTTTGGAACCATAGGCAGCAATTCTATTATTCTATTGTGCTCTTTGCTCTGCTGCTGATTTTTATGGTCGCAATATGCGCGTAGTGCAACGGTTTTCAGGCGGTTTTGTTCACCGCTGGAAACACGTCTTTTTGCCGATGGATTTATTTCAGTTCGCAGGGCCATTAAAGTTCCTGAATTTTTCCATAATTTTATTAACCTGCCTGGAAATCATCGCGTTTATCACAAGGTGATTTATGAACTTTACTACCAATACAACGACGATATAGGTTACGACCATCGCAATTAAAGCCCGTTTGCAGCAAACAAACGGTGAGATATCATTTATCGTGCCTATAATACTGACAAGAAAAAACACCAGTACCGAGGCAGTTAACGCAATTTGTTGTTTGTCCAACGGCACAGCTATAAACTCCTTATTATTTTTTACAACTAATTACTATCATGCTGTAACAAGCTGCTGATTGGATCCCGTTGTTATTGTTTGCGGCATAGCTACAGTCTCGACGGTTTCAATTTCGGTACCAAGTACTATTTCATCATACGCAACAACCGCCAGAGGCGGTATTGTCCTTGCAAGCATCGAAGCAAGAGACATACGTAATCTTGAATCGCAAATCAGAATTACTTTTTCTTTTCCCATACTTGTCGCCAATTTCCAGGCTTCGCTGATTGATTCGTTAATCATCATTGTAAGTTCAGCCGGCAAAGCTATGTTTACAGATTCGGCTTCGGTCTGCAGGGCAGAGGCCATCTGGTGTTCCAGAGCCGGTTCGAGGGTAATAGCCGTAATCTTACCCTGTTCATCTTTATACATATCCGTAATTGTCCTGCTGAGCGATTTCCTGACAAGCTCGGTAAGTACCTGAGGATTTTTTGTTTTGGTTATATTTTCCGCGAGCGACTCAAGGATTGTCGGCAACCTGCGGATTGGAATGGAATCAGCAAGCAGGTTTTTGAGTATTCTATGCAGCATTGTCATAGAGACAACTTCCGGTATGATGTCACCGACAAGACTGGGCTGTGTTTTTCTCAGTCTATCAACGAGCATCTGGACATCCTGGCGTGTAAGAAGCTCGCCGGCATGGGCCTTTAATGTTTCCGAAAGGTGGGTTATAAATACCGATTCGGGGTCTATGACCGTATAACCGTTTAATTCTGCTGTTTCTTTATTTGCCGGCGCAACCCACAAAGCGGCAAGGCCGTAAACCGGTTCTTTGGTTTTGATTCCTTCAACTTCCGTTTGTACATTGCCGGAGTCCATCGAAAGAAACATATCAGGTTCGAGTTTTCCCGAGGCAACAATATGGTCAAAGATTCTGATTTGATAGCTCGTAGGTTCGAGGTTGATATTGTCTTTGAGCCGGACAAGCGGAATAATTATACCGAGCTGCTGGGCAAATCTTTTCCTGAGTGCCCCGATCCTGTCGAAGATAGCGCTGCCTTTTCTCGGGTCAACCATACTGATAAGTCTTACGCCGACCTGTACGGAAATGCGGTCCATTTCGAGCATTTCTTCAACAGGCTCTTTTTCCTCTTTTTCTTTTTTACTGTCTGATGGTTTGGGGATTTTTACCTGTGTCTCGGTTTTTTTGATAAATTTCGAAACTGTAAAAGCGCCGGCACCCAGCAGCAAAAAAGGTATCGGCGGCAGACCCGGAACAAATGCCATCGCCGCGATAATGAATGAAGATATCAAAAGCGGTTGACTTGTTTTCAAGAATTGAATATTAAGGTCTTGGCTGAGGCTGTTCTTTGAACTGATTTTGGTTACCAGAAAGCCGGAGCTGAGAGAGATTATAATTGATGGAATCTGGCTCACAAGGCCGTCACCGATTGACAGAACCGAATATGTTTTAACGGCGGAGCCGATAGTCATTCCGCGTGAATAACCCATTGCTATTCCGCCGATGATGTTGATTGCGGTTATAATAAGGCCTGCTTTTGCGTCGCCGCGGATGAATTTGCTGGCACCATCCATGGCGCCGTAAAATTCGCTTTCCTTGACGATTTTTTGTCTTCTTTCTTTTGCTTCGGTTTCGGAAATAATACCGGCGTTGAGGTCGGCGTCAATGGCCATTTGCTTTCCGGGCATTGCATCGAGGGTAAATCTTGCCGAAACCTCGCTGATTCTTTCGGCGCCTTTGGTAATAACAACAAACTGCACAACAACAAGAATCAGGAAGATGACCAGGCCGACAACAAAACTTCCGCCTGCGACGAAATCACCGAATGTCTGGATGATTTTTCCGGCGTTTCCCTGAAGCAGGATTAGTTTCGTTGATGCGACGTTCAGAGATAATCTGAAAAGCGTAGTGAATAAAAGCAGTGAAGGAAAGGTCGAAAGCTCCAGTGCTTCTTTTGAAGAAAGCGTAATAATCAAAACCGCAATGGAAAGGGAGATGCTGCAGGCAAGGAACACATCGAGCAGCGGAGTCGGAAGTTGAACCAGCATAGTTGACAATGCGGTCATAAGGGCAACGGCGAATATGATGTTGCTGTATGAAGGGCCTTGGCCGTTCAATAAAGACAAATTAGTTTTCTTGTTATCAGCCATTGTAAATTTATCAGCCTGTTATTATTCCTGGGGCTTTGAGTGTTGGTTTTCTTTTTCGTCATCAAAGCCGAGAATTTTATTGATTCTTACGGCAAAGTTGTTTTCAACGACAACGATAGTGCCTGTTGCGAACTTCGTTTCCCTCAGGTATAGCTCAACTGGAGCATCAACGGATTTATCGAGCAGCAGTACCGAACCGGGTCCGAGCTGCAGAAGAGTTTTTACAGGAATTTCCGTCTGCCCGATTACCGCTGTTACAGGGACATCCATATCGAGCAGTATATCTATACTGCTGCCCTGGCCTGTGGTTTTAGATTGCGAGGCCTGAGGGTATTCTATGTTCTGGGCCTGCGTTTTGTCCTGGTTTTCCTGCCCGGTTTTTTCTTCAACAGCCTGATTTGTTTCAGCCATGGTTCAACACTTCCTTTACATTTATAGAAATCATTTTCACTGTGTTTTGGGATTTGACTGTGTAATCTGTACAGCCAGTTTTCCACCTGACTGGGCCGGATGACCCAAAAAGCGGGTTTTGCCTTCGATAATAAGTTCTACCGGGTCCGAGATTTTTTTATTCAGGACCAGGATATCACCTTTTTGCAGTGTAAGTATCTGTTCAAAAGTGAACTCGGTATCGGCAAGCTGTGTGGTAACTATCACAGGTAATTTATTAATATGGTTCAGCATCGCGCCTCTGGCCTGGGCGGGTGTTAATTTTTGCTGAGTGCTTTGAATTCCCATTGCGTCTAAAAGTTTTGAACAGGGAAGCAAAAAATGTGCGGTGCAGCTTTTTTCGGCCTGGGCTTTTTTAATCTCAAAGCTGATTTGACAAAGCTCTTCGGCATCTTTCAAATCGAGATTAAAATGGTCGCAGAGTATTTTATTTGTTGCTTTGAGTTTAAGGTTCTGGTTGGCGTTTATAATCGCTCTGGAAAAACAAAACGCGGCGTCGGACAGCAGCGACATTTCAAGCTGTGAAAGCTGTTTGGTGGTTTCATCGCTCTTTTCTGTCTCTCCCAAAAGCGAAGTAAGCCAGTATGACGTTGTATCCTGAGGTATTATGGTCATCGCGACAGCAAGGTCCTTGTCGGTTTTCAAGAGGTGGTAGTAATCCCGGCTGTCATTTCCAAAAAGCCCGGAGATGAATTTTCCGGCGTAATGCTGGTTTACCAAAGCTACACTGACATCGAGTGAGCTCTGAAAAAACTGCCCTAATCTTTCGGCTATGACCGATGCGGTGTTTTTAGCGATTTCATTAACCACATCGAGCTGCTGTTGATTGAAGCAGTGCGGTTTGTCCCACTCAAACTCGACGGCCTCGATATCGTTGCCGACCTGAGATTGCTGGACTCCCATAGCAGAGAGCATCTGCTGGATTTTCTGCATTGTCAGGCTGTTTCTGCTTTTTGTCATTGTACGCCGAATTCCTGAAAGAGAATTTGTTTAACCAGCGGCTTTGTATTCGGACAGAGCGTCTCGTTCAGGATGTTTATTAATTCATACTGTATTCTTCTTAAGTTTTTGTCGCTGTTCAGGTCATCTATGGAAAGCCCCGCAAAATAAATATTAAGTATGTTTGAGATAATGGGTTTTTTCTTGTCGAGATATTCTCTTGTCTTTGCTTCATCGGCCTGGGGTACCATTTCGAGTGTAAGAGCGGCTCGAACGTAGCGGGTCGAGCCTGGGTCCTTCAAATTTGTTGCTATAGGATCGAGAACATAAAACCAGCCGTCTTTGTTTTCCTTGGATGTTTCTTTCGTGAAAAGTTGTTCAGTTATTTGCTGTTCGTCGGCATTTTCTGTTTGTTGCTGTGCCTGAGCCTCCTTCGGCGACTTACCAAGAAAGCTTCCGAGAAAGAAACCGAAGGTCATCATAAAAATCAGGATAACCCCCGGAATAATCCATTGGAGTAAACCGCCGCCTTTTGTGTTTTCGACAGTATCCGATTTTCCCTCTTTTTTTTGTTCGGCCTGTGTTTTTTCTTCGTCAGCCATTTCACTGCCTCATATATTCATTATTAATTCAGGTTAACTGCATAATTCCCTGTTCTTTGTACTTTTTGATTTTTCCTCTTAAAGTCCGGTCGCTTATTCCGAGCACTTTTGCCGCTTTTGTCTGGTTGCCGTTTGCGGTACGAAGGGTGTCGATTATCGCGCGACGTTCGACCTGCTCAAGGGGCATACCGGCAAGGGGTTCTTCTTTTTGTTCTGCATCTATTGATAGATTTTTATTTTGCTGCGGCCTGGGCTGGAGCTCATCGAACAGCCAGGAGACATCAGCCAGCGAAAGCACCGGTCCGCTGCCGAGAATCATTGAGGTTCGGATAACGTTTCTGAGCTGGCGGATATTGCCTGGCCAGTGGTATTTATTGAAGATTTCAAGCATATCGGAGTCGAGGCTTTCAATTTTCCTGTTCAGCTCCGGCGCATATAGATTCACAAAGTGCCACACGAGGTCGTTTATATCTTCGGTTCTTTCGGCCAGCGGCGCAACGATGAGTTTGACGCCGCTTAATCTGTAGTAAAGGTCCTGACGGAATCTGTCTTCCGAGACCTCGAGCGATAAGTCCTTGTTTGTAGTACTTATGACTCTGACGTTTACCCTTATACTGTCGTTTCCGCCGACACGTTCGAAATCCTGCTGCTCGAGGATTCTTAAAAGCTTAGCCTGAAACCGCAGCGGCGTTTCGGTGATTTCATCGAGAAGCAATGTTCCGCCGTGGGCCATTTCGAATCGCCCTTTTCTTTGAGCATAAGCTCCGGTGAACGCTCCTTTTTCGTGACCGAACAGTTCGCTTTCAAGCAGTGTTTCGCTTAAAGCGGCGCAATTGACCCTGACGTAAGGGCCGTTGACTCTTTTGCTGTGCTTGTGAATCATATATGCGATTAGCTCTTTGCCGGTCCCGCTTTGGCCGCTTATGAGTACCGGCACCGATGTCGGAGCGACTTTTTGGGCGAGCTTGATTGTCTGGATAAGTTTGACGCTTCTGCCGACGATTGTATATAGATTGTGAATGTCCTCATCAGCCGCATCCAGCGTAGATATGTCATGGTTAGGCAAATAAGCATCCATGATGCCTTCGAGTTTTTGATAGTCCAGGGGTATCGCTATTACCTCAGAATATCCGACGTGCATCGCTTTGGTAATTTTCTGTATGAATTCATCGGCCTGTGTGTTTTGTTCTTTGTTGAAATCAGCAATCATTATGACCGGAATTTCCGGATGATACGCTTTCGTCGAAGCAATAAATGATACCGAGAGCCGCAATTGTTCTGAAAAATCATTTTGAGTGTTAATATATTGACCGTTAAAAACCAACTGAAAACCGCCGCTTTCCAGCCGGTTTAGTGCTTCTTTGTGATTTTGGGCGATTATGCCTCTTATATTTCTTTGAGCCAAAAGTCTTAATATCGGCTCTATGACTGCGGAGTCATCGGCAACAATGAGCACATTTCGGGTGCATTGCTTCGAGGCATTTTTCTTCTTTATCTGCTGGCAGTTATTCACTCTTGAGTAGCTCCATCGGAATAATTAAAGTCGTTTAATTGTTTCCTGCATAATTCGATAATTTTTTCAGGTTCTTCGTTTAGATTGAACTGAAGAAGTTCCAGATTGGCCTGTGCCTGCCCAAACCACAGTGAATTCGGATATTCAGAAATCAGTTGCTTATAAGTTTCAACGGCCTGTTGCGGCTCAAACAGTCTTTGGCAATTCGCTTTTTGAAAAAGCAGCCAGGCCTTGTCGGAGTCATCTGTCTTTTCGCTTTTGCCCTGTAAGCTCAAGGCAAGATTATAGAAATATGCCGCATGCTCGTCATAGCCGTTAAGATAGAGCAGTTCCGCAAGCATAAATGGTTGTTTAACTAATTCAGGTTGTTTTTTTAATAATTGTATTTTTGCCAATAATACCGGGTCAGGCTTCTTTTCCACCGTTTTATTTTCGTTTTGTATTTGAGCCGTTTCTTCTTCAGTGTTTTCCCTGTTGGTTGTTTCTACCGGTTGTTCCGTTGTTATCTCAGTATTTTTTTGTTCGGCCGTATTGGTATCGGAACTTTGTTTTAACTCTATAAAGCCGATTTGTTTAATGAGATTTTGTAGCAGGTCTTTTTTTGTGGTCGTGTTGTTTTCTACAACTGCCGCGAAATTTTCACTGATTAGTTGCTTCCCTGTTATATTCTGCTGATTAGCCGTATCAGGTTGCTCAATTTCCGGTTGAAAAACGTCATTTGTCTGACTTAGGTTTACTGCCCAGAAGCCGTTAAGCGGCTGTAAGCTTTGGGGAAGTTCCTGCGGTATATTTCGAAATTGTACAGACGAGGCGTACAGCTTTTCATTTTTGTTCAGAGCCTCGGCTTTGATTTGGAGTTTTTCGGTTAAATCAGAAGACAGGATTGAAATCGGGTCGAGCTGATTTTCGGCTGCTTGGCACAGCGTGATGTTACTATGGATAAACAAGCTGATAATAAACAACAGTGTTACGACGTTTCGGTTTACCTCTGAATCAATATTTTTTCGAAACAGATTCATTTTAACTGTCCTGCCGCATTTTTTTGGCCATTAAAGTTTTGGTTTGTTCATTCTGTTCGAAGAGGGCATTTTGCTCCTTATTTTTCTTTTGCTCTTGTTCCAGCAGAGAAGTAAGTGCTTTTCCATATTCCTGCCGGTTTAGATAGCCCTGAGTTATTATTTCGACAGCCTCAGCATGTTGTTGTTCGGAAATATTCTGCTTTATAAGTTTCGTGCATAACTCGATTGCCTGGTTGTTATCGCCGAGCTGCAAAGCGATTTTGGCTAACTGTAGTGTAATCTGATAATTTAACGGCGGCTGAGCCAGTGCCAGTGCTTTTGTCAGATAGCTTTGAGCAATGTTTTGCTGTTGCAGGTCGGTAAGGACCTTTGCCATTTCAATGTATGCCTGAACCTTTAACGGCGCATCGGCGATGTATTCTATTCTTTCGGTCAGAGCGACGAGAGCTTTTTCCGGGAGGTGAATTTTGCGTAGTATTTGAGAACGGATAAGCAGTATCTGAATTGATTCCGAGCTTGACAGGGCTTTATCCTGGAGTTTGTTAAGTACGTCCAGTGCCTGCGCAGGGTCAAGAATATCGAGGTCGCTTTGCAGCAGAGCTGATATGATTTCGTTTCTGTCGCTGCGGTTGATATCTTGTGAAACTGCTTTTTTGAACGCATTGAAAGCCTGTTCTGGTTTATTGGCTTTTAGAGCGATTTTTCCAAGCAGCATATAAGCACATTGTAATTGCGGCGAGCTTTCGGCTTTTGCGATTCCGATATATCGCTGAAGCCAGTCTTCAGACAGTACATAATTTTCACTCATATAGAATGATTTCGCCGCGCCGAGAGCAGCGGTTGATTTCGATTCAACTGAATAATCGAAGTTATAAACTTTTTGATAATTTGTTGCCGCCTCCTGATAAAGCCCGGCTTTGTATGAAGAGTCGGCAAGATACATGCAGGCTTTTTGCGCGACTTGCGATTGATGGTGTTGTTCGATAAGCTGTTGAAGGTCTTCTCTTGCACCTGCATAATCGTGCAAATCGGACTTTATTTTGCTGGACTGCAGAAGAGCGTATTTTGCAAGCGGCGAATATCCGTAACGGCTTGAGAGCAGCTTGAATTGTGTGATCGCTTCGTTGGTTTTTAAATTGATTTTGTAGAGCATACCCATCGAGTAATGGGCGGTATCAAGCCGCTGGTCTCCGTGATATTTAATAATAAAGCTGTTCCAGCAATTCAAAGCTGATTCATTTATTGAATTGATATGGCTGGAAAGCTCCGTGTATTGTGCCGGATTTTCGATAATGAGAACGGAAGTATTATTTTCATTATATATAGAAGCCTTTAGTCCGGCACAGCCTGCCGCGATGACCGCGAATTCCTCGGTTAATGCATTATCCAGGTATAGTGTTACCGGTTTTTTGCGTAGTTCGATTGAATTTTTAGGTAAGTCCCAGACGAGCTTAATTTTTGCGTTTGCAGCAAATCTTGCCAGAAGCTCCTCGATAGGTGCCAGCTTGCTGATAATCTGGAAACGTTCGATTTCGTCTTTAATCTCGAGCCTGTTTATTCTCGGCCCTATGATGGCCTTGTTAAGTTTGTCGGTTCCGGATTTCAAAAAAGCCTGTAATTGCTGCTCGTTCATTTCACCGCATGGGTCAAGCATGGAATCAGTTTTCCATATTTTTTCGGGTGTATCATGGTCTGTGTCGGTAAGAGCCATTACTTTTTGTGAAAGGCAAAGAGCAATTAAAAGATGGCAGTTTCTCTGCAGCTTAAGCGCCCAGTCGGTATCAGCGGCAACCGCCTGACAAAGTGCCATAGCCTGATATGCACAGGTTCTTGCCTGCAGAAATAATTTTCTGTCGGATTCAATTAAGGCTCTGTGGTAATATGCAATTGCCGCAAGTGCACATGAATCACTTGCCGAGACTATCCGCAGGAGTCTTTCAGCCTGGTCCGATTGTCCCAGCTTTTCGAGACACAAAGCCATTCTCAGTCTAACGAAATCACGAACAAGCAGGTTTTCCCCTGATTCAGGCAATAACCGGTGAAGCTTTTCGTAATCATTAAATGCTGCTGTGTAATTTTCCTGTGCGAAAGACTGATTGGCCAATTGCAGTGAGACAGACTCCGGTTCGGGAACATCTTCGATTTGTGAATCTATTTGCGATATTTCTTTTGTCTGCTTGTTTTGTCCCGATATATCGGGATTGATAATATTTGTTATTTGGGCTGAAGTTTCTTCAGCGTTTAACTGCTGGGGTTTAAGCCTGTTTTTTTGCAGATTTTTGCTGATAGTTATGTATATCATGGGTACTATGATAACGACTATTAAAATCAAAAGAACAACCTGAATACCGGTTAATTTTCTGGACTTGGTGTGTGTATAAGAACTGAAAAAATCATCCTGATTTTTTCCATTTTTCATAGACGATTTCAGGGCTTTGTAAAACTCCTTCTCCCCTGCGAAGAAATCTTTTTCATTGTGTTTTTTAGGTTTCATTTTATGACCGCTTTTTTGCCTATATTAACATTTCGTACGCCTGATAATAATTTCAGCGCAGGCGCAGCGGGCGCTTTCAGCGCTGATTTTAGATTGAGCAACAATCGTGCCAGTCCCGACAAGTCGGGATTATGATTGTGATAAGTGTCGTTTTTTGTTTGAAAACGACGAAAAAGCTTGATTTACAATGTTTTTAATTCCGTAAATTAAAAATCTGTGTCAGGAAACTAAACGGAATGCAAGATTTTCAGACACCCCGATATAACGGGGTTCTTGTTCAGGCGGGAACGAGTTCGGGTAAAGATACCGGCTTTTTAGCGTTATTGGTTTCAGTTGGATAGTCTTTGATATTATATTGTTTTACTTTTGCATAGAGGGTCGCTCTTGTAATTCCGAGCAAGGCGGCGGCCTTGGTTTTTTGCCAGCCGGTTTCTTTAAGTGCCCTGGCGATTAATTCACGTTCGGCGGCTTCGAGTGAAAAGCTATCTGTTGGATTCGTTTCGTTTTGTTCTAAATCGTCTTCTTTTTCAATTATGATACTACTAAGTCCGATTTTATCGGTCGTTTCCAGAAGTATCGCCCTGTCGATTACATTTTTCAGCTCTCTGACATTGCCCTGCCAATCATGTTTTTCCAGGGTTTCGAGTGCTAACGGTGTTATCGATTTAATGTTGGAACTTTTATCCGGCCAGACATTTGAGTGTCTAAGGAAATATTCTGCCAAAAGTCTAATATCTTCTCTGCGGTTAGGGGAATTTAACGGATATAATTTTATCGGACATACGTTCAACCTGTAGTAGAGGTCCTGCCTGAACCTCTTTTTCCCGATTGCTTCGAGAAGATTTCTATTGCTCGATGCTATAATAGTTCCTTTACAGGTCAGGAGTTTTGTCCCGCCTACCGGCATAAATGTTTTTTCCTGAAGTACTCTTAGCAGCTTGGCCTGTAAACCCAATGGCATTTCTGAAATTTCATCGAGGAACACTGTCCCTTCCCCGGCAAGCTCGAATAAGCCGACTTTATCTTTGTCAGCACCTGTGAATGAACCTTTGACGTGTCCAAACAATTCGCTTTCAAGCAGGTTGGCGGTAAGTGCCGCGCAATTTACAGCGACAAAAGATTTGTCATGACATCTTATATAATGAACAGCCTTTGCGGCAAGCTCTTTGCCTGTGCCGGTCTGTCCTATGACAAGAATTGGATTACAGTTGCTTTTAGATACAAGTTTAATCATCTGGAGTGTTTTTTGCATAGAGGAGCTTGTGCCTGCCAGTGACACAGCTGCAGCAACGTCATCGAGGAAATAATCCTGTCTTAAATCCGCTGCTTTTTCATGTTCTATTATAAAGTTTTTATCTTTTAGGAGTTGCTCAATTTTATCTTTCTCATTCTCTGCACATAAATAAGCTATGGCACCGGTGTTCCGGAACGGATTGTCAGATCGCTTTTTGCCGTTTGAAATTATAAGTACGGGGATATTGATTGAATGTTTATCGGTCGTTTTAATAAAGTGTTCGATATCGGCGGCGGTAAAAGTATCTTCAAAAAGCGCAAGCTCACAATCTGAGGTTCTAAGCAGATCGAAAGCTTCTTTCGGCTCGTCTGCTACGAGAACCTTCTGTGCGAAACGACTGGCAATTTGTTGTAGCTGGCCCCCCCGACTCACAGCAATAATGCTTTGCAGGGCCATCTATACTTCCGGGAACTATCTTTTTTACATATAAAAATTTCTTCAACTTTGGTAATGGGATAGCAATTAATCGACATACTCGTTAAAACATCTTTAACCTTTTATGGGACGGGCTGATAATGTCACCGAGTATTGTAATAAACGATACTTTTTATACGACTAAGAATTTATCGGACTGATTGAGACAGATATTCATGTTTGAATTTTAAGTCTGATAATATCTATTTCGATATTAATAAATTCATTGATTTATTATTTGGGTTAGTTGTTTGGATTAATGTATCAGAGAAAAATCTTTTATATTTCCATCACCATTCATACCGGAAAGGTTTTCTGTATATCCGGAAAATATTTCTTAATTGTCGGCGTTCCGGTTTCTTAACTTGTTGTTTTTGGCTTCTGATGAAGATTGTAATAGCTTTGCTGCTAATGACTTATGCAGCTTTAATTATTGAGCGGCTATCTTTTGGCACAGCGGTTGCTTAAAGTATCAAGCGCGTTGTTTTGTGCATTTGTTCGGTTTTTATGGTTAAGGAAAAGTAAAAATGGCAATAACGTCGGCAAGTGAACTTCAAATGGATTATTTGCAGCTGTTAGTTGAGCAGCTTAAGAACCAGAATCCTCTCGAACCGCTTGACAGCTCGGATATGACATCACAGCTTGCTCAGTTATCTCAGCTTCAACAGCTCGAAACTGCAAACAATAGTCTTACTTCAATGAGTTCGGGTTTTGAAAGTGTCCTTCAGGCTGCCAACCGTAATTATGCCAATTCATTGATTGGCAAGACAGTGACATTTATTACAGAAGACGAAGAAGGCGGCGGTTTGAAGGAATTAAAAGGTGTTGTTGATTCAGCTTTTAATAATCCAACCACCGGCGAGACTTTATTGGGTGTCAAAGTCGGTGAAGGAGAAGAATTGCAGGAATATACGTTAAGTTTGGGTGCGGTCGTTTTGGTACAGAATTGAAAATTGGATTGGGTCCTGGGCGTTAAGGAGTAATAAAAATGGGTTTTGCATTATCATCAGGTGTAACGGGTTTGCAGGCGCATCAGAAGATGCTGGATATTGCGGGGCATAATCTTGCCAATATTAACACTACAGCGTTTAAGTCAAGCAGAATAGTCTTTTCGGAAATTCTTGCCGAGACTATAAAGAAAGCTTCTCAGCCAAGTACAAACGTCGGTGGTACTAACCCACAGCAGATGGGCAGCGGTGTTTCAGTGTCGGGTATTACGCCGAACATGAGTCAGGGTAACCTTATCAGTACAGGTAACCCGCTCGATTTGGCTGTTGAAGGTGAGGGCTATTTTGTTGTCAATGACGGCGACCAGAATATGTATTCCAGAGCAGGCTCATTTGCCGTTGACGCCAACAGCTTTCTTGTTGACCCGGCAACCGGTTACAGGGTACAGCGAATCGGGGCGACCGGTGAGTCCGATGGCTTCCAGGTGGCAGGTATTAATGACATACAGGTTCCCTATGATGTTGCTATTC
Source organism: Sedimentisphaerales bacterium (assembly GCA_016930645.1). Taxonomy (GTDB): domain Bacteria; phylum Planctomycetota; class Phycisphaerae; order Sedimentisphaerales; family Anaerobacaceae; genus JAFGGH01. The sequence goes on from JAFGGH010000063.1 coordinate 28,718, forward strand.
CCGCGCAGGGAACATCCCTCCTCAAGGTAGCAGGTAATTTAAGCGCCGATGCGGTTCTGGATACTCCGCAGGCCCAGAAGATAGGCTCTAATATTACATATACCACCGGCGGCAGTACTTTAGCGACAAGTACGACAACGATAGAAAACCTTGACCAGTTTACCGGCACGGTGGGTAGTGGTGTGATTACGATTTCAGGATATTTACCTGAAGGGACTTACTTTTCTAACCCGATGAGTGTACCAGCAGGTACTGAGATGGGTGATTTGATAGATGCCATTAATATAGAATTAGCAGCCTCAGCTTCAGGGGCAACTGCTGAGCTGGTTAACGGCCAGATTCGCGTTACCGATACGGAAACTGGTGTGAGTTATACGGACCTATCTTTATCTTATGCGGATGGTAGTTCAACTTTAGAAACGCCTGCTTATTTTGAGGTTTTAACGGCGGGCGGTGATGAAGTTAAGAACGTAAACATCACTATTTATGACTCCCTCGGCGGCAAGCACGCGTTCAGCGGAGCTTTTGTCAGGACGGATACAACAAATGAATGGGATTTTTTACTGAGCTCGGTTTCCGGTGATGTTTACAACATAGATATGGATGAAAGGCGGATTAGTGGGATTACTTTTGACACCAACGGTGCCCTTAACACAATTCCAGCTAATGCTAATTTTCAAATTACGTGGGTACAAGACCCATCTACAGAGCAGACAGTCGAAGTTCAAATGGGAACAGCAGGCAAATGGGACGGCCTGACACAGTTTTCCGGCAGTTCCACAGCAGTAGCCAAGGAACAAGACGGTTATGAATCAGGCAAGCTTACTTCGGTATCTGTTAATAACGGCGGTGTTCTGGTAGGTGCGTTTTCAAATGGTATGAAGAAAGATGTCGCTACTCTTCAGGTTGCTTTGTTCCAGAACTCACAGGGTCTTGAGAATGTTGGTGGCGGATATTTCATATCATCGGCTAACTCCGGCTCGGCGGTTGCAACACAAGCCTTGATTGGCGGAGCAGGTACAATTCATGGTAGCTCACTTGAAAAATCAAACGCTGATGTAGCTACTGAGTTTGTAAATATGATTCAGGCCCAGAGTGGTTTCCAGGCTAACGCACGGACGATAACTGTGGCGAACGATATTCTGCGGGAATTAACAAATCTGATAAGATAAGGAAATTTATAGATACATGATTGCCACCGAAACGACAAACGATTTTCTGATTTTAGCGTTAACACCGGTCGAGAAGTGGCAGGCGGCTGGAAAATTTGAAGGGGGATTCAAAGCGGCCCCGGTATTGGTATTTTTAGGAATTACCGTGTTAGTGGTGCTGGTATGTGTGTTTATATTAATCAGCTATAAAAGTTACACAAGTAAGAAGCCTAACATCAACAGTCAATTCTTTGAAAACGCCAAAAAGCGAGGACTAAGCCGGAGCGAAACATGGATACTTTATCACATAGCAAAATGTGCGGATTTGAAGGAGACTGAATCGATTTTTACTCTTGCCGGTGCGTTTGACCTTGGAGCTTCGGTGATGATTGAGCAGGTTCAATCCGGGCCGATGAAGGCCGAAGAGGTTGAACAGTTAAAGGCGGAGATTCCCACATTAAGAGAAAAACTTGGTTTTAAGAAAAGGTCGAATGGTGCTCCAGCGGCTAAGAACGGGGAAAATATCGCCACCAGAGATATCGAGGCAGGGCAAAAGCTGTATTTGACCCGGCGTGTCGGTATGGAAACACATAATATTGAAGGTATTGTAATAAGAAACAGCGATCAGGGGATTGAAGTAAAATTATCAGCGCCTGTTTCAAATCACGAAGGACATCAATGGCGGGTCAGGAACTATACCGGCAGATTTGTCTTGGAATTTGATGTTACTTCAATTGAAAGTGAGGGTGAGGGTGACGCATTAATTCTAAATCATACCGATGAAGTAAGGTCTATCAACCGGAGACGGTACCACCGCGTGCCGGTTCAGTTGAAGGCTTATATGACGGCGTTTCCATTTGAAAAACAGATAATCCCCCAAGACGACGAAGATGAAAATGGGCCGATAGATTTGTTTGAGTCTTATCCGGTGTTGCCTGAATTTACACCTGTTGTAGTTACGGAGCTTGCCGGGCCGGGACTGAGAGTAGAAACATCGATGGAGCTGTCGGTAAATCAACGAGTGGCTTTGATATTTTATCTGCCTTCTGAGAATAACAGGCCTGGCCAGAAAAGGGTAATTCGTGTTGTCGAAGATATAGGCGAGGTAAGACACATACAACAAGCTGAAAAAGGATATTTGGCGGCGATAGAGCTTACCGGCCTTAATGAAAAGGATGTAAACGAGCTTGTTCGCGCGACGAATGTTGCGGCAGTGCAATCCAGTGAGCAGCAAGAGCAGCAGGCCGATACGCAGGATAGTGAAGATGCCGAAGCGGTAGCTGTTGCCAATACGAACAAGGACGAGTAATAATATGTCAACAGATATAAATACACAAGTAAGTTCGAATGTAGCGGCTCTTGAGCAGGAGTTTAACGCGATAGCGCATAATCTTGCTAATGCAAGTACCACGGGCTATAAGCGGATAACTACTTCTTTTTCAAAGGCAATGGATGCTCAGCGAGGCTCGACTTCAGGCGTAGATACCCAGCAGGCTGAGGCTACTTTAGCTCTTGATTTGTCACAGGGTAATACCTTTATCGAGACCGGCGGTAAGCTTGATTTGGCATTATATGGTAAGGGATTTTTTGTTATCGAGACAGAAGACGGCCCTTTATACACCCGCAAGGGCAGGTTCCAGGTCAATGAAAACGGCCAGGTTGTCGATTCACAAGGCAGGATTGTCTCCGGTAATGGCGGGCCTGTTACAATACCCGGCTCGGTCAGTCTTTCACAGGTTGTAGTATCGAATGATGGTACGGTAAGTGCAGACGGCCAAAGCCTGGGTAAATTTGAAATTGTTGATTTTCCTGAAAATACAGAAGACATAATTCCGGTCGGCAACAGTTGCTATAAAGTGCCGGAGAATGTTGACTCAAGTGCGGTTGATAATGTAACAATGCGGCAGGGGTATCTTGAATCATCGAATGTGAAAATAGTTGATGAGCTGGTCAACATGATAATGGTGACACGGCTTTATGAAGCAAATATGAAATTTATTACCACCAAGCAGGAAGCTTCCAGTAATTTGATGAGTGTTGCAATGGGATAGAAAGGAGTAATTTATAATGCTTAGGGCATTTTCTACAGCGGCTACGGGTATGACGGGACAGCAGACGATGATAGATGTTATCGCCAATAACCTTGCCAATGTGAACACGAACGGTTTTAAGAAAAGCAATATTGATTTTCAGGACCTGCTCTATTTGAAGATGAAAGACACCGGTGCCGAGGTTGTATCAGGCCAGAATTCTCCAAGCGGTATTGAAATCGGCAGCGGTGTCAGAGTGGCCTCAACTGTAAAGGATTTCTCTATTGGCGAGCTGCAGAATACCGGCAGGCCTCTCGATATTGCCATTACCGGTGATGGATTTCTCCAGGTAACAATGCCGGACGGCAGCACTAAATATACCCGTGACGGGGCTTTAATGACAAACGCCGACGGCAATCTTGTTACGACGACAGGTTATCTTATTGAACCGGCAATAACCATTCCAATTGATGCTATGACTATTGATATTGGTAATGATGGTACGGTGAACGTAACGAATTCGACGGGAACAACAACGGTCGTAGGCAATATTCAGTTGGCTCGTTTTATAAATCCGGCAGGCCTTTCAAATGAGGGTGACAATCTTCTGGCGGAGACGGAAGCGAGCGGTACGGCACTTACCGGAATACCGGGTCAGAACGGATTTGGGTCTATAAGATCGGGTTTTCTTGAGAAATCCAATGTGCAGATGGTTACCGAGCTTGTAAATTTGATAACGGCTCAGAGAGCGTATGAAATAAACTCCAAGGCTATTCAGGCCGGCGACGACATGTTAAGAACCACTAATAATATTGTCAGGTGAGTCTAATGAAAAACAAAAGATTATTCGGATTAATTCTATTGTTAGTATTGCTTCAATCAGTCTTTGTACTTGGCCGGTCTGACACATTAATATCAGAACTGAAAGGCCTGAGAATATATTTACCCAGAGAAGCTCAGGTTAAAAAAGACCTGGTTACACTTGGTGATATTGCTGTGGTTAAAGGTCAGGAAACATTGGCAGATAGAGCAAGCTCAATAGTATTAGGCAGGTTCTCAATGCCTTTCCAGACGATTGGTCTGAGTCGGGCTATGATTTCGGGTAGGCTGGCAAGTGAAGGTTTTGTTGATGAAGAGGTGCAAATTACAGGTGCTGACAAGATAGTTATTACTAAACAAAACACTGTTTTAAAAGCGGATGAGCTGATAAAAGCAGCTAAATCTTACCTGAAAGAAAATGTACAGAGTGAATCAGTTGGTCAGATAGAACCTGTCGGATTAGTTAAGGATATTGAATTACCTGCTTATCTTGGTTCGGTAGAGCTTGTTCCAGCTCTTATGGAATCTGGTTCTGCAGGTAAAGCCAAAGTAAACATAGCAATAATGTCCGGCGAACAAAAGATAAGTGAGCAGCAAATCGAATTTCGTCTGGGCTATGTAACTCGGCAGATAGCGGCGACTCGTGATATCAGACGTGGAGAGTCACTTACACCTGACAACGTACAGGTAACAGAGGAAATATCTCAGAGACAGCAGTCGTCTCAATTACAGCAGCCTTACGGTCTTATTGCCCGCAGAGCTATATACGCCGGCAATGTAATAACAAACGATATGGTTGATTCGCCGGATAGAAAAGTTCTTGTAAAAAGAAATGAGAACGTTGCCGTAATGGTAAAAAAACCGGGCCTGTTTATACAGGCGATGGGTATGTCGCTTGAAGACGGACGAGTAGGCGACTTTATAAAGGTAAGAATGCAGATATCAAGTGTATCGCGTGTTATCTACGCACAGGTGAAGTTGGATGGAACTGTTGAACCGCTTATGTAAAGGAATTGGAAGATGAAATTGCGAACGAAAAACCTTGTATTGATGTTGACCCTGATTTCTCTGGCAGTAACCGCCCGGGGCGGCTCGATTTGGGCTCAAAGAAACAAAAAAATGAAGGATGTCTATGCCGACGATGTGGCAAGAAACATCGGTGATGTGCTGACCATCAAAATTGTCGAAGACAGTACAATCGACAACAAAGCGACAAGAACGCTCGAGAAAAAAACCAAAAGAAACGCTCAGTTCAGCGGTGAGATTGGTCTGGACCACATAATTCCATCTTTGCCTGCGGTTACATTGGGTACGGGCACCGAATACACTAATAATCTTGACGGCAAGGCCGACTATAAGGATGAGCGTACTTTTACGGATTATATTACCGTTGTGGTGATAGATGTTATGCCCAATGGTAATCTTGTCGTTGCGGGTACACGTAAAAGAGAGATAGCCGGAGATGAGCAGACTATTGAAATAAGCGGTATCGTACGGACCGAGGATATAAGCTTCGATAATATAGTAGAAAGTAAATCGGTCGCGAACTTCCAGATAGTTACCAAGCACGGCGGAGATTCAGCGTCATATACGAAACCGAACTGGCTTGGCAGGATATTCGATAAAATCTGGCTTTTCTAAATTAGAAAGTAACACGGCCATCCTGGCCGTGTTACCACGGGCTTCCAGCCCGTGGTACTTTAATGAGGTATTAAGTATGAAGCGTTTGCTGATAATTTCATTGATGATTTCTGTTCTGACAGGTACCGCCTGCGGTCAGCGTATTAAAGATATTGTTGATATTCAGGGAGTGCGCGGCAACCCGCTGACAGGCATCGGTCTTTTGGTCGGTCTTGCCGGCACAGGCGATACGACTCTGCCTTCACAGCAGATTCTGTCCAAGGTATTCAGAGATTCGGGAGTTGTTCTCGAGCCGGATGAGCTGGACGGTGGTAATATCGCGGTAGTTATGGTTACTTGTACTCTTGGGCCTTTTGACCATGAGGGCAAACAGATTGATGTTGATGTATCTTCAATCGGCGACGCCAAGAGTCTTAAAGGCGGGATACTTCTTCCGACACCTTTGAAGGGTCTTGACGGTCCCGGTTTGGATGGCCAGGTGTATGCAATTGCCCAGGGGCCGATATCGATAAGCGGCTGGACCGCTTCGGGAGATAAAGGCTCTATCAGCAAGAATCACCAGACGGTCGGACGGATACCGGGCGGAGCGACAGTGGAGACAGAAGAGCTTGCCGATTTTGTCGAGTATCTTTCCGGGCACAGGTATATAACTTTTAATTTGCGCAACGAGGATTTTTCAACCGCCGAGCAGATACGTTCTGCGATTAATCAGAAATTCCCGGATTGCGCTTTTGCAGTCGACCCGGGCACGGTAAAAATAAGAATACCGAGTGAAATCAGCAATAATGATATAGCTGCTTTTATAGATGCCGCTACATCGCCAGATGTCAAAGTTGATTCGCCTGCGGTAGTGGTTATCAATGAGCGGACGGGGACGATTGTTGTCGGGGAAAAAGTCGGGATATCCGAAGTTGCCATATCACAGGGCAGTCTCGTTGTAAAGGTTTCGGAAACTTCGAGGGTATCTCAGCCGACAGCTCAGTTCTCCGATGCCGGTGAGACCAAGGTTGTGCCCGAAACAATGATAGGTATCGATGAGCAGAGGGGTTATCTTATATCGGTACCGAAGGTGGTAACGGTTTCGGAACTGGCTAATTCTCTAAATGCGATAGGCGCCAGTCCAACCGATTTGATTGCGATATTCAACGCGTTGAAAAAAGCAGGGGCCCTGCAGGCCAAGCTTGAAATAATGTAGGAGTTTACAATGGAATTAAGCAAAGCAATACTGACAGAACAAGTATCGCCTCCGGAGATTCTGCCGCAGTTAAACGGCATCGAAATCGCCTCGGAAGATAAAAAGAAACATATTGCCAAAGAATTCGAATCACTGCTTTTGAACCGGGTACTCGAACAAATGAACAACACTGTCGGACAATGGGATAATGACCAGGACGCGGCGATAGGCCAGATACGAGGAATTTTTAATATGTATATGGCTGAGCATATATCCGACAATGGTGGATTCGGATTGTGGAAGGATATTTACAAATCTCTAACTCAAATGCAGCAGGAACTCGCCTCGGCGGAGCGAAGTGAAAACGGGAACAATAATACAGATTCTATAGACCAACAAATATGAAAGTACTCGAAGCTGAAATTCAAAATGAAGTCGGCGAACTGCTGGATGTTCTCAGGGCAGATTCGGAATTTATTAAAGGTAACCTCGAAAAGCTTGGCCAATTACGTGAGCTTGTAATCAAGCGTGACGATGATGGTCTTTCCTGTTTGCTCACAAAGATACGCTGTGAATCTCAGGACTATTCTAAAAATGTCTCAAGGCGTCTGCAGCTTAGAGAAAAAATCGCTTCGGAGCTTGGCTGGGCTGTGAAAGATGTCAGGCTATCCAGGCTTGAACAGGTTGTACCGCAGCAATTAAAGCAGCAGATAAGTGAAGTCCGCAGGGATTTGCAGCAGCTCTCAGATAAGATGAAAACCGAGCATACGAGTACAGCGATGCTTTTGAAGGAATTGTCGCGTTTTAACAGTATGATTTTGAACGCCATGTTTGAAGGTAAAAGGGTATCAGAAATTACCTACAGCAGCAGCGGACAAAAAAAGCGGCAGCGCGACAGTGGTATTGTGAATATGCGATTATAATTTTTTATTGTGAGACTAAGAAATGTCTAACCTGTCTATAGCGATAAGCGGACTCCAGGCGGCACAGAAGGGATTGGATGTCGTGGGTAACAATCTGGCTAATGTCGCCACCGAGGGATATCACCGTCAGAGGATTAACTTTACACCGGCTTATAGCACGATGCGTCAGTCGGTTGTTCTTGGCGGCGGAGTCAAGGTTGAAACCGCAACCCGGCTGGTAGATAATTTACTTGAAAGTGAAATGCTTCGGCAAAGCGGAATTTTATCGCAGGTGTCGCAGGAATATTCCGTTTTACAGACGCTGGAAAGCGCGTTAGGGGAATTCGGTGCAGAAGGTACTCTAAGTGAGGCATTGGATGAATTCTTTATGGCGTTTTCGGATTTGAGCGGTCATACGGGTGAGACAATTTGGCAGCAGCAGTTAGTTACGAGCGCTCAGACGATGGCAAGCAAGTTCAGGTCGCTCGGTGATTATTTAAGCGAGCTGGATGACCAGATAATGCTCGAGGCTGAGGACCTTGTCGAGCAGGCAAATGAATTGATTAATGAAATCGCCCGCCTTAACGATGAAATTGAGAAGATAGAGACCGAAGGCTCACAGGCTAATAACCTTCGTGACGAGAGGGACCAGTTAGTAACCAGGCTTGGTGAGATAATAGGAGTGAGTGTTTACCAGCGTGACTATGGTGTTATAGATGTTGAAGCCGGCGGTATTGCGATAATAATAGGCACAAGTCCGACAGAGATAGAGGTAGCGACCACCGACTCAGGTCGAATGGGGCTGTCGATTAAAGGAGCGATGAACTATACGACAAGCGTCAGCGGGGGCAAGTTAGGCGCTCTTATGAATCTCAAGAATAATATGCTTGATGATATTAACAGTGAAATTGACACCCTCGCGATAACTTTAATTAATAAGGTTAATGAGTATCATATCCAGGGACTGGGCAGCAGCGGCTCCTTCGGCAGACTTGACGGCTGGTCAATGGAAACAGAGGTGTTGGCGGATTTGGAACCGCCAATTACCGGTGGGTCGTTTTATATAAGGATTACCGACACCTCTACCGGAGCGATAACACGTAATGAAATAGACCTTAGCAGTATAGTTCCTGCCGACCCTGTAGTCGGATTAACTTTGACCGATATAGCGAATGAAATCGATTCGATAACCGGCCTTACAAGCTGGTATAACAATGCTGGACTTCACATAGAACAAACCGCCGACAATTATGAGTTTGATTTTATCCCTGCGGTCCTGCCTTTACCGACAGCCAGCTCACTGACCAGTCCTACGCCGCCCGAGATAACCGTATCAGGTGTTTATGAAGGCTCGGCGAATGATACTTTGCATTTTGACATCTCTGGTGCGGGGGATGTTGGTAGTGGTACGCTGACATTGACGGTGACAGACAATGCCGGCCAGACGGTAAGGATATTAAATATCGGCCAAGGCTATGCGGCAGGTGATACACTTAGCTTGGGTAATGGAATTTCGATAACAGTAGGCGTGGGAAGTTTTGCCGCCGGTGATAATTTTGATGTTGATGTTTTTGCCGACACCGACACTTCGGGACTGTTAGCGGCAGCGGGTATGAATTGTCTTTTGGCCGGCAGCGGCGCAGACGATATAGAAGTTTGCTCACAAGTGATTGCCGACCCGACACTTGTCGCGACCAGCCTTGGCGTAGGGTTTACCGATAATCTCAATAGTGTCCGGCTCAAAGCTCTTGGTGAAGAGGCCCTGAGTAACCTGAACAGTATGACTGTGGGGGATTTTTATAGAACGATAGTAACAGACCTCGGCAGAGAAATCAGAAACAAGCAGATGCAGCAGGAAAATGCCGACGTAGTGATGCAGAACCTGCAGAACCAGTGGAACGAAATCAGCGGTGTCGATATCAATGAAGAAGCGACACAGCTTATCCTTTATGAGCAGATGTTCCAGTCGATGGCGAAATATATGGTCACGGTGCAGAAGTCGATAGAGACCATAATGTCGATAATGTAATTATGAGGTAACGGAAATGGGAGCAAGTATCAGCACTATTTACAATATTGCCTCGATGGCAATATATCAGCAAACGCGCGAGTTAATGCTTCTTCAGGAGCAGATATCCACCGGTTCACGGATTAACCGCTCAAGTGACGACCCATCAGGCGGTTATCGGGTATTGAGCCTGGAATCGGATGAGCGTATGCTCAGCAATTATATCGATAATCTTACTCAGACAATGGACCTTCTGGAATTTTCCAGCACGGCGGTAGAGGATACGAAATCGGCTCTTGCCAATGCCAAGAATCTGCTCAGCCAGATAACCAGCGGGGCGAGCGGCAGCAGCGGGATACAGGTAACAATCGAGGGAATTAATGACGCCCTTGACAGGGTAGTCGCCGCTGCCAATACAAAACACAGCGGCAAATATATATTCGGCGGTTCCGACACCGCGACGCAGCCTTATGCTGTTACAAAAATCGACGGGCGGATAACAAGCGTAACCTATCAGGGCAGCACCTCTGTTAGAGATGTCGAGGTAGCACCGGGTATTGATGCGACAAGCTACTATGTTGGCGATGATCTGTTTCGCTGCGATAGTCGTTCTGAGCCTGTTTTTACCGGACTAACCGGCGCCGCAGCGGGCACTAGCACAAGCAGTGTTCGCGGTGATGTCTGGATGGAAGTGACTCATGACGGCAGCAATTATCATATATCTATCGACGGCGGCCTTACTGATATTACAGTCCCGGCCGGAGGGCAAGCCAACCAGATGGTAACCGATTCACGGACTGGTGAGGTTCTGTATGTTGACACGACGGGCATTAACCAGACCGGCACCGAATGGGTGAAAGTGCCCGGCACTTACGATGTTTTCAATACCCTGATTACCCTGAGGGACAGGTTGGAAACAGCAGGCGGCCTGACCACCGCCGAAATGGAAGAACTCCGCTATAACGCCTTTGATGCTATAGACGCCCTGAGCGAGAACCTTATCCAGAAATCTGTCATGATAGGCTCGAAAATCGGGTTTTTAGACAACCTGAAAGAATCGCTGGAAACAGTTCAATATACCGCCCAGGACGAAATCACACGTATCGAAGAAGCCGATGTCGCCCAGCTTTCAATCGATATGTCGAGACGCGAAATCCTCTACCAGATGTCTCTGGCTATGGTAGGTAAACTTCTTAATGTCACACTGATGGATTATCTCTAAGGGGGAGGTATTTTTTTCACGCTGGATGGAAGATTGTTCGATAAAACAGCAGTGTTTAATAATTATACTCATTTTTGACTAACTTCGACGAGCTCAGTCGAGTCGGGGCGGCTAAGACAAGCAGAAATTGGGCTTTTGGCTGATGGTACGTGATTTGCTCATATTTAACGTAATTAAACGTTTTCGTTTGCGCTGCTCGTATCGTACGACGGTGGTCGTTCTACGTAACGAGCCGCGAAACCGAAACCGCTCTACGAGTTTTTCGTTTGGAGTAACAAAATGAGTGACAAAACCAGACTTGAATATGAACAGGCAGTTGAATTTGCCGAACAGGGGCAACACGAGCAGGCCCTGGCGGCTATTGAGCGCTACCTGCAAACATCGCCAGCCGACGCCGAGGCTCTGAATGATGCCGGTGCGATATGTCACTGCCTCGGCAAAAGCGCCAAAGCAATCGGGTACCTGAACAAAGCAAGGCAGCTTGACCCTGAAAATAAGCAGGTACTCGCCAACCTGCTCGAGACGCTAATCGGAGCACAGATGCCCGAGCAAGCCGAGCAGCTTTTTGACCATGCCCAAAGTTTCGATATTCTTAATCCCGACTTGCTCAACAGAACAGCGAATATGTATCTCGCCAAACAAAACAAGGCAGGCGCTGTTGAGGTTCTCCTTCGTTCGCTGAAGCTGTGGCCGCAGCAGGAAATCCTCGAACATATGCTGACCGTCTTAAAAAGCAAAAGGCCTAAAATAGCGTTTATCTGCGGCGCCGACGGGAGGATGTTTTTGAACCATATAAGTGATTTTCTGCAGGAGCGTTTTGAAACCCGTTTCTTCGAGGGCCGGACCGAGCAGCAATTATATGATTTGATGAAATGGAGTGACATAAGCTGGTTCGAGTGGTGTACGAATCTCGCCGTCATAGGTACAAAAGGCCCGAAAGTATGTAAAAATATCGTGAGGCTGCATCGATACGAAGCATATATGGACTGGCCGAAACAGGTAAACTGGCAAAATGTCGATGTGCTTGTCACCGTAGGCAACAGCTTTGTCAAAAACGCGCTCACTCAAATGGTGCCGAATCTTGAATTAGCCACAAAAGTCATAACTGTACCCAACGGTGTCGAGCTGGATAATCCCGATGGGTCGGGAAAATTTATCGACAGACCAAAAGGCAAAAATCTCGCCTGCGTCGGTTATATAAATATGAGAAAAAATCCCGTATTCCTTTTACAGTGTATGCAGAAGCTGCACTACATGGATGCGGAATATAAGTTGTTTTTTGCAGGTTACTTCCAGGACGGTACTCTTGAGCAATATATAAGGCATATGGCCAGAGTGCTCGGCCTTGAGAATGTGGTTTTCTTCGACGGCTGGCAGGATGATGTGCCCGGGTGGCTTGCCGATAAGCACTACATTGTTTCCGCCAGTATAGGTGAAAGCCAGGGTATGGCTATTGCCGAAGCTATGGCTGCCGGTCTAAAGCCGGTAATACACAATTTCCCGGGAGCGTCGGAGATTTATCCCGAAGAATTTCTTTTTAATATCGCCGAGCAGTTCTGCGAGCAGATATTGTCACAGGATTATCAGCCTCTCGCGTACAGGCAGTATATAGAAGAAAGATATTGTCACAGGAAAGTGCTGAAAAAAATAAATGACATTTTTACCACTTTTGAAAAAGAAATGGATTCTAAGAAAGTTGCGGCTAATCCTCAATTTGAAAACGTACTAGTTTGATAATAAATCAATAATATGCCCGACAAAATAATAAAAACAAACGGCCCTGTCGTTACGGTACTGATACCGACTTACAATCGACGCAGGTATCTACCGCTGGCCGTCGAAAGTGTTATCAATCAGGATTATCAGAATCTTGAAATATTCGTGATGAACGACGGGGGTGAAGATGTAAGTGATATTATCGAGTCATTTCACGAGCCGAGAATCAATTTCATAAATGGAAAAGAAAACAGGGGCAAGCCTTACAGACTCAACCAGGCCCTTGCCAAAGCGCAGGGCAAATATGTCTGCTATCTTGATGATGACGACTTATTCTACCGGCATCACGTCAGCACTTTGGTAGATATTCTTGAGAACAAGACCGATTGCCAGTTGGCCTATAGCGATTTATATAAAACTTATTGCCGCATAGAGGCCGACGGCACCAGAACGCCGCTTAGTAAGAAAGTCGAGATTAGCAGAGACTTCGACCAGATGTTTATGTTTTACTTTAACCACGTTTTGCATGTCAGTTTGATGCACCGCAGGGACCTTTGGGACAAGGTCGGCCCTTATGATGAAAGCCTGAATGTCTTAATAGACTGGTATCTTACTAAAAGACTGGTTTTTTATACGGACTTCTATCATACGCACGAAATAACAGGCGAGTTTTACGCAGCATTGAGTAACTCGGACAGGATTTCAGTTAAGCGGCGAGAAGACCAAAAGGACTACTGCAGAAACGTAATGGCGATAAGACAAACACGACCTCCCAAGCCGTGGCCTAAAGTAAAGGATTTATCGATTATATTCACAGCGGAAACTTTCGACCAGACCGCCGGCAACACTGTCGGAAATATCTGGCGGCACACTTTTTATCCTTATCAGGTCTATCTGTCTATGCCGCCTGAGGATTTCGCAAGGCTTTCGACGGACATGATGAACCTGGTCAATGTTCCGGTAGCGAGAGGTAGTTCGGTTGAAGCTCAGGTTGATAAGGCATTAGCTGTCTGCGAAGGCGACTTTGTCGCCATAGTACCAAAAGGCCATTCAATCCACGAGATGTGGATAGAGGACCCGCTGTATGCTTTGATAAATTCAGAGGCGAGTTTAAACGGTTTTGAGCTTGAATTATCCAACGACGAACACTGGGCTGCGGTTTTGCGCAAAGATGTCTTGCTCAGAACAAGGCGAAATTCCCCAAATGTGACACTCAAAGAATCACTGATACGGTCTGGTGTTGACTTAAAAAAACTTCAGCCTGAAGAGATACCCTTTCAATTTGATGAGCTTCATCATGAGGCACAAGCTCAAATCAAAGACGGCAACTGGGCAAGAGCAGCCCAGATATATGAATATATTGTCAAAAACCACACTAACAATCTCTGGATGAGAAGCCAGGCTGGGCAGTGCTTTTTCAAATCCGGCGATTACAAAAAGGCTCTCGAACACAGCCGGCAAATCAACAGCCTAAGACCGACGGTTGATACCATGTTGACAGAAGCGAGGGTTCATCGAAGGCAGAAAGATTTCTGCAAAGCAATCGAATTACTGGAAGAAGCAAAACAAATTCTGGAAGGAAAATATATACCATGGACAAAGTCTTGCAAAACGCATGTAGCCTGAATTACCAAATGCAGCATTACGAAGTGCTGAAAGAGCTCGGTGATTGCTACACATCAACCGGTGAATATGAACAGGCGAAAAAGTGCTATGAGAAAGCATCCATTCTCGGCCCGGACGAAGCCGGACCTTATGTCGGACTGGGTGTTATAGCGTTCCAGAATGAGCTTCTGGACGATGCGGATATCGCATTTCGAGTGGCTTGCCGCCTTGACCGAAATTGCGCCGAGGGCTTTTCAGGACAGGCGATGGTAGCTCAGAAAAAAGGGGAGCTTGAAAAAGCTTTCGAGATGTATTTGAAATGCCTTGAGCTTGATGTGGATAATCTGACAGCGCTTTTGGGCTTATTTCAGGTCTCCTGCCGGATGGGCTCTTTTGCGAAAGTAATCCATTATCTTGAAGTCTATCTGCAAATGCATCCCGGCGATGCTTCGGTTATGTTTTCCCTGGCGGCTTTGTATATGAAGGACGGCCGGCTGGAAGAATCGCGCGACTTTCTTCGGGACATTCTTGCGCTTGAGCCGGAAAATAAAGAGGCCTCGAATTTGCTCGAAGAAGTGGAATATTGTTTTACCAAAAAACAAAAGGAGGCTGTAGCGGTATGAGCTTTCAAGCAAAAATCACTGAGCCTGAAAAAAATATTGAAGACTTTAACCGGCTTTATCAGGAGCTGGTTTCACTTTTACAGCAGCAGATAAAATACATCCAGCAGGGTAATATTGAAGGTATGGAAAAGATTGCCGAACAGTGCGCCGGGTACGTCGAAAAAATCGGCTTAATGAAGCTCCTCGATAAAGAACAATTCGAAGCACAACGCCTGCAACTGAGGGACCTTTACGGTAAGCTGTGCCTGTTGATTACGGACCAGAAGCAAAAGACAACCGAAGAAATAAGAAAAATTCGCAAAACCAGTAAGACGCTGGATATTTATCGCAGCAGTGTTTAAGGACGACCAGTTGTAGCACGGGCATCTTGCCCGTGAATTCCACCCCGATGTATATCGGGGGAAGGCCGTGGTACATGGTTAAATGGTTAAATGGAACACACAACTATTATAAACGGCATAAATAAATCGGTATCGAGCTTTTGTGACGTTAATTGTTCAATTGCTCTTGTAACCGGAACAGACAGCGTCAGATTCTATAATTATGCAGATTTTCTTGCGAAGCTGAATTTGCCCGAAGAATATGAAGTTATAATTGTTGACCCGGGCTGTTTTGTTATAGACAAAGAGAAAATTCTACAATTGCTGAAAAGAGCGGTTTTTGCTGATGGTTACGGTTTAGCCAACGAGCAGCAATTTTTCGATAAAGCCGCTGATATTGCTGCCGGCGGGATTCTGCTATTGGTTCGTGACTTCATACAATTCGATACACAGGTGTTCGACGAGACTATCAAAGAGCTGAAGGCAAAAGGGGAAAAGGTAAGTATTTCAAGTAACGCCAATTTTATTTTAGTTGATGCCGAATACTACCGGAGCATAGGCGGTCTTGCGGGGCTGACCCGCCGCCCCGTCTCGCGACGAGAGTCGCGGGGGCAGGCCGATACGGTAACACCGCAGCCCAAAGAATCATCTCCTGAAATTCGCGAGAAATTGATTTTTGCTCGTGACCTGAATGGTCGGGAAATTTCACTAAAAGCCGGAGCCGGCACAGTAATTGACACGGATGTTATTATCGATTGTCCCGAGAAGGTGAAAATCGGTGCAAATACCAAAATCAGGAAAGGTGTTGTGCTTCGTCCTGAGGGGGGAGAAATTGTCATAGGAGATAACTGTGTGATAAATCATTACACGGTTATACATGGCAAAGGTGGTATCTATATAGGTGACTGGACCATAATGTCTCCACACTGTGGTATCTATGCTCAAAATCACAGTTTTGATAGTTTCGATTTGCCCATAACAAAGCAGCCAAACGTTGGTAAAGGTGTATATTTGATGGGCGACAACTGGGTAGGTGCAGGTGCGATAATTTGCGACGATGTTACCATTGGCAAAGGGGCAGTGATTGGTGCTAATTCGACAGTAACAAAATCCGTGTCTATGGCTTTAGTAGCTGCAGGCTCTCCGGCTAAAATTATAAATCGAAGGTATCCTGACAAATGGGACTTCAGTAACAGAGAAAGGGCTGTCCCTGAGGGTATGCCGCAGGATATATACGAGCATGTAATGGAAAGGTGCAGGCTGATTAAAGAGCTTGTTAATCCTGATGATGTTGTCCTTGATGTGGGCTGCGGCGAGGGCATTGTAACAGTGGAAATCGCAAAGAAAGCCAAAACTGTTGTGGGATGTGATTATTCCATCGAGGCTGTTAATATAGCCGGAAAACTTCATCCTGAGGTTGAATTTGTTTACTCAAATTCAACCAGCTTAAGGTTCGCTGATAATTCTTTTACCAAGGTAGTACTTTCCGATGTGGCCGAGCATCTGATGCCGATCCAATTCGTAAATACAGTTGGCCAGATTAACAGGGTGCTTAAATCAGGCTGCGAATTGATTTTGGCTACACCTCTTACCGGTTATGGCAAAAACACTTCTACCTATGCCCACATATATGAATACTCCGAAAGCGAAATGCTCCGGCTTTTGTCCGGGATTTTCTATGATGTTAAGCTGATAAATAAACATTACGGACTTATTGTCGGCAAAAAGAAATGAGATTTTAATGATGGTTAATTGGGTGTCCGGCTTGTTGAGTGTAATTTAACCAATTAACTAATTAACCGATTAACCAATTTGAGAGTTGATACGATGAATGTCTTACTTGTAACCAGCGCAGCACCGAGTCAGGCGCCTTTCTCGACGGGAGAAAAAAGGCCTCCGGCAGGGATAGGCTTTTTGATTTCGGTTCTGCGAAATGCCGGACAAAATGTTTTCTTTATTGATAATTACTTAAAGCCGAACAATTTTCTCGAAACGGATTACCTGCGGGAAAACAGCATCAATTTTGTCGGTATATACGCCAATACGATATGTTACCGTGATACTATGCGGATGTTCAAAAAGCTGCAACAGATGCGGTGTGAGGGGAAATGGTCGGGCAAGATTATGGTCGGCGGGCCGCATACTACCGTAGCTCTCGATACAATTCCGGATTATGTGGATTTTATTGTGCAGGGAGAGGGAGAGCAGGCTGTGGTTGATATAGTCGAAGGAAAAGTTAATGAAAGAGTGGTTTGTTATCCGCGACTGCAAAATCTTGACGAATTGCCGCCGCCTGCATGGGATTATTTTGTCAATCAGCCTTATGACTGGTCTATGAGATTTATCGATGACGGGCCGGTCTTTACGATGAATACCAGCAGGGGTTGTCCCTTCAAGTGTCGGTTCTGCTCGGTCGGCTCGATATGGGGCAAGAAATATACTTATTTCAGCGCCGAGCGTGTTGTTAGTGAGATTGAATATCTGGTTAAAAATTACGGTGCCAAAGGCATATATTTCAGAGAAGATAACTTTACTCTCAACCGGACAAGGCTTGAGAAGTTCTGCAATCTGATTATAGAAAAAGGTCTCAAAATTCAGTGGGTATGCGAGTCGCGTGTCTCGAATCTCGATGCGGATATTATGCGACTTATGGCAAGGGCGGGACTGAAGGGTTTTTATTTCGGTGTTGAAAGCGGCTCGCAGCGAATGCTCGATTTGATGGACAAGGGCATAACGGTCGAGCAGATAAGAAACGCATTTAAGCTCTGCAAGGAAGCAAATGTCAAGGCCGCCGCAAGTATCATAGTCGGCGTTCCGGGTGAAACACAGCAGGACATAAAGGCTACCCAGGATTTGCTCAATGAGATTAAACCAGACGTTACCTGGGCCAATGTTTTTGTCGGCATACCGGATAGTTCGCTATACCGTTACTGTCTTGATAATAAGTTATACGAATATATCGATGACCGCGGACTGGTGTATCTGCAGGGACACAATTTGAGAGTAAAGCAATTTTACGGCGACGGACTTAACGCCTGCATTCCAACTGAAGAATCGCGCAAGGATGCAGCTAATCCGCCCAAGATAAGTGTCCTTATGGCGGCGCATAATGGCGAGAAATACATCGGCCAGGCCTTGCAGAGCATATACAATCAAAGTTTTCAGGATTTTGAAGTAGTTGTAGTTGATGATGCCGGTACCGACAAAACGTCGGATATCCTTCTTAAGATGAAAGACTCAAGAACAAGCATTTATCGTAACAGCAAAAACCTCGGCCTTACAAAATCTCTTAATATAGGATTAAAGCTTTGCCGCGGTGAGTTTGTCGCGCGTATGGATGCAGATGACATTTCTTATCCGCAGCGCTTCGCAAAGCAGATGCAGTTTTTTGCGGAACACCCCGACACCGATGTACTCGGCTGTTGGTGTCACCGTATTGATAATAAAGGCAATGTACGCAGTTCTTATGACGGCAGACCGACCGAAGCGGAAGATCTAAAAAAGGGATTGCTAAAAGGTAATTCCATAGCCCACGGGACTGCGATGGTTCGCAGAAAGAAACTTGTTGAAGTCGGCGGTTACAATGAGAATTACCGCTACTCGCAGGACCATGATTTATGGCTGAGACTTTCCGAAATTGCAAAACTCAGGAACTTGCCCGAGTATCTGTATGGGCTCCGTTTCTGGGAGGATAATATCACTAACAAAAAGATAGATGAGCAGTCTCAATTCAGCCAAAGAGCCATACAAGAAGCATTGAATCGCAGCAAAAACAGGGTTCTTAGTAAAGAAGTGGTTGCAGAAACAACTTCGTTTGATGGTCAGGTAAAGTTTTCTGTAATTATGGCAAACTATAATAATGGTAAATATATTGCAGAAGCGATAGATTCCATTTTGAATCAGACTTTCAGCGATTGGGAACTTGTAATTGTTGATGATTGTTCAACGGATAATTCACTTCAAATAATTAACAGTTATCTTAATGATAAACGCATCAGGGTTATAAATCACCAAAACAACGAAGGCTATGTCGGAGCTTTGAGAACTGCCATTAGTAATGTTCGGTCGGAGATTTTCGGCATACTGGACAGTGACGATTTTCTGCGAAAAGATGCCCTGGAGATAATGTATAACGAACATATTAAAAATCCACAGGCAGGTTTGATATATTCCCAGTTTATTTGCTGTGATGAAAATCTTCGGCCTCGGCGCATCGGTTTTGGCGCATCAATACCTAAAGGCAAAACAAATTTGGACCAGCATGTTGCTACAGCTTTTAGAACATTCAAGCTGCGGGATTACCTTAAGACCGAAGGTTATGATGAACGGATACAATATGCCGAGGACAGAGATATATGTTATAAGATGGAGGAAGTGAGCGGGCTTAAATTCGTTAATGAGAATTTATATTTATATAGAGAGCTTGATTATTCGCAGAGTCACGATTCTCATAAAGCCGCAGTTGGAAGGGTAAACCGTTTAATGGCCGGAATTAATGCTTATAAGAGGCGAGGACAAAAGCCTTTATTTGGTCTGGAGCGATACGGTGATTGGGGAAAGATTAATTTAAGAAATATTCAGGACAGATACCAATTGGGTTTAAAATATATCAAAGATGGCAATTGCGAAGGCGCTGAAGCTGTATTTAAAGCTGTTTTAGACTCCTGCAAGCAGTTTTTTAACGCGAGAGAGCAGGGAATTATCGACACGGGAGCTGACCAATATAGCTGGATTTGCGAGTGTTATTATGTTTCTTCCCTGCAATTAGCGAAATGTTATTCGCTACTAAGGGATTATCAAAAAGTCGAAACGGTTTATAAGGAAATGTTAACCGATGAAAAACTTATTTTGAATCAGCAACAAAGAGAGGAAATATCGGTTTTACTGTCCAAAGTAAAAACAGAAAAAAGCTTGCCACGCAATACAAAAAACGACCAGCCGCTTGTATCCGTTATAATGCCGGTTTATAATGGCCAAAAGTATTTACCGCAGGCCATTGAAAGCGTGCTTAGCCAGGACTATCCTAATTTTGAAGTAATTATTATAAATGATGGTTCAACCGATGAAAGTGAGAAAATTATATTAAGCTTCAAAGATGACAGAATAAGATATTTCAAACAGGAAAATTGTGGCCTTGCCGCAACACATAACGAAGGAATCAGGAAATCGAGAGGTGCTTTTGTTATCAAAGTTGACAGCGATGATTATATAACGAGTGATTTTATAAGTAAGCACATCGAAGAGTTTAACAGGTGCCCTGAAGCTGACTTGATTTATTGTGATGATGTTTTTCTCGAAGATGACTATGGCAGAAGTCGAGTTCATAACAAACCTGAATATACCGACAGAAAGTTGCTGATCAGGGATTTGTTCCGCTGTGGTTTTCCGCTTGTACCTTTCAGAACCTGCCTGAAAAGAAGTATATTTGACAACATAGGCTTTTTCGATGAATCTCTCAAAATCGGTGAAGATTATGACATTATGCTGAGATTTGTAAAGGCCGGTTTGAAAGTACATCACCTGCGACAGGCTTTATATTATAGAAGGCTTGGTAGCGACAGTCTCTCCAGGCAATATTCTGTAGAAAAAGCTAAAACTCAGTTCAAAATAATCAGGCGTTATAGAAATGTTTTCCGATATGATGAATTGTTCCCTGATGTGCATTGGGATAAAATACCTGCTGAAGATAAGGAGCTGCTTGGAAAATCCCTGGTGGCTATGACATATATCCAGATGGGGCAGTTTTATCTTAATTGCAATCTGCCTGATTACGCAAGGGTTGCGCTTGAAAATGCCGATATGCAACTGGATGAATGTGTCAGTCAGACTTGCGAAAACTCGCCACGGCGGAGCGTGTCGCAGTCGGGTGAGCAATTTCAAAAGCTCAAAGACAGATGCCGGCATCTACAGGATTGTCTTGGTAAAAAAGTATTGGTGAGTGTTTAAATATGAAGATACTGGTTACAGGCGGTGCGGGTTTTATCGGTTCCCATCTTGTCGAGCGGCTGCTCGACGACGAACACAGTGTTACTGTTCTTGATGATTTGAGCACCGGTAATATTGACAATCTGAGCTTTGCCGAAGGCAAAAAGGATTTTCATTTTGTCCGGGGCAGTGTCCGTGATCCCAAAACAGTGGATAAGCTCGTTAAAAAAAGTGATGTTATTTATCATTTAGCCGCAGCGGTTGGAGTTCAGCTTATAGTCGATGAGCCGGTCAGGACAATCGAGACAAATATCCACGGAAGTGAAGTAGTCCTGGAAGCCGCAAACAGGTATAAGCGAAAAGTGCTCATCGCATCGAGCAGCGAGGTTTACGGCAAGAGTGAAAATATACCTTTTAATGAGGATGACGATTCTGTTCTCGGCAGCACGAGGTTTTCGCGCTGGTCGTATGCGTGCAGCAAAGCGGTCGATGAATTTCTGGCGTTTGCGTATTATGAGCAGTTTAATCTGCCGGTAGTGATTGTTCGGATTTTTAACACGGTCGGCCCGCGCCAGAGCGGCAGATACGGAATGGTCCTGCCGAGGTTTGTTGAAAGTGCTTTGAAGAACGAGCCAATATGCATTTACGGAACCGGCAGACAAAGCAGATGTTTCGCCGGTGTCAGCGATGTGGTAGGTGGATTTATCGCTTTGATGGACAGCTCCGAAACTGCCGGTAAAGTGTTTAATATCGGCACAGATGAAGAGATAACAATTGAAGCTCTTGCCGACAGAGTCATAGAAAAGATTCAAAGTAAGAGCCAAAAACGGTTTTTATCCTACGAAGAGGCCTACGGCAAAAAATTCGATGATATGATGCGAAGAGTGCCGTCTCTGGAAAGAATTAAAAAAGCAATCGGCTATGAACCGAAATGGACGCTCGATAAGATTTTAGACAGTGTAATAAATGATATCGGGACAAGACTTCGGGAGAACCGATAATTGTCCTGATAATTTGAAAAAAAGAGTATTACGAAATATCCTTATTTTAAGGGCTTAAGTGAAGCACCTGTCAGGGCGAAAATAATTATAGTGTAGCCAATAAAAACTGGAAGCAGATAATTCAATAAACGGGAGCATAAAATGTCATCTATTCAATTATCGGGTTTGGCGACAGGCATAGATACTGCAACGCTGATTGAACAGCTTATGCTGGTCGAACGCCAAAGGCTGACTATGTATGAAACCCGCAAGGAAACCTGTGATGAAAAAAAGTCCGTACTGACTGAAATTCAAAGTAAGCTCAGCTCTTTGAGCTCGGCGGTTGGTGCCTTGTCGGATGCAAATAAATTAAAAGCCTTTAATGTTTCTTCCAGTGACGAAGATAAAATTACCGCAGAAGCCACCTCTAATGCTTTCGAAGGCAACCATACAATTGTTGTTAACCAGCTTGCCGCCGCGGAACGCTGGGTGCATACCTCAGGCCTGGAGTATGCTGAGGACCTCGTTGGTGAAGGGACATTCATATATTCCTACAATCACAAGGAAACTATCATTGAAACCACAGCGGATACTACACTTGAGGAGCTGGTCGGATTGATAAACAACGATGCGGAGAACCCCGGTGTTACCGCAAGTCTGCTTCATTACAACGATGCCTATCACCTGGTTCTCAATGGAAACGATGCAGGTACAGATTATGAGCTTAATATCAATTCGAGTAACACTGAGGTGTGGCAAATGGACTGGGCATTTGAAGTTAGTGGAGCAAATGCCACGCTTAATTCCAATATCACCGAGCTTGACCAGTTCAGCGGAACTTTGGGAACAGGTGATATGATTACAATTACCGGTACCGACAAGAGCGGTGCTGCCATAACACCTGTTAACCTGACTGTGAATTCCAATACTCGTATAGAGAATTTGATCGGTGAAATTAACGATGCATTTGACGGTATTGCAAAAGCTGTTTTTGAAAACGGGAAAATTATCCTGACTGATGACACACCTGGAACAAGCGGCATATCAATCGACCTCGATTTTACCAGCAGCACAGCTGTTCTTACCCTGCCTACAGAGACTTCAGACTGGGATGTAACAGAAGGTGGAACGACCGATGCAGATTTGACCGGCTATACCGAGGCCGATTTTACCGAGACTCAGCAGGCACGAGATTCGCAGATAAAGGTTGACGGTTTTCCACCCGGAGAGAGTGACTGGATTACGAGAAGCTCCAATACAATCGATGATGTTATTTCCGGGATTACTTTACATATTCATAATACCACCGATGCGAGCGGAGAGGAAATAAACCTGACTCGCAACGTTGAATCGGTGAAGGAAAAAATAGAGAAATTCGTTGAAGCTTATAATGGAGCGATTGCTTATATCAAGGAGCAGACCAGGTATGACAGAGATGCCGATGAGGCTGGCATTTTAATTGGTGATTATATCATCAGCAATATCAGAGATCAGCTTAGGATTCCTTTGTATACTCAAACCGATGGCTTCGTCGAGGATATTGATACATTTTTAAATCCCGCCCATATAGGTCTTGAACTTGACAGCGACGGATTGCTTTCATTCGATGCCGACGATTTTGACGAGGCGATAGGTAAAGATTATCTTGGAGTGCTTTCAATAATAGGTGCCGACAAAACCGGCAGCAGCGATAGCGCAAATGTAAGATTTTACGGTTCCAGCAGTGATTATACCGCAGGCGGAAGTTACCGTGTCAGGGTCACATATGACGGTTCAGGAAACCTAAGCGAAGCTTATTTTAAGCTGTCAAGTGAAAGCGATTCCGCATACAGGACGGCGACAATCAGCGGTAATGTCATAACCGGTAACAGCAGTTTCGATGATAACGGCAATCCTGTCTATGGCGAAAATAGCTTACAGGTAACAGCTCCTCTGACAGGGACTCCCGGCAGCACAATTTATGCGACTATCCGGGTCAAGCAGGGTTTTGCCGGAGCAATTGAGGATTCCCTTGATGATATACTCAAAGCCACTACCGGTTCGTTGAAGATTGATATTGACACTATTGACGACCGCATAGAGGCATTGCAGGACAAGATTGACCATGAAGAGGGCAGGCTTGAAAAGAAAAAACAGAGACTGACAGAAAAATTTGCAAGGCTGGAGAAAATGTTAACTCTGATGCAGAGCCAGCTTTACGCTCTTAATGCGTATATGGAATAACTTTTGTTTTTACACCATCTTAAAAGCATCCTGCCTTTGTAGGATTCGGCAATTCTTACTTTCCAACTGTTCAACCATGTTTTGGTTGTTAAATTCTGTGCCGAAGAGCATAGCTGAATTTATATGTTCAAAAATGTGGCACGGGCATCCTGCCCGTGATTTATTGTCTGATAGTTCATTAACATCAGGAGCGTAGATTATTATCTTGTCGAACAGGTTGTTCAGTTTAGTAAATATATGCCGCAGATTCTGCTCTGAAGTTTTCGCTAATTTTTGAGCCGAGAGCAAATATAGATTTTCGATTGCAGTGTGAACAACTTTGGTCCGGCAATTTTCGATTTCAAATACCTCGCCAACAGCGGAACGCTTTAAGTCGTAATCGATGATTAGCGCTTTTTGGCCGCTTTGGACAAGTTTTATCGCGGTGTTAACCGGTATTGTAACGGGCAGATTGCTCGGACTTTCCGCTGCCATCAGGGTTACTTTATTTTGGGCAGATTTTGCGAGCATGCAGGCTATCATTTCATAGGAAAATTCATCATCTAAATCTTTCGCCGTAAACGATTTTTGCTCTTCCTGCCTGAAGTTATCGAATGATTCGACAGTTTGTTCAAATGAATTATTGTCGTAATTTTCATGGTCTGTTATCTGCCAAGCGGCTACTTCTCGAGCGGTTACTTTAATTCTTTCCTGAAACTGCTCTTCGGTCAGCCTGGTCTGCTCGATTAATGCGACGGAGCTTTTTGTTATGAATCGGCTTACAGCGGCAACAGACAAAAACATCATAAGCAGAATAAAAATACCGCAGGATGATGCCAGAGCAGTCAGGCCTTGCGTTGAGATGGAAATTTTTACGGCTGTCAGAATAAGAGATGCCGCAATACTGAATAAAATAACAAAGCATATTGCAATAGAGATGCAGAAACTGAATTTACCAAACGCCTCTGCGGAAAAGAAGAAACCTTTTTGCTGAGCAAGCAAATCGCTTTGTTCTGGGTCAATAACGGCAAAATCATTTTCAATTTGCGATGTCTGGGCGGCTGATATTTCTTCGAGGAGCTCAACGGAGCTTTTCACTATTTGGCGAGTTTGCTTGCGGACTGTAACGAGTAAACCTATTGATATTGAGGAAAATAAAAGCGCGGTCAGCCAGGCTGGTATAAATTTAACCGGAAAATTTATTGCAGTTGCGAAATTTATAATATTAGAACCAGTTGCTGTTAACAGGATGAGTTTTGCTGAAGCGATATTAGTAGTTAACAAAGCCGCTGCTGCGGAAATAGCGAGCATAGAAAAACCGGATAACTCGGAAGGTTTTTTACTGCTGAAGGAAATTACAATTACCGCCGTGCAAAGCGAGGTGCTGAATATTAAAAGAATATCGACAAGTCCCGGTATAGCCGGGCAGAAGAGACCTGCAATTACACAAGCTGCTCCTGCTGCAAAAAGCGTGTTGTTGTACGAACTTAGCTTTTTGTAGTTTCTAATATTATTATCTGTTTCAGCGTTCATTTTATATTGTCGCGGCCTTTTGCTGTTTTAATCTGTAAATCAAAGCCAAAACCTCAGCCACCGCCATATAGAGGTCCTGTGGTATGGGCTGACCGGGTTGAATGGTCGAATATATTGTGCGCGTAAGTTCAGGTCTTCTTATCACCGGTATACCGTATGCGCTGGCGATTTCCCTTATTTTTTCAGCCATATGGTCTACGCCTTTGGCAACAAGGAGGGGGGATTCCATCGTCTTGGAATCATAACGAAGCGCGACCGCGTAGTGAGTCGGGTTGACAAGAACCACCGTTGCCTTCGGCACTTCCTGGGCGACGCGCTTAAGAGCCATCTGATACTGTATTCTGCGAATTCTCGCCTTTACCTGGGGCGAGCCTTCAGTGTCCTTGTGCTCTTCCTTGACCTGCTGACGAGTCATTTTCAAATCGTCTATGTATTTATACTTTTGATAAATCAAATCAGCGACCGCAATTATCAATAGTGCGATGCATACCCGAATCATCAAACCAAGTATCAGCTTTGACATTGTGGTCATTATTTCCATCGACCATGCCCAGCGAAGTGCGAGTATATCTTCGAGTTTATCGCGCAGGTAAGACCATATAATGATTGCGATAAACGCCAACTTAAAGATAGTAATAATCAGCTTGACTAATGATTTGGCATTGAAGAGCTTTCCAAATCCGGCGATGGGATTAATAGCGCTAAACTTGAGCTGGACAGCCTTCGTGGTAAAGTTCGGACCTGAGACACAGACATTGGCAAACACCGTCGCCACTATCAAACCTGCCAGAATTGGACTGACAATCCATATCGAATTTATGAACTGTTCGCCAAAAAAAGCGACAAAAGTCTCAGTGTTTGCAAAGACCTGGGTATTACAGCTAAACCCTTCCTTTAGCAGGTTGGTAATCCAGTTCAACAAAACCGGTGCCAACAGAGTAACTCCTGCTACTAAAATGATAAGCGAAGCGACTGAGTTTACCTCAGCGCTTTGGGGAACCTGGCCTTCCTCGCGGGCTTTTCTTATCCTGCGAGGAGTCGGCTGTTCGGTTCTTTCTGCTGCCGGTTTTTCAGGCATCTGCTACCTCTTTTGGTTAATTCGTGAGTGGTTAAATGGTTAATTACTCAAACTGACCGACGTGACTGTCATGCCTGCGAAAGCAGGCATCCAGTTTGTTTTTCAGCTTTCTGGATTCCCGCTTTCGCGGGAATGACATTTTAGC
>JAFGGH010000064.1 GCA_016930645.1 Sedimentisphaerales bacterium
CGATTCTCCTTGTAAGTTTCTCAACTACAAGAAGTTATCGGTATCACTATATCAGTTTCTTGAGCCTAAATCGCGCTGTCGTATTAGAATATGCTCGATATTATGCTTCTTGATAACGTTTAAACTGCTTTTTTAAAGGCAAAACTCGCCGGGGGCGGTACCTCACATCCCGGAACACTGAAAACCGATATCTGTCTTCATTTTTATTAAACGTTGCACATTTATGAGCTTTATTCTTTAGACTATCTGGGGGGATTCTTTGACAGATGGCCAATGGATTATGAGGTGATTGAATAGACCGGGGGGGGCATCATAAAATGCCCCCCAGGATTAAAAAAAAATTGTTTTTGGCCCTATAAAATAACAGCTTTATCTCCAAAAACCGTTTCATTAAAAAAAATCCGTTCCATGCTATTAAATTCCCTATTTATGCTAATCTATCCATTTTAACATTGCCGATACTTTAATTAAATATCGATGGATGATTTAAATGGAGATAATTATGGAGACTTTAGTTGAACAGCGAATTGACACAAGGACGGAAATAAGCTGGCCGGTTAGCATCTGGCTGCCAAAGGCAAACAGATTTTTCAACGGCAAAAGCGACAACATCAGCAAAAGCGGCGTATATGTCAAGCTGCCGATGACTACGCCAATCAGGGAAGGCGATGCCGTTGAAATCAATTTCCCAAGAACAACGGCCCTGGCCGAGGAAAAAGGACAATTTGGAAGGCTTAAAAAAGGGTCAGTTATCCGTATAGAGCGGAAATCTATGCTGCAGGACGCCAAAATTGGTGTCGCAGTTCAATTTATTCAATAACGCCAGGCTGCTAATCACCTAATTGTCCGAAACAGAGTAATTTCGGAAGATATACTTATGACCGGCGAGCGGAACAACTCGCCGGTTTTATGTTTTTTATACCCCTCCCTCACATAATACTTCGCTCATTCAAATAATTGACTAATAAGGTTTCTACCGATAGACTCAGCGAATCCTGTTATTTTATTTGAGGTTGTACCGTGGATTATAAGAAGCTTTTGAATTGTCAACTCGAGTGTCAATGCGGCCAGAGCCACCACATACCGATAGAAGACTTTTGTTACGCAGAAGACTCGCTGCAAAAGATTCCTCAATTGGCGAAAAACAAGAATGCTCACAAAATCTCGGTAATGGCAGATAAGCGAACCTTTGAAATCTGCGCAAAAGATGTTATTTGTGAGCTTTCTCAAAACAAACACAATGTCCAGGATATAATTATCCCCGACACAAACGGCGAAGAGCCTCAATGTGATGATATAACCTGTAACCTGTTAAAAGAACAAATCAGTCAAAATCAGCCGCAGCTGCTCATCGCAGTCGGCAGTGGAACAATAAACGACCTTTGCAAGTGGGCGGCATTTGAAATGAACCTGCCCTACTTAGTAGTCGCCACAGCCGCTTCAATGAACGGATATGCCTCGGCGAATGTGGGTGCCAAAGTGAACGGCGTTAAGGTCATTATCAGGGCCCGTCCACCGCTGGCAGTATTGGCTAAACCGGCAATAATAGAAAATGCCCCTGCAGAAATGACCGCAGCCGGCTTTGCGGATACTATTGCAAAATTCCAGAGCACCGCTGACTGGGTAATCAACAATTTATTATTCGATGAATACTTCTGCCATTATTGCGCAAATATTCTCGAAGGCCTGCAGGTTCATTATCTCAAGCAGCCACAGAAGCTTCGACAGGGTGATAAAGAAGCAATCAAAGCCCTTTTCGAGGCGTTGTTTTTAACCGGAGCGGCTATGACAATGATAGGAACAAGTGCACCTGCAAGCGGCGGTGAGCATCTGCTCAGCCACACGCTCGATATGACCGCGAATATTGATAACCAGGGCCACTGGCTGCACGGCCTGCAGGTGGGCCTGGGAACAATCGTTTCTGCGGAGCTTTATCAAATGATAGGTGAAATTGATAAGCCCAAACTGCACGATATGCCTGATAACATTGACCAAAAATACTGGCGTGAGGATTTGCTTATCAAAACCGTAGATAGACAATACAAGGGCAAAAAAGAATATCTACCGCAAATCAAAGAAAAAATATCAAACCAAGCTGTCTTCGAGCAAATTCAGCAAATAGCTTCGCAGAGGTCCAAAGCACCCGGCCAGATTAAAGACTGGTTAAGAAAAGCTGGCGCCGCTGTCTCCTACAAAGAACTCGGCTGTTCGCGCCAGCGGTTAAAGCGGGCCATGCTGCACATGCATGAAATGAGAAGCCGCTTTACAGTCGTTGACCTTGCCTGGCTGGTCGGTATTTTACCAAATGCCGCCGACTATATAATCGACAAGTGGCTGACCGACTAAAAACCAAAAAATCAGACACAAATGAACACTGATTGACACCGTAAATAATAAAAGCAACCACGGATTTTTATCCGCCGTAGTTTAACGCAGGCGGAACACTGATTGTCACGGAGAAATGTTTAACAGTCGCCAGCCTGTCTCGGCGAATCCCTCCCGATGCATCGGGATATCGGGACGAAGACGGGTACGACGATTTTTGATTAGCACCGTCACCTGTGGGCGGTGCATTTATCTTCTGTCCAATCATAGTTATTTATGCCAAACTCAACAGAAATAATGGTTTGTCAGTTGGACGTTTCTTTCTGGAAATCATTGGCAATAGTAAATATGGATGAAACTGCACCTTTTGCTGTTGTCTTTAATATGGTATCGCTTTTTTTCTTCTCTCTTGCCAGATGAACGTAGTTTCTAAAATCCCTTATTGAATCGCTCAGACGAAAAACTCCACGTTTCAGAAGACGGTTGCCCTTACAGGCCTCAATATAAGCAAAAAAAGTATTGTCTCCCGGCTTAACCTTTTTGTGTTCCAGGTACTGTCTTAGTAATTCTTCGATAACGCCGCCTGCTAAAATAAGCGCTGTTTTCGAGAATCCCTGCGATGCCAATACAAACGCATGTTCGGTATCACGAAATATTATCCCCCTTTTGAATTTATCGGAAACGAAGTTAATCTTCTTGCCGAAATCTTTCTTGCTGATGCCATATTCATTTTGTATCGCTTCCCAATTCTCCTTACTTGACCTTACCTGCATCATAAATATACTCCTTTCTGCTTTCTGCCCTGTTTCTACTTGCCTTTCGGCCCCCGCCTTGCCGCCGACTTCTTTTATCTGTTTTGTAACCCGGTTGCGAAAATTATTAACCTGACTCTCAAACTGCTTTAGCGCTAACTCCGTTAATTCTTTAGTGACTTGGCTCGGGTTCTGCCTTTTCAATTTGATCTCGCTTATCATCACGGAAGCCAAGAATCAACCATTCGAAAAATTTATAAATAGATAATCCTATGACCCAAGTGCCAAGAAATCCTAAGACAGCGCCACCCAAAGCTGCGGCTATACCTATAAATTCAGCTTCAATAGTACTCTTTGTCCCCCAGTATTCATGTTTTTCAAATCGCTTTTTTGCATTTTCAATGGCCAGTTCCTTTGCGGCCCGTGCTTCTTTATTTAAAACATTAAGGGGCGTATCAAGCATGTCTTTGTTGACGCCTGGAAAGAGTTTCCATCTATATACCTCCGTTATTCTATTATCATCAGACACAAATGAAATTTTATGTTGGTTTAACAATGTTTTGACAATTTCGTGTTTTTTATCAACCCATCCATCAGCTTCCCATGTTGACCAGAACAGGGCAATATCAACATAATCATTTATAGAATCATTATATGCCGCTTGTTCGTAATTCCAGGTGTCAAACACCGCATAAAAACACAAAATTGCCGATGCTAACGAAACAAGTAAACTAAGAATAAATATAATTCTCTTAAAACCACGTTTGAAATTAATCGCATTATTCCTTTTCCGCTGAATTTTTCAAAATAAATACGCTTAAAAGAAGTAATGTGGCGCATATTACATCAATCGGCTGCCAAAGTTCACGCGACAGGTGAATTGGAATCAGCGGATTAACCCGCATATTTCATAGGGGGATTAAAATCAGCGGCGGCAGGTGATTTTGGTTGAAAGTTGGTTCAGCAGGCTTTTTTGACAC
>JAFGGH010000065.1 GCA_016930645.1 Sedimentisphaerales bacterium
CGATTCTCCTTGTAAGTTTCTCAACTACAAGAAGTTATCGGTATCACTATATCAGTTTCTTGAGCCTAAATCGCGCTGTCGTACTAACCGAAGACATTAAAACTATATTGGACGAACTGCTTGGCAGAAAATCTACAACTAGCCGCAAGAAAAAGAAAAAAACCTACGCAAAAACAAAACGGCCATTGAAGGATATTTTCCCCGGAGGAAAAGTTATATATGCTTCGTACAAAGGTAGGGATTATAAAGCATGGGTTAGCTCAATTGGTCGAATAAGATACGCGGGAACTCGGTATGATACTCCAACAGAAGCAGCAAAGGCGATAGTTAACCGCGGTGCAATTAACGGATGGGGGTTTTGGAGATATAAGGATAAATCCGGGAATCTCGTAAAATTGAGAAATGCAAGAAAGCGGAAAACGACTACCAAACGGCACAGGTAACAAACAACAGGCCCCCGTCGCGAGCAACGGGGCTAACCGGCGCCAAAGGCGAGATATATGATTAATTTTGGAATTACAGAACGAAAAAGGCAAGAGCTTGAGCAGCGTATGCATGACTGCAATCTGCTTGAGAATGATATTGAAGAAAAATTCGTTCGAAGCAGTGGAGCAGGAGGACAGAAAGTCAATAAAACCTCTACCTGTGTCCATTTAAAACATATTTGCAGCGGGTTGGCAGTGAAGGTTCAAAAGAGCCGGAGCCAGGGACTGAACCGTTATTATGCGAGAAAGCAAATGTGTGAACTGCTGGAGAATAAATTACTTGGAAAAGAAAGCCCGGAAGCAAAAAAGATAGAAAAAATCAGGAAGCAGAAAGACAGAAGAAGGCGGAGGTAGGGGAAAGATAAAGGATTAAGGATGAAGGGTGGGGGATTTACGAATGCCGAATTACGAATACGAAGTACGAATAAAAGAATCTTCACTTCGTTCCCCGCCTTCGTTTTACTTCGCCGCGATAAACAATAATCCCTGCGATACGACAGAGAAACCCCGTCACACGCCGTAAAACAACGGCGATGATGACGGGGCTAAATATTTGGAATGATAAATGCCCGGCCCACATCCGCCTACCCTCCAAAAGAATGGCGGGTAAACGAAATGGATTCCCGCGTTCGCGGGAATGACAGAATCCCCTGCCGCAGGCGGCAGGGCTAATCAAGTCGCCGTGGCCGGCGACTGCTAAACCCGTCTTCGTCCCGATAAATCCCGACAAGTCGGGAGGACTACGCCGAGGCAGGCGAAACCCCGCCCGCGGGTGGCGGGGCTAAATTTTTTAAGGTGGTATTTTGCGTGAGATGAGTTAATTTTTTGCTTGAAGAGTGTGGGTATTCAAATAAAATAGGATTTTTAATTGCCCGGGCGACTGGGCGATTTGCTTTATGGGCGATTAGCTCAGTTGGTAGAGCAGCTGACTCTTAATCAGCGGGTCACAGGTTCGAATCCTGTATCGCCCATTATGTGTTTGTCTTTGTGTGGGATTGGTTATCATCTGAAAGAGTAAAACCAAGGCGTTTTCCGGTAATAACAAGCCGTCTTTCAAATCGCTCTTGACTTGGGGTCGAAAAACCGCTAAAACTTTCCTTTGTTGGTGATTTGCGTGACGATTCCGGCTTAGGCCGGGTGCTTAATAATTTAATTTTCGATTTAAAGGAGTCGAGTATGGGAGTACTCAAGGATTTTTTTGCGCCATCACCGTTTATTCAGTTGGATAAACATACCAAGAAGGTGCATGAGTGCGTAAAACTGCTACAGCCTTTGACGGACGCTTTGCTTGCCGGAGATTATGGCAAGATAGAAGAATTGCAAAACCTTGTCTCCAAAACGGAGCATGAGGCCGACAAAATTAAGACGGAGCTGCGGGATAAAATCAGCAAGATGTACTTTCTTTCTGTGGGCAAGCTGGAATTCAGCAAGTTTCTCAGCTATCAGGATGATATTGCCGACGCAGCGGAGGATTATGCCGTGGTGCTTACATTACGCAAGACGAAGGTGCCCCAGGAACTCAAAGCAGATTTCCAGGAGCTTGTCCGCCAGGTCATAAATATCTGCGAGCACATGATGGACCTTGCCGAAAAAATATCTTCGCTGGCTGAAGCGGCGTTTTCGGGGGAGGAAGCCGAAGAGCTGATTAAGGAAACTGAAAGTATCGGCGAGCAGGAATGGCACGTTGACCGGCAGGAGAGAAAATTCGCCAAGCATTTCTACGGTATGGAGGAGCAGCTTAAGCCTATCGACATACTGTTTATGGAGAAATACTGCAAAACACTAAGCAGGGTCGCAAACAACGCGGAGAAATCGGCCAAGTACCTAAGGATAATTATAAGGCATAAATAACGTCGCGGCAAAGGAGTGCTTTTAGAATGGGGATTCTGTTAATCATCGCGATAATAGCCGGGGCGTATATGGCCTGGAATGTCGGAGCCAATGATGCCGCTAATTCAATGGCGGATGCGGTTGGTTCAAAAGCCTTAACTGTCTTCTGGGCAGTTGTTTTGGCGGGAATCTTTGAACTTGGCGGAGCTGTACTTGTCGGTGCTCATGTTACAGACACCGTTCGCAAAGGGATAATTGAAACACAGGCCTTTGAAAAAGATCCGATGGTGCTTGCTTATGGTATGATTTGCGCGATATTGGCGGCGGCGCTGTGGCTCAATGCCGCATCTTTCTTTGGTATGCCGGTTTCCACAACTCACTCGATAGTTGGTGCAATTGTCGGCTTCGGTATACTGAAAGCCGGGTTCTGGCATATACACTGGGGCAAGATGGGCCAGATTGTGGCAAGCTGGTTTATATCCCCTCTCGTTGGCGGTGCAATGTCCTTTTTTATATTTAAGATAATATCTGCGAAAGTGTTATCTGTTGAAAAACCTGCTGTTGCCGCTAAAAAAGGTGTTCCTGTCTGTGTTTTTTTTACTTTTTCAATTTTGATTTTAGCAATTATTTTTAAAGGGCTGAAGAATCTTCACCTTAATTTATCCGGCTTTAATGCTCTCGGCTTGAGCATTATTGGTGGGTTGATTGCCGCTGTTTTGTCGGCAATAATAATGGCAAAAGGAAAAAACGAATATGACAACCTTGAAACGGAACAGCAGCTCGAACAGGTGGAAAAGATATTTGCGATCCTGGTAATTATAACATCATGCACAGTTGCTTTTGCTCATGGCGCAAATGACGTCGCCAATGCAATCGGACCTTTGGCGGCTGTCGCTGAGATTATCAGAACTAATGCTATACCCAGCAAAGCAAGTGTAAATATCTGGTTCTTAGTTCTGGGAGGGGCAGGTATTGCTGTAGGGTTGGCAACATTTGGCTACAGGGTAATGAAATTAGTTGGTGAAAAGGTAACTGAAATTACACCGTCACGTGGTGTCGCTGCAGATATTGCTGGAATGACAACTGTGCTTGTTTGTTCGAGACTCGGCCTGCCTGTCAGTACCACTCATGTTATTGTCGGAGCTATTATTGGTGTTGGTCTGGCACGCGGTATTACCGCGATTGACAGGACGGTTGTCCGCTCGATATTTATTTCCTGGCTCGCAACGGTTCCTATCGCAGCGGTATTGACGGTTATATTTTATCTGCTCGGAGACTGGCTGTTCTTTTAACTTACGAATCCGCCAATATATTCTTGCAAACCACAGCGGCAATAATATAGAGTGCCAAAGCTGTTACCGCAACAATCGTAAAACCTGCCGATATTGCGCCAAGTGTGCCGAGGACCGCGGCAATTACCGAAGCAAAGCCGTTAGCACCCCAGGACCACGCGACAAGAACTTCGGCTTTTCGGTGGACTGCCTGCAGGGCGGTCGGGAAGGGAATTCCCATCAAAAACGCAAGCGGAGCCGGCAAAGCCACCGCCAAAATTATTCTTGCAGGCAGGGAAAAAGCGACAAGATAATCGAATTGATGGTTTAATAATAATATTTCAGCCAGGCCGATGATAATCAGGGCCGCTATCGTATAACGGATAAAAACAGGTGTATTCGAAGAAAGTTTTTTTAGCTTAGATGCGGTCAGTGAACCCAGACCGCTGAAAAATAAAAAGCTGACAAGGGTGGCAGCGACGCCGAATACCGGTCTGCCGATAAGGAGAGTCATTTTTTGAATAAAGCCCATTTCGAGGAACATATAGGCAAGGCCTAAGCAGATAAAATATATCAATATGTTCATCTTGCCGGTCTTGATTTTTTTAAGAGGCTTACAGAACAACAGCGGTAACACTATCAGGATGATGCTTGCTGTAATCGCCTGGATGGTGTTGGCAACAAGCACGATATAGCCCCATTCGCTAAAAACCAGCCAGCGTTTGCCGAAGGTTTTAATCATTTTCGGCATCGATTTGAGTTTGAAAAAGTCGAAGAAATACGGCCTGTCGTCGGCAGCAGGGCGAATGTAGTAATCGTACCTGTTGTAGAATTTATCTGCTTCATCCGAGAGAATAGCCTGAGCGGCATTGTAGTAATAAGGTTTATCGAGGACGTCGAACCGATTGGCCTGTTCGGCCCTTATGCCGGGGATGTGTATTAAATCGAAGGAGTTATCATGAGCAAAATCCTGAGCATTTTTTGTTTGTATTTCTGAAAACTCCGCCGGTGAAACAACAATTGTAGCGGTTGACCAGCCTCGAATCATAATAATATTTTGGGCGGGATTTTTGACGCCGCGGCGGATTAGGGCTTCTTTGACTGTCGCGAGCATTTTAAGCGAATCTCTCGGAGGCCATTTGAGAATTCTTGTTATACTTAAGACACCGTTTTCATTTAGTTTTTCGAGGTTTTTTTCTATCGCCTCGATTGTGTATAAATGACTTTCATTAAGGGCATATAAACCGGCAGCCGAAGCGGTGAAAGAGTCGAGCAGAGATATGTTTATTAAATCGAATTTTTCCTTTGTTGTTTCCAGGAAATTCCTGCCTTCGGCAATTACAACATTCACATTTTTTCTTCCGTAGATATTGCCGGAGAAGTCTTTTAGTTGCTTGTCTATCAGGCTAAGTATCTGTGCATTCATCTCTACCGCGGTGATTTGTTTCGCGGCGAATATGACAGCCTGTGCGATATCTGAGCCGCCGCCTGAGCCGATGATGCACGTATCCGGCTTGTCAATGATATGGTAAGCAAGTGCGGATGTGGTGTGTCTGTAGCAGTTTAATTGATTAGTTTCTGTAAAGTGGTTGACCGCTGTTGTGCTGTCGGCATCGGAGATTAAGAGCATTTGCGCGGGCAATTCGTCCTGATAGGCGATGCTCAGGCCGGGAAAGTTTCTAATGGATGGGGCGCTAAGGCAATCGATTCGTGCAAGCGGACTGTAACGGGTTGCGATAGTTTCAGACTTTGGGATGTTGCGGTAATAAACAAGCGATTTGTTTTCGCTTATCTTAATGTCTAAATGGAAAAACCCGAAGGGACTAAAAATAAAAATATAAAGCGCTCCGAGCAGTAATATAAAAACAGCTTTTATACGGAGAATCCCGGATGCGAATAGTGCCGAAGAAAGAAAGGCGATAGCGCTGATAGCAAGCAAAAGCTGCTGTGGAGCATTGCCGTACATAAGGGATATTATTACGGCGGTGCCGAGGCCGGAACCGGCCATATTGAAGAAGTAAAGACGCGTTGCGTTTTGCCCGAAGGCGGTAAAGATAACCGCGATAGTACAAGCGGCGAAGAAAAACGGGATAAAAAATAAGAGATAGTAAAGTGATAAGTATATAAGCTGCCTGTAGTCCCAGATAATTTGAAGCTCATCAAGAGGCACTAATTGACTGAGCTTTAAAACGATGGGAATCGAAACTGCCATTGCCAGTGCAAAAACCGATGCCGCCTGAAGCGGCTTTTTCCCGAGAGGATTGGAAAAAATGGTAACAAAAGTTCCGCCTGCCCCAAAACCGAGCAGGGCTGTGCTTATTACCAGGTGCGCGAAATGATGCCAGTGAGAAATTGCGAAGAGCCGCACAAGGATAAGCTCAAGGGCCAGAACCGCCGCGGATAGTAAAAAAAGGGCTGCTGATGTCATAACTATTTTTCGCCGGAATGTTTCTCTTTTTCGATTTGCCCGAGCATCGGGACAAAGCTCACCGGTATAAGCCGCCTGCTGTGCACCTGGCTGTTTTCATCTTTGGTTATCAGTTTGAGAGTTTGATAGCCGAACGGACTTCCAACCGGTAGTATCATCCTACCGCCCGGTTTTAGCTGTTGGATTAACGGCGGCGGAACGAAATTCGCCGCGCAGGTAACGATGATTGCATCGAAGGGAGCGTACTCTTCGGCGCCGAAATAGCCGTCGCCTGCTTTGTTAATTACATTGTTATATCCAAGCTCTTTTAGTTTGTTTTGGGCGGATTTGGCGAGCGGTTCGACTATCTCTATTGTATAGACCACTTTTGCGATTTCAGCGCAGACGGCGGCCTGGTAACCGGAACCTGTGCCGATTTCAAGGACTTTGTCGTTCGGGTCGAGATGTAATGCCTGTGTCATATAGCCGACGATATAGGGCTGACTGATTGTCTGGCCGTAACCAATTGACAGGGGGTGATTGGCGTATGCCCTGCTTAAATCTCTTTTTCTTACAAAGACGTGTCGAGGAACGGTAACCATTGCTTCGATGACATTTGGCTCACGAATGCCTTCTGCGCGGATATGCCTGTTAACAAGCTCTCTTCTTTCACGTACCCTTTCATTAAATGCCGGATGATTATGAGAAGGCTTTTTTATTTTTTGTTTTTCAATGGGAGCGTTTGGGTCTTTGTTGGGGTCGGTTGTTTTATTGCCGCTGCTGCAGAAAACCATCGGGCAAAAAAACGAGAAAATAAGAATTACGGTTATGAGATAGTGCCTATGTGGTAAGTTTTGTAACATTTTTTATGCTCCTTACCCCGGCTGAAAGAATTATCTATTAACAGAATATAATTTTAACCAGATTAACATTATAACACTTTGATTATGCAAATCCAGAAGAGCGTCAATAATATTTCGCTGATTTGGTGGATTGTTATGTGTGAGTTGGCTTTTAGTTTTATTAAAATGAGAAGGGCCGTCAGTTTACTGACGGCCCTGCCCCCCGGTACGTTCTAATCTACGTTTCCGGTACCCCAGCTGAAAACCACCTTATTTAACACTATTATCGGGTAAATGTTTGAGTATTGAAAGAGGGTTTATCCTGAATTGCGAGGGGGAAAATCCGTAGTCACTTTCAGCAGATTCCCTTAAGCAACAGACTCCCTCAGGCCCGATAAAATACCGGTATTATATTGGAAATAATAATGAAAAGTTATTAAAAGCGGTACCCCAGGCTGATTGCGAATAAATCCAGACCCCGATTATTCTCATCAAGACCAGCGTTGGAGATGTGGTAATATTTGCCTGAAAGAATTATTCCGTTACTGCAATCGTGGCATAATTCGGTGCTCCAGTTACAATTTCATAAAAAATCAGTTGTTATTGGCGAGTAATTTCCCGAAAAAAATAACTTGAAAGCGGAGCGGATGGCATTATAATCGTGTATTCGGTAATGCGGGCGTAGCTCAGTGGTAGAGCGTCACGTTGCCAACGTGAATGTCGTGAGTTCAAGTCTCATCGCCCGCTTTGGAATGGTATTTTCTTTAAGGGATTGTATTGAAATAGTACCAGTGAGATACCGCCCAGCACTTACTTTGAGCGTTGATTGTTTTGTAAACTTGAAGTATCCCGATGTAAAGTATGCTCATATATATTTTAACGGTCGAATCTCAAAGTAAGTGCTGGGTTTGGCGTTGGTCGCTGGTATGTTAGACAAAAGAGATTTTGGCTAAAGGGAAGGTATCCCCTGATGCCTTTTTTGTTTATTTATGGCAAGGAGCGGTCATTTATGGCAGAAGAGCAGAAAGTCCAAGAGCAGGAAGATAAAAAACAAGGCCTCCCTAATAAGGTCACAGTTACCGATGCAGGTCCGTGCAGGAAAAAGGTTGTTATAGAGATTCCCGCAGAGACTATCCGCAAATCAACAGATGAGCAATATAACGAGCTTCGCAGGAATAGCATTGTGCCGGGTTTCAGAAAGGGCAGGGCACCTCGCAGGCTGCTGGAAAAGAGATTCGGTAAAGAAGCTTCAGAACAAATTAAGCTAAAATTATTAGCTGAAGCAAGTGATTCAGCAATCGAGGAAAATAAGCTGAATATTCTCGGTGAGCCCGACGTTGATTATGAAAAGATCGAGCTTGGGGAAGATGCGCCTTTGAAATTCGAGTTCGAGGTCGAGGTCAGGCCGGAATTTGAGCTTCCTGC
Organism: Sedimentisphaerales bacterium; assembly: GCA_016930645.1. Taxonomy (GTDB): domain Bacteria; phylum Planctomycetota; class Phycisphaerae; order Sedimentisphaerales; family Anaerobacaceae; genus JAFGGH01. The sequence continues at coordinate 8,261 of JAFGGH010000065.1, forward strand.
TCTGGAAGGGATTAACGTCGAAAGACCTAAACTTGAAATTACGGATGAACAGGAAGACAGCGAGATAGAGCGTATTTGCAAATGGTCGGGTTTATGGGCGCCGCGTAAAGAAGATGAAACAATCGAGCTCGATGACCAGATAATTGCCGATGTAATTCTCAAGGTCGAAGGTGTTGAGGAAGAACAAAGGCACGATAACGTAGAGATGTACGCAAGGCCAAGCGGTTTTGTCGGACCAGTGCCCGTAGATAAACTGGATGAGCTCCTTATAGGCGCAAAAGCCGGAGAAGATAAGGAAACTTCGGTTGATATTCCCGAAACCTTCTTCAGGGAGGAATACCGCGGCAAGAAGGTCGATGTGAAAATCGAAATAAGGGACGTCAAATATTTAAAGCCGGCTGAACTGAATGAGACCTTTTTGAACGGTCTGGGCGTCGAAAGCGAGGAGAAGCTTAGAGAGAATGTCAGGCAAAATCTTCAGGCCAGAAGTGAGCGGCAAATCCGCATCGGAATGGTTGAGCAGGTATATAAGTATATGCAGGACAATACAAAACTGGAGCTGCCTACGAATGTTGTTGCTAACTATTCAGCGAATCTGCTTCGCAGACAATATGCTAATTTAGTGAGCCGCGGTTTGCCGAAAGAACAAATTGCCGAGCGGATGGACCATCTCAAGGCCGGCAGTGATCAACAGGCTAAAGAGCAGCTTAAGATATATTTCATTATGGACAAAGTTGCCGAAAAACTTAAAGTGGAAGTAACCGATGAAGAGCTGAATGGCCAGATAGCTCAGCTTGCCGTGCAGCAGGGCCAAAGACCTGAGGCGATGCGACAGCAGATGGAACGCAGCGGCTCACTGGAACAGTTCAGGCAGCAAATCAGAGATGAAAAGTGCGTCGATAAAATCCTGGAATCGGCGAAGATAGCCGAAGTAGAGCCTAAAAAATCAGCTAAGAAGTCCACAAAAGAGAAGTCAAAGAAAACAGCAAAATCAGGGAAGAGTGAAGATAAGAACGAAAAAACAGCAAAAAAGACAGCGAAGAAAAGTTCTTCCGATAAAACTACGAAAAAACCGAAAAAAAAGACAACTAAAAAGGAAACCGACAAATAAAAATGCCCGATATACAGCACAGAAAGATTGACCTTGAGGTTTATTTGAGTTATTGGCAAGAAAACCCCACGTGAAACGTGGGGCTAAATATATTTAGCCTGCGGTTTCTGCCATAGGTTGTAATTCGATAAAATCAGGTGTTATAAAGCAGTGTTTTTTTATTGAAACAATTGAAGGACGTTTTAATGGAATATCAGCACAGAACAGTTGAAAATGTAATAAGAGATAATACAGGCCTGAATGTTCCTGATGCGCATTTGCAAATGCGGGCGTCGCCGTACCAGCGTACCAGAGAAATGACAATTGATGACATGCTGCTTGACAACCGTATTGTCTTTTTGATTGGCGAGATCAGCTATACCCGTGCCGCCGAAGTGATTATGAAAATGCTGTATCTTGAAAACCTCAAGCGTTCAAGTGAAATCAGCCTGTATATCAATTCTCCCGGCGGCAGCGTGGATGATACGATGGCGATTTATGACACTATACGTTTTATGAGCAGTCCTGTGGCGACATATTGTATAGGCAGGGCTCAGTCGGGAGCTGCTGTTATCCTTGCCGCCGGAACAAGAGGCAAACGTCACGCATTGCCTCACGCCAAGGTTATGCTTCATCAGCCGTGGGGCGGTGTTACAGGCCAGGCGGCGGATATAAAGATACAGGCTGAAGAAGTCCTGAAGGCAAAAAAAGTAATCAACGAGATTCTCTCTTTCCATACAGGCCAGACTATCGAGAAGATACAGGCAGAGACCGAACGCGACAGGTATATGACTGCCGACGAGGCCAAAGAGTACGGCTTGATTGATGATGTGCTTCACGAGGAAGGAAAGGAAGAAAAGAAATAATTTTGGATAGTTAAGATTTCCGGATGGATAAAACGATGTCGATTAATCAAAACTTAGTGCCGATAGTGATAGAAAAAAGCGGAAGAACCGAGCGGGCTTACGATATTTATTCGAGGCTTCTCAAAGACCGGATAGTCTTTCTGGGCGGGCAGGTCGATGACGATTCCGCCAATCTTATAATTGCCCAGATGCTTTTCCTGAGTAATGAAGACAGCAAGAATGATATTCATTTTTATATAAACTCTCCCGGCGGCTCAATCACGGCAGGCCTGGCGATTTATGACACGATGCAATTTTTGCGGTGTGATGTTGCCACATATTGTGTTGGACAGGCCGCAAGTATGGGCGCGTTGCTGCTGGCAGGCGGAAAGGCTGGCAAACGCTGCCTTCTTACTAACAGCAGGGTTTTGCTTCATCAGCCTTTAATTGCCGGTGTGCTCACCGGCCCGGCGACTGATTTGGATATCGAGGCTAAAGAAATATTGCGGCTGCGGGAAAGAATTTATAATATACTGGCTGAGCATACAGGACAGGATTCGCAGAAAATCGAAAAAGACTGCGACCGGAACCTCTGGCTCGAAGCTGAAGAAGCGATTAACTACGGCCTGGCCGACAGAATTTTGAAAAAAGCCCCTGAGATAGCGACCCAGCCGAAGCAAAATACCGAAGATGAAGATTAGCAGGATTTGTTCGCCTGCCCCTTAGGGGTGAGCTTTATAATAATGTCGCGACAAAAAATTTAAGAGGAAAAAAAGTGAGAGCGATAACAATTCTACTAATATGCGGTCTTTTCATGTTTTCCGGCTGTCTGGAAGATAATTTCTACAAAAAGCTCGAGGGGGAGAAATTTCAGCTTGAAAAAGAAAATCAACAGCTTGAAAAACAGCTCGAACAAGAACAATCGACAAACAGGCAGCTTACAAAGCAGGTTGAAACTCTTTCCTCGCTTGAGCCGGAAAAAAGAATTAACGGATTATACGAATTAGAGTCTGTCCGGATAACAAAGTACACCAATTTTTATGACAAGGACAAAAACGGCACAAAAGAAAAGCTCATTGTCTATATCCAGCCGATTGACTCCGAAGGCGATATTATAAAAGCGGCAGGGACAGTGGATGTGGAGCTTTGGGATTTGGATAGAAGCTCTGATAACGCAAAACTGGCTGGCTGGAAAGTTGAACCTCAGGAATTAAAAGAAATGTGGTTCGGCACGGTTGTAACTTCCAATTACCGCCTGATGTTTGATATTGAAGGTATTGTCGAATCCTTTGATAAACCGCTGACGGTTAAGGTGGTTTTCACCGATTACGTATCAGGCAAGGTCTTCAACGAGCAGTATCTAATCAAGCCTTAATATAAAATGAACAGAAATATTGAAATGCCTAAAGATAAAATCAGGCAATTCTGCCTAGAGCATCATATCAAAAAACTTGCGGTTTTTGGCTCAGCCTTGCGCGAAGATTTTGGCCCCGACAGCGATATAGATATTCTTGTCGAGTTCGAACCTGGGCATGTGCCGGGTTTCGGCTTCTTTGAGATTGCCGATGAGCTTTCTGAGCTTTTAGGCAGAAAGGTTGACCTTAACACCGAAGGATTTTTGAGCAGATACTTCAGAGACAATGTAAAACAGCAAGCCGAGGTTCAATATGTCCGAAACTGATGATTTAATCCGTGTAAGACACATGCTGGATGCGGCCTGCAAGGCAATAGAGTTTACCGCAGAAAGCAAGAGGGATGATTTGGATAAGGACGATAAGCTCGCGCTTTCTGTTGTACGTCTGCTGGAGATTATCGGCGAGGCGGCAAATAATGTATCAGATGAATTTCAGGAGGAGCACCATCAAATTCCGTGGCGTTTAATAGGAGCTACGAGGAACAGACTAATCCACGGTTATTTTGATGTTGATTTGGATGTAGTATGGGAAATTGTTCGCTCGGATTTGCCGATGCTTGTATCGCAGCTTAAAACAATTCTACAATAATATTTTCTCGACCTATTCTCTTGCAAAGAAGCACTTAAAACATATCATTATGTCAATGGATAAGCTGCGCAACAAGATTGTCTGTGGTGATTGTATTGAGGTGCTGGCGGAAATAACTGAGCCTTTTGCCGACCTGATTTTTGCCGACCCTCCTTTTAATATCGGCTATAAATACGATAAATACCACGATAAGGTCAAAAGGAAAAATTACATTGCCTGGACGAAAGACTGGATGGGCGCCTGCAAAAAGGTGTTAAAGCCCAACGGTTCATTCTATATAGCAATCGGCGATGATTACGCGGCAGATGTCAAAATAACGGCTGACGAAATCGGCATGGTTATACGTAATTGGATAATCTGGCACTACACATTCGGCCAGCAGACAAAAAACAAATTCGCCCGCTCTCATACTCATATATTTTATTTTGTTAATGATAAAAATAATTTCACTTTTAATGATTTCTCTATACGGGTGCCGTCCGACCGGCAGTTGATGTACAACGACAAAAGGTCTAATCCCAAAGGCAAAATGCCCGATGATGTCTGGACAGAGTACTCGCGAGTTTGTGGAACATTTAACGAAAGGCAGCCCTGGCATCCCTGCCAGATGCCCGAAAGCCTATTGGCCAGAATAATAGCGGCAAGCTCGAATTCGGGTGATATTGTTCTCGATCCGTTCTGTGGTTCGGGTACAACCGCTGCCGCCGCCGTTCAGTTGGACAGAGATTACGTTGGTATAGAAATATCCGACCAGTATGTAAAAAATGCGAGAGAAAGAATAAAGAATTTACAAAAAGAAAAAAGCGGTCTTTTTACAGAAGGTGAGCAAGTATCTGAGATAGAACGATTACTTTCTGATATGGCAGTTTCATCAAAACAGGTGCTCGGCGACAAAAACCTTCTTGGGATTTTTACGAATCAGTTAAATGTCAGGTTGAATCCCGATGTACATCGGGAAGGCAATATCAGTCCCGATATGGTTGCGGTCGCTTTGGGAGCGTTAGCGGATTGAAGAAGTCAAAGTTTGACAGTTTGTATTTCCCTATTTCGTATTTTGCAGCTTCGGCGCTTCTTTTGACAATTATTCAGCCTCCTTTTCATTTTTCTTTCCTTGCATGGATTACCTATGTTCCTTTAATCATAGCCGCTCTCTCCTCTGAAAATAGAGTCGGCCCCTATCTTTGTTCAGCGTTGGTTGCATTTGTTTACTGGCTGGGCAATGTTTACTGGATGGGTTATGTTACTATTGCCGGATGGATTGCGTTTTGTGCATGGACTGGGTTGCTCTGGCCTGCGTTGATGGTAACACTTCGTTTTTTACATCGAAAAAAGGTACCGCTTTTTATTGCCTCGGCGGTTTTAATTGTCGGGATTGAGCGATTGCAGGGATTGTTTTTAGGCGGATTTTACTGGCGGCATTTATCGCACAGCCAGTATGAAAATATTATGTTGATTCAAATCGCCGATATTTTCGGCGCAGCAGGTGTCTCTTTTTTAATTGCTATGGTAAACGGATTCCTGGCTGAGCTGTTTATTATCATACAGAATAAAAACTTATCAAAAAAGAAAATCTTTTTGGAATTTATCATTATCATTACAACATTGGCAGCAACTATGCGGTATGGCCTTTGGCAAGAAGCTCAGGCTGAGGATGCAATTAAACAAGGCCTAATAGTCGGTGCGGTTCAATCTAATCTTCCGCAGAATGTAAAAGATTCGAATTCCTTTGATGTCAACCAGCAGGTTTTTGAGGAGCTATTGAATTTGAGCAGACAGGCCGCTTCTGCCGGGGCGGTTCTTATCGCCTGGCCTGAGACTATAATCCCGGCTATTATGGATAAGAGCGCCTGGCCATTTTTGCTGGAAGATGAAGAGCCTGTGTATTTTCATAAAAAGCTCGGCGAGCACGCAAGCGATGGAGTATATGTTCTTGTTGGAGCGCCGGGTGCTTACATAGAATATCTGGATAATGATGAGCTTCGGTATGATAAGTTTAATACGGCTTTTCTTTATGAGCCTGACGGCGACCAGGCGGCGGAAAATTATGACAAGATTCACCTTGTGCCTTTCGGAGAGGTTGTTCCGTTTAAGCAGAGTGTCCCGTTGCTGTATAATTTACTGATGAATTTCAGTCCGTATGATTACGACTACAACCTTACACCGGGAGACGACTATACCGTTTTTGCAATTCAGGATGAAAAAGCAAAGAAAAATTACCGGTTCGGTGTAATGATTTGCTACGAGGGAACGGTTCCGGCAATCGCGCGCGGTTTCGCTTTGGATGACCAGGGGCGGAAAAAGGTTGACTGGCTGGTAAACATAAGCAACGACGGCTGGTTTGTAAAATTCAGGGACAACAAGGTCAGGCCGAGCACCGAGCTTGCCCAGCATACGCTCAGTTGTGTTTTCAGGGCGGTGGAGAACAGGATTGCGATTGTACGAAGCGTTAATACAGGTATAAGCTGTGTAATTGACCCGATTGGAAATATAAAGGATGGATATATAACGGGAGATTTGCCTGAAAAGGCGTTTGAAAGAAAAGGTGTTCAGGGGTATTTCGCTGATACCGTTTCTATAGATTCGAGGGTAACAGTTTTCAGCAGGTATGGTCAGTGGCTGGATAACGGCTGTGCCATAGCTGTTTTTTCAGTGCTAATTTTGCTGATAACAGGGGCGATTATCCGAAATATTAATAAAAGGACGTCTTCCAATGAGAAGAATTGAACAAAAAAGAAAATCTGGAACAGGCCTGTACCTGATTTTTATGGTAACGGTTTTGATATTGTCGGTGATTAGCGGCTGCAAGGAAACCATCGCAAAAATAGAACCGCTGGGCGGTGTGAAGGTCGAAAAACTAAAACCAAAGGCTCTTCGGGTTGTTGAAGAAGGCCTGTCGGACACAGACCCTAAAATACAGACAAAAGCGATAGAAGTAATAGCTGCCGCCGGACAGAAGCAGCTTATGCCGAAGGTGCAGGCACATCTTTTTAATGATTATATACCGGTGCGTTTTGCCGCTGCCCTTGCCATAGGCGACACTGAGTATTATCCCGCCCGGAACCAGTTATCGACATTGCTGAATGCGTCAGATGAGAATACCAAAATAGCGGCGGCGTACGCGTTGTATAAACTCGGTCATAAGCAGTATCTTGAAATAATAAAAAATGCTGTTAAAAGCCCCGACCAGACCGTTCGGGCCAACGCGGTGGTATTACTGGGCAAGAGCGGTGATGAATCTGTTCTTGAACTTTTATACCGGGCTAAAGACGATGAAGACTCCGAGCGAAGGGTTCGCTATCTGGCGGTGGAGGCTATCGCACGGCTTGGCGATGAAAAAATTATCGAAAAGATATGGACCCTTTTAATAAGTAAGTTTGTTGATAACAAGTTGATCGGAATACGAGCGATGGGTGCCCTTGGAACACGCAAGGCTGAAGATGTCCTGATAACCAAACTCGATGATGATATCCTTGAGGTGAGGCTTACCGCTGCAGAGCAATTAGGTAAACTCAGTAACCAGCAAGGCCAGGAGCAGGTGATACAAATCTTCGAGGATAAGCTAATATTGGGTATGGACAGTGAGGACAAAGAGAGAGTTCTCGTACTTGCCGCTCTTGCGATAGGTAGTATCGATACGGAAGAATTGACAAAGTATCTGCCTAAATTGGTCGATGACGAATCAAAGCTGGTGCGTCTTGCAGCGGCCCAGGCGATACTGAAAAGCAGGGTAAAATAATATTATTGCAGTTATAGGACGTTATTATTATAATCCGGGCTTTTCTGAATTACGCAGTTTACCAGATTTCTCTTGACGAAAGGCCCAAAAATGCGTAAAATATATAAATCAGGCCCCCAAGGAAAAGCAATATTGGGCGGGGTGAATGGGTAGAAAAGGTATCACTTTTGAAAGGAGCCGGTTTTGAGTCCTCTCACGAAGATATTGATAGTTTTGTTGACTGTTGCCAGTGTGGCACTTTGTGCAATGGTCGTAAGTTATGTCGCAAGTGCGGATAACTACAAGGGAAAATACGAGCAGTCGCAAAATGACTTGAAAATGGCTAAACAGAAAGAACAGCAGGCCAATGAAGACCTGAAGTCCGCCAAGGCAAGCTTTGGGCAAACGGAAAGCAACCTGCAAAAGAGAGTCACTGAATTGAACAACCAGTTTATCGATACCAGCGGCAAGCTTAGCGAGGCGGAAAGAGAGCGGGCAAGACTGCTGGAAGAGCAGGATAAATACAAGACACTTGCCGATAGTTTCCAGAAGACGATGGAAGAGCAGGGCAAGCTTCTCAAAAACAATATGGAGGAACTGGATAAGGTACGGGCCGAGGGTGTAAAACTCGAAAAAGAACTCAATGAAACATCAAATGCCCTGATTGAGGAACAGGCTATAGTTGACAGCCTTGAGAAGAAGATAAAACACCTCGAGGAGGAAAAAGCAGAACTTCTGGCACGTTTGAATGAGCCGTTAAGGCCTTTCGGTAGAGAAGCAACACCTGCTAGGCCGGTTACACGCACACGTGAGGCGGCAACAGCTCCAATTAGGGAGACCCCGACAGTAACTCTTCCCGTGAGGGACATTGACCTTAAAGCCGTAGTTAAGGCGGTTGATATGAAAAATTCGATGGCGAGTGTCTCGGTCGGCTCGGCAGATGGTGTTACAGAAGGTATGAGATTTCACGTAACAAGAGGCAGCCAGTTTATCTGTGATATCGTTATTATCAGTGTTGATGTTGAAGAAGCGGTCGGGGTGCTTGAGCTCGTCCAGCAGCAGCCGATGATCGGTGATAACGCGTCGACAAATTTTTAGAAAGCCACAGGCAAAATAACAGCAATGTGAGGTCTTAAATGAGCCCGCAGGGTCAAAATGTAAAACCGCTTAATAACTTATATACAGTGCTTCTGGCAGTAGCTGCTATATTGACTTTAGCTGCTGCGGGGTATGTTTTTTATATGTGCTACGTGCAATACGGCTCTGTATTGCCGCCGCAATAGTGATTTTTCACTATTGACATTTCAGCCATTTCGTATATAACGTATTCATTCGAAAAGCATGAAGGGAGTCTGATTTGTTATTGGACACGTTATTAGGCTGGTTTAGCACGGATATGGGGATAGATCTCGGAACCTGTACCACTCTGGTCTGCGTTCGGGACAAAGGTATTGTTTTGAACGAACCCTCCGTAGTTGCGGTTCGCAAAGGCACAAATATTGTCCTCAATAACGGCGAGGCGGTAGGCCTGGTCGCCCGCGAAATGCTCGGCAAAACTCCCGGCTCGATCAGTGCCATTCGGCCCCTGAAAGACGGCGTTATCAGTGATTTTGAGATTACAGAGGCTATGCTGAGCTATTTTATCCGCAAGGTTCACGGCAAGGGCGGCAAATTAGTGCGTCCGAGGGTTGTCATCTCGGTTCCAAGCGGCATTACTGCGGTGGAAAGAAGAGCTGTAATCGACAGCGCCGAGCGTGCCGGGGCCAGAAAGGTTTACCTTGTTGATGAGCCGATGGCCGCCGGTATGGGGGCGGGCCTGCCGATAATTGACCCGACCGCGTCGATGATTGTCGATATCGGCGGTGGAACCACCGAAGTTGCTATTATGAGCCTTGGTGATATAGCTACCTGTGAATCCATCCGCATCGGCGGAGACGATATGGATGAGTCGATAATCAATCACCTGAAAAGAACTTATAATCTTTTGATAGGCGAGATGCGAGCTGAAAAAGTAAAGATTCAAATCGGCTCAGCGGCGCCGCTTGAAGAAGAGCTTACAATGGAGGTTGCCGGAAGAGATACGATTTCCGGCCTGCCAAGAAAAATTGTTATTACCAGCGAGGAAATTCGCGAGGCCCTCAAAGAGCCGGTAGCTGCCATTATTGAAGCGGTATCTCGGACACTCGAAAAAGCCGCTCCCGAACTGGCGGCGGATTTGATTGATAACGGAATACATATCTGCGGCGGCGGGGCACTATTGAGGGGAATGGATCGGGTGCTGGCAAACGCGACGGGACTTCGGGTGGAAATAGTGGACGACCCGCTAAGCGCCGTTGCCAAAGGCACCAGTATTTATCTGGATAACCTGGAGCTGCTGAAGGAAACGATGGACCACAGCGACTACGGCTGGGAATAGTTAATGGAATTTTTTTTCGATGCCTCGCCTCGTCGTAGCCTTTGGCGAAGCCGGGTGAGATTTTTGAATCGGAATCGAAAACCTGAAAGAGAGTGGTTGATGAAAAAGATGGAACGCGATTATGAAGGCACGGAAGCAATATAAAATTTCAAATCGCATGCTTGTCGTCTGGCTGACACTGACGGGTATAATTCTTCTTTTGACTCCTCAGACTATTACCGGAAAATTTCAGGGTGCTTTTACACATATTTTCAGATACCCTTTACGGCTTGGCAGGGGGATATCACTTTCTGCCAGAGTTGTTGACCAGCCGAATTATGATTTGGCGCGAAGAGAGATTCAGTATCAAAACCATATTGCAAATCTCGTAGCCGAGCTGGAAGAAAAGAACAGCCAAATCGAAAAGTTGGCAGGGATTCGATATCACCAGCACAGTCTTGAAGGCGCCGCCCTGGTAATGGCCGATGTTATTAATGTTAACCTTCAAGGCTCACGGAACGAGATTATAATCAACCGCGGCCAAAGCGACGGCTTAAAAAAGGGACAGCTTGTTATCGGTGAGAACAGCATAATAGGTGTTGTTGACGGATTGTGGTTACACCAGGCGAAAGTAACATTAACTACTGATTCATCTTTCAGGTTACCTGTTATGGTTGAGGGGCTGAAAAAATCGGTCTGGATGTTTGGTTGCGGCTCAGGCCGGGCGATTATAAGATGGGCGAATGATAAGCCCGATATCGGACAGGAAGTTTTGACCGAAAAAAAGCCGGGATTTCTTGACTGCCCAATGGTCATCGGCAGGGTTAGTGGATGTAATAGAAACGCCGACAATGCGCTTCTTTGGGATATAACGGTTGCACCGGCCTGCGACATCGCAATGCTGCCGTCTGTGATGGTTATCGTGATGAACCCGACCCCAAAAGTCGAGGAGTATTAATGCAATGGCTTAGGTTTGCGGTACTGGTTTTGTTCGGAACCCTGCTGCAGGCCGGTCTGCTCGATGCGGTAACAATTGGAGGTGTCAAACCTGATTTATTAATAATATTTCTGGTCTTCTTCGCAATTTATATGCAGACGCCTGACCCAGCGTCTTCCGGCGCCAGGCGGAGCGGCGGGCACGAAGCGATAATATCTTCCTTTATTATAGGTTTTGCTTTTGATTTGATTGGTACATCAATGGGGCCGGGCACGATAAGTCTCGGCCTGTTGGGTACGGGTTTATTTTATCTGAGCAGGTTTATAAGATTAAAACGTATGCTTTTTCAGACGGCGACAATATTTTTGACTGTTCTGGCTGCAGCTCTGCTTGCATATCCGGCCAGAAGAATACAGGGACAGCCGACATATCAGCAATTCTGGGGTCCGACTTTAGGGACGGCTCTTTATTCTGCCATTGTCGGACCATTTCTTTTTTTGCCGATTGCCTGGTGGATGAAAATAAGAATTCACCATCAGGGCAAAAGATATTAAACTGACTGCCTATGTATCACCAGAGAGTAAATATTTTCATTATCATTGTAGCAGGTATTCTTGCCGTGTGCGTCTTGCGGCTGGGCCAAATGCAGTTATTGCCTCATCCGGGGATTGACCACAGAATCGAGGAGCTTAAACTTCAGCAGCGGCGGGTTTTAAATACAGCCCGCGGCAGAATCCTCGACAGAAACGGCAGGGTGTTGGCCCAGGACATGCCCGAATTCGAGCTGCTTATCGATTACCGGCTGAGCAATGCTGCCGATGTTAGAGTTACAAAGGCAAAACTTCTCGAAGCGGCACAAAAAGAGGGACCTCAAGAACAAATTGAAAAACAAAAAGCTCAAATAGATGCCCAAAAAGAAACACTCGACCGTGTAATTAAAAAGCTCGCCTCGCTTCGCGGACGAAGCGGGCTAACCGATTTCGGCTCGGATATCGAACAGACGCAATCGAGGATTGAGCAAATCAATAACCGCATCTGGAATTTAAGAGAATATTTGGCGTGGAAACGTGACTATTCCGATTACAATGATTTCAGCATAGCGGTGCCTGACCCCAATCGAAGACTTTTGCTGACCGCCCAGGTCGATATTGTTGAGATGTATCAGGGTTACCATCTGGCTGACCTTGAAAGCGCCGATGATGTTTTTGCCGCCCAGATTGAGTTTGCCGATATAAATGAAATTATTATTTTGCCTCAAAATAAAAGAGCATATCCTTACCGTGATGTCGCCTGCCAGGTAATCGGCTGGGTAAGACCACAGCACCAGACAGTCCTTGGGACTCCTTCCGGAGGACTTTTTGCCGAAGACCCTTTGATGAAATATCTCGACGGTGAGCTTTCCGGCTACAGGGGAACCGAGTATGTCTGCGAATCAATCCTTCGCGGCAGACGCGGCAGGGAGGTCTACGATATAGACAAAGAGCTTATGGCAAAAACAGAAACTCGGGTCGGCGATGATGTTGGATTAACGATTGATATTCACCTGCAACAACAGATTCAGCAATACATCACCGACTGCAATACCAATCCTAATTGTGATGCAAATACGGTTGCGGTTGTTATCGATGTACCAAGCGGCGATATACTTGCGATGGTATCGATGCCGGTCTTCGACCTCAATAGAATCCGCGTAGATTTTGCTGAGGTTGCCGCCGCCCCGAATAAGCCGTTATATAACAGGGCACTACAGTCTCACTATCCGCCCGGCTCGGTAATCAAGCCTTTAATACTTATAGCTGGACTCGAATCGAAGAAAATAACACCGACGGAAGTAATAAGCTGTCCCGCCGAAAAGGCTCCTGAATACTGGCCGAGCTGCTGGATTTATAACCAGTACAGAATTGGACACGATTCGTGGTGGACATACAACAACGCCCGGAACGCGATCCGCGGAAGCTGTAACATATATTTTTCACGTCTTGCCGACAGGCTTGACCCTGCTGTTTTGCAGAGATGGCTGTTCAAATTCGGGTATGGTAAAAGCCTGGAAATAGCGCCCGATAGAGAAGGGCGGCCTGAGCTGGATCCCGATAGAAGGCATCGGGAATTCAGCCAGGTTGACGGTTTCATTTCCAGCTCCATACCAAAAACTAAAATTGACGATTTCAGAGGTATCCTGCCGCTTAAAAAATCCGACCTGCGGTGGTTCGGTATCGGCCAGGGTAATTTAAGGGTAACACCTTTACAGGTTGCCAATGCAATGGCAGCCTTAGCCAGAAAAGGACTTTATAAAAAACCCAATCTTTTTTTAGATAAGGACAGAAGCAACCGAGATACGAGCGACGAGCGACGAGCGACGAATATATATCTCGGTATTTCTCCTGAAACTATAGATGTTGTCTATGAAGGAATGAGGGCGGTTGTTTACGAGGACCATGGAACGGCGAATAAGGAATTCAAACCGATGCTGGATTATTTTGACTCGGCTGATGTTAAAATATACGGCAAGACCGGCTCGACACAGGGAATTAAAACGGCATGGTTTGGAGGTTTTGCAAAGGATTCGACCGGCAGGGCCGTCTCCATTGCCGTTGTAGTGGAAGGCGGCGAGCACGGTTCCGAAGACGCCGCCCCCTTGGCCCGTGATATCATTGACTTTTGTATTCAATTTGGTTATTTAGGCAGAGCAATCGAGTATGTAGAATAATGAGCTATGGGGTGTAGGGTCTTATTATTATATCTTAATTGGGGCACGTAGTTTTTTAAGCTGTGTTTCTAATACTTCAAAGAATCTTTCATTGCTTGGCCAGAGGATTCCCGGCTTCGCCAAGCTGCGCCGAGGCGAGCGGTCGTCATCAGGCATAGGTTTTTCAATCTCAACGAGAAAGTCATTTAGAGCTTGTTCATTTAGCTGGTTTCTCGATAATCCCAGGCCGAGCTTTTCTACGTAATGGGCGTTTATAATCTGTTCGTACTGGCCCGGTATCGGCAATAAGCACATCTTTTTTCTCAAATACATACACTCGCTAATCGAAGAAAAGCCTGCCGAGGCTATCAATCCCTTCGATGATGCGACATCATTTAGAAAACTTTCTGTTGAGCGTTCCTTGAAGGTAACATTGCCGTCCTCATCGTATTTATTGAAACCGTAAACAAAAAATTCCTGGGGCGAAAATAAATGAAGAGTTTTCCGTAATTGTTCTTCGTTATCGGCATAGGTAGTATAAATTGTGATATGTTCGCCGTCGGTGGGCTTTAACGCTTCGACCTGTGGCCTGATTACCGGCGGGGCAACTACCACTGATTCTTTTTTTACCTGGGCCTTAAAAAAGTTTATTACTACATACGAAGTCGCCCGGTAGTAATAAGCCCGTGTAACCACGCAGGCTTTGAGTTTGTCTATTTTGTGATTTTTTGGGTGTTCCAGCCTGCAATGAGTCAGCATATGCTGATGGTCAATACTGAAGAAGGGCACCCTGTGACGCAGTGCCCACCAGACGCTGAAAGGTTCAAAGTCGGTAATGAGTAAATCCGGCTTGAATTTGTCGAAGCATTTGTTGTACAGCCTGTTATTGATTCTGATATTTTTTCCGTATCGCCATATATTTTTGAGCACGGTCGTTGTAGGATTTATTTTGCCGTCGGTATAATCGAAAAGCAGTCCGAATATCTCCTTGACCCTGTCGCCGAAATGTTCACGCAGATAGGTAAGTGACTTGTTCGAGCCGGCGAATATAACGTCATTGCCTGCCTCGATTAGCCGTTGTCCAATCAGATGAGAACGGCTGCTGTGTCCGAAACCCTCACCCGCTACCGCGTATATTATTCGTGCCATTTTTCTCTCGTATATAGTTTTCGTTTGCGCGGCTCGTATTAGGTTATCCGGATATCCGGTTACCAGGTAGTGGGTATCAGGTTATCAGAGCATCAGTATGCCTTCCTGTTATCCTGATTTCCTGATCCCGATTTATCGGGACTGCATCCTGGTAACCTGATGCTCTGATAAACTATAACGCGTCGCGAAACCGCAACCGTATTTACAATAATCCTTGTCTTTCCATATATGTTAAGGTCTTTTCAATAATTTTTCCGGCAACCGGCGACGCGACCGCTCCGCCTGTGTAACCTTTGCCGAGACTCCTGTTCGGCTTGCGTATGGAAACCAAAACTACAATCGCCGGATTTTCAGCGGGAGCACCGGCAATAAAAGAGGCTACATAATCGTTCTCTGAATATCCTCGTCCGCTTTCCAGGGCTATATTGGCTGTTCCGGTTTTGCCGTAGACCTGCCATTTATCGAGCTTTGCCCGCCAGCCGGTTCCCCCGTTTTGCTTTTCGTTGACCACACCCACAAGCGCATCTTTGACAATCCAGTCGGCAACCTGAGGGTCTATAATAAAACCGACCCCGCCCAGCGCTGGGCGGGGCGGGCGTTTTATTTTCGTTATTGTCCCGTCGTTATCCACGATTGCCTCAACGACGTAAGGCGTAACGGCTCTGCCGCCGTTGCTTAAAATACAAAACGCTCTTATCATTTGAAGCGAGGTTACGGTAATCTCCTGGCCGAATGGTATTCGGGTAACACTGTAGCCTGTCCATTTGTCCGGCATCCGCAAGAGTCCGCTTACCTCACCGGGCAAATCAATTCTCGTCTCTTTGCCGAATCCAAAAAGCTTTAAGCCGTTATACAGTTTTTGTTCTTTTAATCTTTGGCCGATTTTGGCCATACCGATATTACTTGATTTGACAAGGATTTCACGAACAGTCAGATTGCCGTACTCGTGATTACCATATTCACCGATTCTGCCGAATCCCTTGCCGCTGTAACTGCCGTTTTCGCAGAATATTATTTTGTGTCTGTTCACAACACCGGCGTCAAGTGCAATTGCCGCTGTTATCGGTTTTAGCATACTGCCCGGCTCGAACTGGTCGGTGATAGCCCGGTTGCGGAAATTATTTGCATCGCAGTTGCGATCTGACGGGTCGAAATCCGGCAGGGACACCATCGCCAGTATCGCCCCTGTATGTGGTTCGGCAACAATGGCTGTTGCCGACTCTGCCTCGTATTCGAGGTATCTTTTTTCCAGCTCGCCACGTGCGAATTCCTGAATAGTCGAATCTATTGTCAGTATTAAACTCTGCCCGTCACGGACAATCGACGCTGTTTCTTTTGGCCTGATTGTGCGGCGGGATCTATCAGCGAAATAAATATCACTACCGCCAGAACCTTGAAGCACCTCGTCGAATTTCAGTTCTATGCCGTCCAGACCTCGATTATCGTCGCTTGTAAAGCCGACTATATGGCAAAGCAGCCTGCCCATCGGGTAGTATCTTTGCCACTCGTTCAGCACTCCGATGCCGGCGTCGATTTTTCTTGCTTGGCTGCACTGCTCGAAATTCACACCGCCGGCTATTCGGGCAAAGCCGGGATTGCCGCCTTCAATTATTTTTTTATAAATAAGACGAGCTTCCGTTTTTAATACCGGCGCCATCTCAGTAGCGACACGTTCGGGATTTTTAATGCGTCTGGGTTCGGCAAAGATTGTTTGCCTCTGGTTGCTGGCTGCCAATACTCTGCCGCGGCAGTCCAGTATCGTACCTCGCTGCGGAGTTTGGCTATCAGTCTTCTGCTGCTGCCGGAGTGATTTTTCCTTATAGTGTTCTGTTTTATATAATTGAAGATACAGGCACCGCCCGGCTAAGGCAAAAAAAGCCAAAGCCAGTATCGAAAACATCAGTATGACAAATCTGTTGGTCCGCAGTGTTATTCTCCTTCCGGTAGTGACATAGATTTCATTAATGACGAAGGACTGGTATAGATTTCAAGCTGTAATTGTTTCTGCCTGAGCTGCTGTTTCAGGCGGTCGACTTGAATTTGGGCCGATGTAATTTCGAAGCAGGTTCGGTCGCAGGCCGTGCGGATGAATACAGCGCCGATGAGCAGAATTGTTATTATAAAAACTGTGAAAATAAATCTAATACCGGCCATTGCTCAGGTTATGTCACTTTGCCGGCAGCTTAAGACGCATACCGACAACTAAAAAGTCTTCGTCTTTGAGCAGATCTTTATTGAGTTTGCCAATTTCGGTATAACGGCTGCCGTTACCGAGATTCGCCTCGGCGATTTTCCAGAGGCTGTCGCCTTCTTTGACAGTATAGTATTTTGCTGAAGGTGTTGTTTCTTTTCGTGCCCCGATTGATTCGACCGTCTTGAAGTTTTCACCTGTCAAGACGTTACCGGGCTTCGTCGCATCTGCTAATGCCGGCAGAATCAGCTTTTGGCTTACATAGATATTGTCCGGCGAGCTGAGGATTTTCCTGTTGGCTTTGTAAATCATATCGATGGTTGCCTGTTTATTACCAAGCTCATCACCATAGAATTTTTTGGCTATCGAAGCGAGGCTGTCGCCTTCTTTGACAGTGTAAATTCGAGGCCGGCTAATCGATTTTGGTTGTACAGTGGGAGCGGGTTCAGTTCCGCTTTGTGCCAGGACTCTTTCGACCGCGCTCACGGTTTCTTCTTTGACAGGAGCTATACTGACTGTCTCAACCGCTGTAGTAGAGCTCGTTGTGGGCAAATCGGCTGTGTAGCGGACCTGGGGCTGGATCTTGATTGTTGGAAATGGATTTGGCGATGTGGGTTCAACGGCAGGGGAGACTGTAGGATTTTGAACAGGTCTGATGGGCGTTATGGTATCGCGAGTTACCTGCCTGGCCGCTGTGCCTATTCCGGTATCCTGCTTTGCCGGCCTTGCCATATTCCGGGTAAGCTCGTTGCCGTCACCTCCACGCAGGCCGGGCAGACCGTTGATGATAAAAGCTATGATAAAAATGAAAACGAGGCCTAAAAGCAGTCCTACTTTTGCGTCGCGGGTCATAATTGAAACTCCATTTTTCAATTTTAATTTTTCTTAGCCACAGAGGTTATCCACCTCCGCCAAGGCTACGGCGGACAGGCAGAGAACACAGAGATAAATTTAATTTAATCACAAAATAAAATAATCCGTGTTAATCCTTCTAATCCGTGGTTTCGTATTTATTTATTTTTTGCGCGATTCTGAGTTTGGCACTCCTTGCTCTTGGGTTGCTCAAACACTCCTGACGGTCGGCGACAATCGGCTTTTTCGTCAGTATCTTATATATATTTCTATCGGCATTTTGCCTGAAATTATATTTAACAATTCTGTCTTCCAGGCTGTGAAAACTGATAATTGCGATTTTCCCGCCGACGGCGAGCAAATCCTCGCTCTTATCCAGCAGAATCTTAAGATTTTCAAGCTCGTTGTTGACAGCAATCCGCAAGGCCTGAAATGTCCTGGTCGCCGGATGTATCTTCGTCCAGCGCCTGCCCGGCCTTGCCAGCGCCTTACAAACGATATTCGATAATTGCCCGGTTGTCTCGATAGGCTCATTTTGACGAGACTCGACGATGAACCGAGCAATCCGCCTTGATGCCCGGTCCTCGCCGTATTTATATATCAAATCGGCAAGAGACTTTTCATCGCTGTTGTTTACTATGTCGGCGGCGGTAGTTGAAAGGCTTTTGTCCAATCTCATATCCAGCGGCATATTCTGCATAAAGCTCAAACCTTTCTCTTCATCCTCAAGCTGAGCCGAGCAAAATCCCAAATCGGCTAAAATAAAATCCGCTTTTTCAATACCGTATTGCCGCATCTGCATGTCAATATCCGCGAAGTTTGATTTTTTCAGGATGACCCTGCATTTGAGGTCTTTAAGAGTTAATTGGGCCCGTTGGATTGTTTTTTCATCAACGTCCAGGCCGAGAATCACACCTTTCGGGCCCAATTGTTTGCCGAACAAAAAACTATGACCTCCGTGTCCGATGGTCGCATCGACCATTACCCCGTCCTGGGGTAAGCTTATCTGTCCGGCTAAGATTGCTGCAAGAACGGGAATGTGCTCGTCTTTTAATCCGTTCACTTGCTTTATTCGAATAAACAATAAAAGCTTTTTCTTTAGAGACAGTGCGGGCAAGTCTCAGTTGACCGCAGCCAGACTCTTGGATTCAACCAGCTTCCTAACGTCGCCAGAGAACTCAATCGCGGCAAAACTGCCGCCCAGAGCGTGAATATGCTCCAGACGCTCTTCGAGAGCCGATATTGCATTCAGAGCCTGTTCGTCAACTTCCCTGTTGCCGTTAACTGCATCTTCAACAATCCGAAACTTGCTCGCACTCATTCTCGCTATGCCTCCATTCATAGACATAAAATTAAAGTTCCTTACTTTCTTTATGCAGGACCGTCTTTCGGGCCTGCGACATTTGCTTTTGATACTGGGCCATGTGGTCATCGACATACTGTTCCCACTGCTCGCTGTTCCAAAGCTCTATGTGGTCCCTTACTCCTACTAAAGTAATCTGGTTTTCCAGATTTGCCCGTTTGCGGAGCCTGTCGTTAATGAGCAGCCTTCCCTGCGCGTCAAGCTCCACCTTGCTCGTTAACGAAAAGCTCATTCGCTCAAACGCCACAGCCTCATCGGCTGCCCCTGTATCGGGTGTAATTGCCAGGACTATCCGCTCGAAATACTTCTCCGGATAGATGCAAAGCACACCGTTAGCACCCAGTACAAGGTAGAAGCTGCTGCCGTGCTCATCTGCGTCAACCTGGCTACGCAGCTTGTTGGAGATAAGGACTCTGCCCTTCTCATCTATAACGTGCTGGTACTCACCTGTTAATAAAAGCATGTCTTATGCTCCACTAAGCTACCATTAGTTCCCACAAGCTACCACTTCCTCCCACATTAAGTCAAGCGAGAAATTTTGGATTTTTCGAAATTTTTTCTAAATTTTTTATAGGACGTTTTTAGGATGCACTAAGTGGCTTAATTGTATTCAGTTGCGGTTTTTGGTCCGATAGAATTATTTTCACAATATGCTGTTAAATTCTTTAGCCGCCAAGCTTAATTTCTATCGAAATAAGATTTCTTTAAAATGTCTGATCTTCTTCAACCGCCGGAAACCTATTTTGGGATTTTAGAGAATTTGGGATTTTAGCCCGCATATTTCACAGGTTTTTTACATTTTGCAATCAGAAAATGTAAAAAACCTGTGAAATATGCGGGCTAGGCAAAAGAGCGTTATTCGGGAGTGATAGGGTACGAATGTAAGACTATTGTTACAGGAAATGAATTAAACCTAATTACCGGTCAGGGTTCTATTGATGTCAGGCCTTCACGAACGGCTAATTTAGTCAATTCGGCAACAGTATAAATTTCGAGCTTTTCCATAATGTGCCTGCGGTTCGTCTCGATAGTCTTTGGGCTTACATGCAGCTCTAAAGCGATTTTCCTGGTGGATTTACCTTCGGATAAGAGCTGTAGCACCTGCCTTTCTCTCGTACTGAGCCTGGAAAGCCGGGATGTATTTCCTTTTTTAATGTATTTCACGTAATCATCAACAACTGTCGATGTTATACCGGGGCTAAGATAAATTTTTCCTTTTGTCACTGTATCGATAGCTTCTATTAATTCGTCAAAAAGGCTTTCTTTGAGTACATAACCCGATGCTCCGGCCTTTAGCATATCGGCAACGAAATGCCTGCTCGAATGGATGGAAAGAGCTATCACCTTAATTTTCCGGCTCTGTTCTATGATTTGTTTTGTAGCGTCAATACCGTTCAGATTCGGCATTGTGATATCCATTATTACAATATCTGGTTCAAGCTGTCTGGTAAGCTCGACAGCCGACCGGCCGTCGTTTGCCTGGCCTATTACTTCAATATCGTCGTACTTTTCAAGCAGGACTTTAAGTCCTTCCCGGATTATTCCATGGTCATCAACTATTATAATTCTGGTAGCCATTTTTTTCTCCCTCATTAGGTTTTTTTCTTTTTAACGGCGCCGTTAAAATAACCTTACAACCTTTACCAATTTCGGATTTAATTTCAAAATTCCCGCCTAATTCCTCCAGCCTTTCACGAATACTTAAAAGGCCGAAACCACTGTCTTCTGTTATCCTCTTCGTTGTGGCAGTATCGAATCCAACTCCGTTATCTTCAACGATGACCTCTATATTGTTGGATACTTTTTTTGTTGATACCTTTACTTTCGATGCCTTTGAATGTTTGATAACGTTCCAAAGCAATTCGCGCACACTACGGAATAAAAGTATGCGTATATCTTCATCGAGCGGTTTGTTCCGGCCGTCATCTTCGAATTGTGTTTCAATTCCATACTGTTTAGCAATCTGTTCGCTCAGCCATTCGGGAACCGCCGCTTCAAAACCCAGCTCGTACAATACCGGAAAGCTCAAATCGAACGTCAAAGACCGAGTGTTCCGAATGGTCTTACCGACAGATGTGCTTATCGTTTTTAATTTTTTTCTTAAATCTTTGTCGCCTGAGGATTCAGAAAGAGTGTCAAGTTTCAATTTTGAGATAACCAGCTCCTGACTGATTCCATCGTGAAGCCGCTCAGCGAGACGTCTTCTTTCACGCTCTTCGGCAAGAGTCAATTGCGATACCATTGACTTGAGCTGTTTTTGTGTATCAAGAATTTTTGCCTCTGCCTTTTTTCGTTCTGTTATGTCGATGCCTGTTGCCACCGAGCCGATAGGTCTTCCATTCTCATCCGTGAGGTTTCTGGAATACCAGGAAATGACTCGTTTCTCGCCGCTTTTTGTAGCGATTATCGACTCGAATTCCTTTAGCTCTTTTCCCCCAAGTACCTGTGTTGCCGCTTCGATAATCTTTTTTCTGTATTGTTGGTCGGGGTACTGCCACTGCCAGATTTTATCATGGCCTACTACCTCATCTGCCGAATAACCCGAAATCCTTTCCGCCGCTTTATTCCACATCAGGACATTTCTGTTTTCGTCAACAACATTCATATAAACGTTTGCATTTTCAACGATGCTTTCCCAGAATCCCGCTAACCGCTGCAGTTCTTTTTGAGCCTTCTTGCGTTCCGTGATATCACGGAAGAAGCAAAAGAGTCTGCCTCCTTCTATAGGAAGATAATGGGTACTCACTTCGACATTAAAAAGACTTCCGTCTTTGCAACGGTGAACCGACTCAAAGCTGTCCATGCCGTCAGTGACGATTTCCCGGATGTGATGTATCACCTCAGAAGACGTTTCGACGGCTTCGAGCTGCTGGATAGACATTTGTGTCAGCTCTTCGCGGCTGTAACCGCTCATCCGACAATAAGCGTCGTTGACCTCCAGGATATGCCCGTGTATGTCCGAAAGCCAGAATCCGTCCATAGCTGTCTGTATGATTGTTCTATACCTCGCTTCACTTTGTTTTAGTATTTGCTCAGCCTGTTTTTTCTCGGTGATATCCAGTAATATCGCCATGATGTTTTTTACATTGCCGTTCCGGTCATGTACCGGCGCCGTGAAGATATGGTAGTCTATTGGAGTGCCGTCTTTTTTTATTCGTCGCACTTCAGCTCCCTTGATATTTTCACTGCGGGAGGATCTTTTCAGATTTTCAGTAAATTCCTTTTCTTTACCTTCGGGAATTGCCGGGTATTGTTTCCCTAATACTTCCTTTCGCTTCCAGCCAAGTACGCTTTCCGCCGCCGGATTCCAGATGGAATCGACTTTTCCTTCGGTATCGAGCATGATTATCGGCAGAGGCGAGACTTTGATAATAGTTTGCAGGGTCATCTCGTTGTCTCGGAGCGCCTGCTCTGCAATTTTGCATTTGATTTCCTCATCAATCGCCCGAAGGCCGGTCGAGATGTCATGAGCCAGCTCTTCGAGCAGCTTGATTTCCTCATCATCAAAGGCGTCCTCTTTGTCTGCATACACATTAAGCGCCCCGATTACCTGCTTTTCTCCGAATATTGGTATCGCAGCGGACGAATGGTACCCCCTCTTTAAGGCTTCTTGTCGCCATGGCTTGTACGCCGGGTCCGTGGCTATAAACCTCATAACACACGGCTTGCCTGTTCGTAGAGCCGTTCCTGTCGGACCTTTGCTGTACTTTGTGCCGTTGTATGTTATTTTTATAGAATCAAGGTAACCTTCCTCAAAACCAGCCTGCGCCTCCGGCACGACCTGTTTTGTTTTCTCATCACAAAAGCCTATCCAAACAAGCCTGTAGGCATATTCAACAATCCTTTGACATACACTTTTGAGCAATTTCTGCCTGTCTCTAATCAAAAATATATCCTCGTTCACATTTGCGATTGTTTTGAGGACTTTATTCAGTCTTGCCAGTTTCTTTTCTGTCCGTTTATTCTCGGTGATGTCGTGGATTAACTCAATGACACCAATGACCTCGCCGTCAGGTTCTCTTTTTAGTGGATAGCTGAATAACTCAAACAATAAATCGGTACCGGGAAAACCGGGTATGATATTGGATTCAGGCTTACCGGTTTTCATACAACGCAAAGATGGGCAGGCTTCGCATGGTTTATCGGCGTCATGATAGGCCTTATAACATTTCTTTCCAACAAGAGGCATTGCCGGCGCATTCCACTTTTCCATAATCGGATTCGTACGGAGAATAGTCAGGTCTTTACTGAGAATGCTCAATCCATCCTGAGCAATATCGAATGTGGACTGTAATATGAAGTTGCGGTCTTTCAACACATCTTCGGCTTTAATCTTACCGTTTGGGATTGTTGTAACACGCTCTATTTTTCTCTTACCGTCCCGTGATTTTGTTATACCTTTGGTTGGCCTGCTTTTATCATGCATAGCCTAATCCGCCAGGATAAAATTGATTTAAAAAGCATCCGAATTTTTCAATTTCATCTGAGTTTAGCTTCTGGAGTATTTGGACTGTAATAATAACAGACAGACCGGCATATTGCAATGCCTAATTTCTTAAATCCAGATATGAATTTTTTGCATTTCCTTATACCAAAGGGTATCAAATCTTTTTAATTAGTGGATTAATCAATTAATTTGTGGATTTTTACGGAAAATGGGGATAGGGGTTGACTTAATGGCGCCAATAGCGTAAATTGCACGTTTTATTTTGGTATCAGAATTGAGCATTTGACAGGAAGAAATTATGCCTAAGCAGAAGACCCATAAGGGCTTAAAGAAAAGAGTCAAGGTTACGGCGTCCGGCAAGGTCAAGCACAAAAAGGCCGGTGCCGGTCATCTTATGAGCAGCAAGAACGCCAAACGCCGCCGAAGGCTCTCCACAGCCGGCATCCTGGACTCAACTGAAATCAAGCGTATTAAGGTTGCGTTAGGTAAGTAACCATTATATTTTTCGGCTTGCTTCTCGGCTCGATATCGGCTGCCGCCAGCAGGCTATGGTTTTAATTTTGAAAGGAAAGCTGATATGCCACGCGTAAAAAAAGGCGCTGCAAGGAATAAGGCCAAAAAAAGGCTGTTCAAGGCGGTCAAGGGTTATCACGGTGCGGCAGGGGTAAGATACCGCAAAGCAAAAGAGACTTTAGTACGTGCCGGCGTCAACGCCCGCGTCGGCCGCAGAAGAAAGAAAAGAGATTTCCGCGGCCTGTGGATTATCCGCTTGAACGCGGCCTGCAAGCAGAGAGGCATCCGCTACAGCCAGTTCATTGGCGCCTTGAAAAAAGCCAATATCGAGATTAACCGGAAAATGCTCAGCGAAATCGCTATCGCCGACCCCGCCGGATTCGACGCTATCGTCAAAGAAGCCGGCCTGGCGAAATAAGAATGACGAATAACGAACCCCGAAGTACGAATTACGAAATACAAGCCCCAAGCGCAAGCGCAGGGTTTTAGCGGGAAACAGCCAGATGCTCGAGCAGTTTGAACAGATTAGTAAACAAGCTATCGCGGACTTGAAAAATGTGCGCGACCTCAAAGGCCTCGAAGAATTCCGAATCAGGTACCTGGGTAGAAAAGGTCTTGTTACTCAAATGCTCAGCCAGATTGGCAAAGCCCCCAAAGAGCAACGTTCATCAGCAGGCCAGCTCGCTAATAAAATCAAAAAAGAGGTATCAACGGCATTTGATGTGATTAAAGAAAAGTTCGTATCAGCAGAGAAGCAGAAAACCAAAGAGCTTATTGATGTTACTTTGCCGGGGACAAGGACAAAAATCGGCAAAATGCATGTCATCACCCAGACGGTGAGCGAGCTGTTGGAGATATTCGGCAGGATGGGTTTCGGTGTTGCTTACGGGCCGGAGGTCGAGGACCAGTGGCACAACTTCATCGCGCTGAATATTCCCGAGGAGCACCCTGCAAGAGATCCTCTGGACAATTTTTATATTGATGACAATAGGCTGCTCAGAACGCAGACCTCGACTATCCAGATTCGGGTAATGGAAAACCAAAAGCCGCCTATCCGCGTCGTAGCACCGGGCAGGGTTTATAGGCCTGACACCGTCGATGCTACGCATATGTATATGTTCCATCAGTTAGAAGCGCTTGTCGTTGACCAAGGCGTTACAATGGTCGATATGAAATCGACAATCAACCAATTCATCCATACCTTCTTCGGCGCCGATATCGAGTGGCGGCTTCGGCCGAGCTTTTTCCCGTTCACCGAACCTTCTGCCGAGGTTGACCTGCTCTGGGTCTATCCCGACGGCCGCCGGGAATGGATGGAAGTGGCAGGCTGCGGTATGGTTGACCCCAATGTCTTTGACGCGGTCGGTATTGACAGCGAAAAATATACCGGCTGGGCTTTCGGATTCGGTATCGAAAGACTGGCTATGAAAAAATATCAGATTGACGACATTCGCCTGTTGTACGAAAATGATCTGCGCTTCTTAAAGCAGTTTTGAAAAGTAGCACGGGCTTCCAGCCCGTGCTAACATGGGGAAGATGCCCATGTTACTTTTATTTAGGAGATAATTGGCTTTGATAACAAAAGGTATAATCCTGGCAGGGGGCAGCGGGACGAGGCTGTATCCGATTACACAAGCCGTCAGCAAACAGCTTATACCTGTCTATGACAAACCGATGGTTTATTATCCGCTGACAACTTTAATGCTGGCTGGCATCCGTGATATTCTGCTGATAAGTACGCCCGTTGATTTGCCTCTTTATGAAAATTTACTTGGCGACGGTGGTCAATGGGGCCTGAATATTTCTTATGCCGCCCAGCCTAAACCCGAAGGCCTTGCCCAGGCGTTTATCATCGGCAAAGACTTTATTGCCGGCGATTCTGTTTGTCTCATTCTCGGTGATAATGTGTTTTACGGTCATGGCCTGGCCGAGTTACTCCAGCGTGCCGTCAGCCAAAAATCCGGGGCTACGATTTTCGGATACCGCGTTAGTGAGCCGCAGCGTTACGGCGTAATAGAGTTTGACAAAAGCGGTAAGGTCCTTTCGATAGAAGAAAAACCTAAAAAACCCAAGTCAAATTACGCTGCGGTAGGATTATACTTTTATGATTCGCGGATAACCGAAATCGCAGCAGGCATAAAACCGTCGGCACGAGGCGAGCTTGAAATAACCGATGTAAACCAGGTATATCTCGCAGAAGGTAAATTACGTATTGAAGTTCTCGGCAGGGGGATAGCATGGCTGGATACCGGCACCGCCGAATCGATGCTGCACGCGGCCAATTTTGTCGAGACCGTACAGCAAAGACAAGGCCTGATGATTGCCTGCCCGGAGGAAATCGCGTATCGGCTGAATTACATCGATGCCGGGCAGCTAATGAAATTGGCCCAGCCTTTGGCAAAAAATTCATACGGCAGATACCTGATGGAACTGGCTGAAAAGGGCGATTGAGTGAAGATGACAGAGGCTGAAGTACAGGGTGTATTGATTTTTGAGCCGGATGTTTTCGGAGACCACAGAGGCTGGTTCGAAGAGACCTACAGTAGAAAGCGGTACGCCGAATCCGGATTAGACTTTGAGTTTGTTCAGGATAATGTTTCTTTTTCGCAAAAGGGGACTCTTCGCGGTCTGCATTTTCAAAATCCGAATGCCCAGGCAAAGCTGGTCCAGGTGCTTGCAGGTGAGGTTTTCGATGCCGCCGTTGATGTTCGTATAGGTTCACCGACATTTGGTAAATGGACAGGCCTGATTCTCTCAGGCGATAATCACAAACAGATGTATATTCCCAAAGGTTTTGCGCACGGTTATTGTGTTCTGAGCGAGGCAGCGATTTTTTCCTATAAGTGCGATGAGTATTACAGCCCGGAAGATGAATTAGGGATTATTTACAATGACCCCGATATAGGTATCGAATGGCCTGTATCAGAGGCGATTTTATCTCAAAAGGATTCAGCCTATAGCCGGCTCAAAGACATACCACAAGATAAATTGCCGCGGTACGAGGTTTGATTATGAAGACCGGTCAAGCAACCGTTGTGATACTTGGCGGCAGGGGAATGCTCGGAACTGATTTGGCACAAGCCTGTAAACAGCGGAATATAAAAACAAAAATTTTTGACCTGCCCGAGTTCGACATTACCAACGAGGAACAATTAAAAAAAGCTGTAGCCTCGTCTGATTTAATTGTCAATTGCGCAGCATATACGAATGTCGATGGCGCCGAATCCGAGACCGCCCTTGCCCATAAGGTCAACGCCGAAGCGGTAGGCTGTTTGGGACAAATCGCAAAAGGCACAGGCAAATGGGTGTTTCATATCAGCACCGATTTTGTCTTCGACGGAAATTTAGACAGGCCTTATATTGAAACGGATGAGCCTAATCCGATTAGCGAGTACGGCAAAAGTAAGCTTGCCGGTGAACAGCTTTTAGTTGAAAGCGGCTGTGCTAACTGTATAATGCGTGTCCAGTGGACTTACGGAAAAGCCGGCAGTAATTTTGTGAAAAAAATCATAGAACGCGCAAGACAAACCGGCAAACTGAAAGTTGTCGATGACCAGGTCGGCTCGCCGACCGCGACAACCGAAGCGGCAAAGGCGATATGCGAATTGCTGACTAAGCAGCCGGTTGGATTATTTCATTTTGCTTCTGCCGGATATGTAAGCAGGTTCGGCATGGCTAAATTTATTATTGAAAAATTGAATATGAATGTGGAACTGCAAGCCTGCAAAAGCAGCAATTTTCAAGCCCCAGCCGGGCGACCTTTGAACAGCAGGTTCTGTTGTGATAAAATCTCAGCTATTCTCGATGAACCTATACGGCACTGGCAGAGACCTCTCGAAGAATTTCTGGAAGAATTATGAAAAATTTACTTGTTACAGGCGGAGCAGGTTTTATCGGCAGTAACTTCGTTAGGATGGTGCTGGCCGAGTACACCGATTATCTTGTGGTCAATCTCGATAAGCTAACTTACGCCGGCAATCTCAAAAATCTCGATGGTTTCCTCGACTACCCAAACCATAAGTTTGTTAAAGGTGACATCTGCGACGGAAAACTTATCGAAAAACTCATAGACCAATACAAAATCGATTGCCTTATCAATTTCGCAGCGGAAAGCCACGTTGACCGTTCGATTATCGCGCCTAAGGATTTTATCGATACAAATGTAACCGGCACTTTGACATTACTCCAGGCCGCCGTTGATAGAAAAATCAAAAAATTCGTCCAGATATCGACCGACGAAGTCTATGGCGCGTTAGGCGCCGAAGGAAAGTTTACCGAACAGACGCCATTGAGTCCGAACTCTCCCTATTCGGCAAGCAAAGCCTCTGCCGATCATCTGGTCGGTGCCTTTGGCCATACCTTCGGTCTCAAATATAACATCACCCGATGCTCGAATAACTACGGACAATTCCAGTTCCCTGAAAAGATGATTCCGCTTATGATAAACAACGCTCTTAATGACAAGGAGCTTCCGATTTACGGCGACGGTTTGTATATCCGCGACTGGCTGTATGTCTATGACCACTGCGCCGCTGTCTGGAAGGTTTTAATAGAGGGTAAAAAAAATCAAGTTTATAATATAGGCGGCTGTAATGAGAAGACCAATCTCGAAGTCGTCCGAATTATTCTCGACAGGCTCGGCAAACCCGAATCTCTTATAAAACACGTAAAAGACCGCCCAGGCCACGACCGCCGCTACGCCATAGACGCCTCGAAAATAATGAACGAGCTTGGCTGGAAACCCTCGGTAACATTCGAAGAAGGAATTGTTGAAACCATCGACTGGTATCTGAATAACAAGACCTGGCTTGATAACGTGGTTTCAGGTGATTACAAGAAATATTACGAGCAGATGTACAAGGGGCGCTGAAAGCGGAAAAACCACGGATGGAAAACCTTCAAAAAGGCAAAACTATAATCTGCATCGTAAACTATAAGACCCTCGACTTTATACGCCTGTGTCTCCGCAGCATCCGCAAATTTACCGAATATCCTTTTGAGGTTATAGTTGTGGATAATGATTCAGCGGACGATTCGCTTGATTATTTACGGAGCTTAAAATGGATTCGGTTAGTCGAAAGAAAATCTCAACCCGGCCAAAGCGGCGGTTCCTCTCACGCGGCAGGTTTGGATACTGGGCTTGAAAACTGCGATACTGAATTTTTCCTGTCGCTGCATTCCGATGTTTTTATCAAACGACCCGGCTGGCTGAAATTGCTCATCGAACCGTTTTCAGTTTCTGAAAAAACCGCCTGCGTGGGCACCGGCAAAATAGAGCTCTCGCCGCAATGGCGGCAATGGCTAAAAAACGCGACCGACCTTCGCACATTTAAAAGAAACCTCATAAAGGAGCCGGACCCGAAAGGCAAATTCCGTTACTACAATCGGACAATTTGTTCAGTTTACCGAACCGCTATTCTGAGAAAAGAACGGTTAACATTTTCAATGGGCCAAACCGAAGGCCTGACAGCAGGTAAAAGAATGTATTTCGAGCTTGAAGACCGCGGCTATGAGATGATTAAACTTTCGCCAAACCAGGTCGGCAGATATGTTACTCACCTTGCTCACGCGACGCAGGCTGTAAATCTCGATGAGTTTAAGCTTAGGGGCCGCACTGTAAAAAAATGCCAAATGGCTGTCCGTAAGATTTTTTCTTCTGATGTTTTTCAGAGTATTTTAAATGACGATTCGCTGGATGAGTAATCAATAATGAAACTGTTAATTCTCAGTAACAATCCGGACAGAGCAAGCTTCCGCCAGCGGTTTGGCATATATATTGATTATCTCCGCACCGAGGGCATAGAAACCGAAGTTCACAAATTACCCAAAGATTATCCGGCACGCTGGGAACTGTTCAGGCAATCGGCCCATTACGATGGAGTTTTACTTCATAAAAAAACACTGAATTTTTTCGACGCCCGGATACTGCGAAAGCACGCTAAAAAAATCATTTATGATTTTGACGATGCGATTATGTTCAGCCCGCACCATCCCGACAAAAAATACACTTCGCATTTTCGATTGTTCAAGAGAACAGCTAAGCTCGCGGATTGCGTTATCACGGGCAACGAATATCTTGCTGAGTACGCCAAAAGATTTAATCGCTGTGTATGGACCTTACCTACCGGAGTTGTACTTGATAGTTATAAAATAAATGTTGAAAAGCCTGATGATGGTAAAATCAGGCTTGTCTGGATAGGAAGCAAAGCGACATTAAAATATCTTGCTGGACTTATACCTGTGCTCGAAGAAACAGGTAAAAAATATGATAATGTTGTTCTCAGAATTATCGCAGACGATTTTATCGATTTGGAAAACATGCCGGTTGAAAAACACCGATGGTCCGCGCAGACCGAAGCTCGGGATTTGAAAGCCTGTGATATCGGCCTGGCTCCGTTACCTGATAATCTCTTTACTCGCGGCAAATGTGGCTTTAAGATATTACAATACTTCGCCGCCTCACTGCCGGTTGTCGCTTCGGCGGTTGGGATTAATAAAAAGTTCGTTAACGACAGTCACGCGGGACAGCTTGCTGATAACACAGAACAATGGATTGAAGCAATAACAGAACTGGTCGGCGACGAACAGAAGAGAATTGAGGTCGGTCGAAAAAGTCGCGATTATATTAAGGATTTTGATTGCCATATCCTGGCTGAAAAATTAGCTGAATTTCTAATGTTATTTTTTGCCGTGACTAAAAATGAATAAGCAGACTAAAATAAAATTTAATCTCAAACAGGTCCTGTCGTCCGGCGGACCGATAGTTATCGATTTGGGCTGCGGAGCAAAAAAGAAAGAAGGGACTATTGGAATAGATTCGGTCGATTTACCAAATGTCGATATTGTAACGGATATTGAACAGGGTCTGCCGTTTTTGCCCGAGAAAAGCGTCGATGAGATTTACTGCCGAAGTGTTCTCGAACACGTGGAAAACTTCGAGCTTTTGATGAGGGAAATGGTAAGAGTATTGAAAAAACAAGGCCGGGCACATATCTATGTGCCGCATTTTTCCAATCCATATTATTATTCGGATTACACCCACAGGCGATTCTTCGGATTGTACACATTCTACTATTTTGTCGAAGAACACTCTCAGCTCAGAAGAAAAGTGCCCATCTTCTATAGTAACGTCAGGATTAAAATTCTGAGATTAAAGTTGAAATTTCGTTCCCCTTTCTGGTTTTGCGATAAGGTTAAAAAACTCTTTGGCTGGTTTGTCAATCTTTGCGACTTTACAAGGGAATTATACGAGCAGAGCTTTTGCTATATCTGCCCCTGCGACGGCATAGAATTAATATTCGCTCCTGTAGATGGAAATGATTCGAAATAGCTTTTTTAAAACAGCTCTTTGATAAGCTTCTGCAGGTCTTTGGCGTCCTTCTTTTTATAGTATGAATAAAGAAACCCTGTTCTGTGTCTTATCATAGCGTCAAGGTCGGTAATGCAGATACTGTCATCGGTTACCAGAATGTTCGATTTTTTTATGTCGCCGTGTGTAATTCGGTTTTGATGGAGGACTTCAACAACATCTTTTATTTGGCTCATGATATTGTTTAGATTTTCCTTATTTGGCTTTTCCTCGGTTTTATAACGGTGAAGATTTCTGCCGTTAACATATTTTGTAAGAATATAAGCCTGCCGGAGGAGCGATCCTTTATATTGCTCGATGAAAGCAAGCGGTTTCGGTGTCTGAACTGAAATCATACCGAGCAAATGGCCTTTAATCCATGATTTTCGGGCGCGGGAACCTTTGGCGGTGTGTCGCAGAGAATGCAGAAACCCCTTATGATTATATCGCTTTACCGCTACTTTGACTCCTGCTGATTCTATTAGTGAAACAAAGCATGTTCTTCCGCTTTTTAGTATTTGACCGGCCCTCATCAGAGAATCTATTTTCTCCGGCAACAGTTCTGCATCGAGTTTCTCAAAAAATTCCCTGTCGAATACGGCCAGATAATCTTTTCGTTTTTTCCTGACCTGTCTTGTGCTTGTACGCAGACACTTTTTTAATCCTTTTCTGATTGCTTTTCGGTTGTGCTTGGCTGTGTATCTTTGTGCTGATAATTTATCTTCCTGCTCGAGCTTCCAGCCGCGCAACTCGACATATTGTTCCAAAAATCCGTTGGTTAAAGCAGCGGCGTCTTTTGGAATATACCAGCACAACAAAGCTGCTTGTTTTATGCTCGCTTCTCTGTCTATAGGTCCGCCAAAAAATTTCATCCTTGCTGTATCAAGAGGATAAACTTCGGTTCCCCGAATAAGAAAATTGCCCATGTGTAAATCTGTTTGCATAACTCCCGCCGTATTCAGCTTTGCCAGCTCACCTAAAAGAAGCCTTAGAATTTCAAGTTTTTGTTCATTTGACCGGGCCCTGTTAAACAGCTCAATTGCTGTCTCTGATTTGCATATCTCTTCGATTACCATAACCCAGCCGCCGTTGTTGCTGTGTCCGTAAAAGTAAGTTTCAGGTGTGTTGATTTTTCTTTTCTTTAATTCGTTAAATCCCTGCCATTCTTTGAGAAGTTTCGCCTTTGCCCCGAACCCTTTTTCAAAAATCTTTATAATCACAGGATGGTTTTGCCACCTGCCACGATATACGCTGCGTTTGCCGTCGATTTTTCGTAAAAGCTCTTCGCACAAAACCGTTTGATTTTTATTTTGCGGCGTACAGTGGTTAATAACAAGTTCGTATGGAATGTCGGTATTGGCTGGTATGGGTTGCTGCATTGGTTTTTATCAGTGTCCCGTGATAATTATTCCAAGTTCGTCGGCCAGTTTTACGGTTTCTGGTTTGTCGATTATTATTGTTTTTTCAGCTTCGACTACAAGGCATTTAGCTTTGTTTTCGGCAAGGGCTTTTATAGTGTCAGGCCCCACACAGGGCACATCGAACCTCATATCCTGGTTCGGCTTGGCGGTTTTAATCAACGTCCACCCGCCCGCCGGGCAAAGCTTACCGACCCGTTCAATCATCTTAGCCGTTCCTTCGATAGCTTCAACGGCGATGACTTCTCTTTCCTTTACCGCGATTGCCTGGCCTATATCGAGCTCACCCATTTTCCTGGCAATCGGCCAGCCGAATTCAATGTCGTTGTTAATCGCGCCACCGGGTGCGATTTTTGTCATCGTGCCTTTTGTTGCTAAATGTTCCGAGCAATACATTGTCGAGTTCTCCAGAATTATGCCACCGCTGGCAAGCTCATCCGCAAGCGCCGCCAGCATACGGTCATTTTGCTTTTCCGCCTTTCTCAGCCGCCAGTACCAAATTCGCAGCGCCCGCCAGTCCGGAAGGTATTTAAGTATTCTGAAAGGCGTATAAATTCGTGTCTTGCGGACCCTGCCCACCATTATCGTTGTGGTAACATTATGCTTACGAAGCTTTTTTATCCATCTACCCGGCCTTGCAAGCGGGACCTCATAATAAATATCCACGTGTTCAGCAAGGTCTGACGCGGCGTTGTCCGCTAATCCCACACAGATAACTTTCAGTCCGGCTTTTTTCGCGCCGTCGGCAACAAGAAAAGGCAGCCTGCCCTGGCCAGCTATCAATCCAAGTACTTTTGAATCGCTCATCGTCTTTGTTATTGCCTGAACTGAAATAAATTTAGAAAAAGCTTTATTCTGCTTCTTCTTCGATCTGTTTGACTTTTTGTTTCAGCATCTTGATGCTTTGCCGCATATCCGGTAGATATTGTATCATGCTGTAAGCCCGTTTACCGATATTGGCATCAATTGCCGGCGCTCCGAGAATGGCTTTATTATCACCGACATTGTTAATAACACCTGCCTGTGCGGCGATCATAACACAGTTACCGATATTAATATGCCCGACTATGCCGACCTGCCCTCCGACAACACAATGATGACCGAGATTGGTCGAACCCGCAATACCGACCTGCGCAACCAATAAACAGTGTGGCCCGATTTTACTGCCGTGACCGATTGTTACCATATCGCCGAGCTTGCTGTCCTGGCCGATTACAGTATCGCCCAGAGTCCCGCGCTCAATGCCGCAGCACGCCCCGATTTCAACATCATCTTCGATTACCACACCGCCTACCTGAGGTATCTTATGATGAACACCCTTATGAGTTGCATAACCGAAACCGTCCTCACCTATTACGGAATTGGCGTTTACTATGACCCGCTTGCCGAGTCTGCACCCTTCATATATGGTAACGTTGGGATAGATAATACAATCATTGCCCAGTATAACATTTTGACCTATATAACAGCCGGGATAAAT
The DNA here is from genome assembly GCA_016930645.1 of Sedimentisphaerales bacterium. Lineage (GTDB taxonomy): Bacteria > Planctomycetota > Phycisphaerae > Sedimentisphaerales > Anaerobacaceae > JAFGGH01. The sequence goes on from JAFGGH010000065.1 coordinate 42,693, forward strand.
GATGCATCCGTTGCTGATTCTCGCGCCGTCTTCAATTGTTACGAAATGGTGAATACGACAGTCGGAGCCTATCTTGGCCTTTTCAGAAATGCGGGCATCGGGACTGATTCCAATCTTTTTATGTTTGCGATGACCGTGAAGAAGAACCATTATCTGCATAAAAGCGTAATACGCGTCTTCGCATATCAGAAGTGGAATTTGTGCTGAGGTAATTATGTCTTTGCCTACTATTACCGCACTTGCCTCGGTGGTCAAAAGCTCCTTTTCATATTTATTATTTGCAAGAAAGCTGATATCACCTTCTTTTGCCCTGCCCAGTGTCGATGCCGATTTGATTGTTACGCCGGGATTGCCTTTTATTTGCCCATCGACATATTGTGCTAATTCTGCGAGTGTTTTTTCTTTCATTTCCGTCTGCCTTAAAAATTTGGTTTTCAACCATTAGTTTTACCGCCTAAAACACCGCATTATATCAAAGAACAAGCCTCGGTCAATATCATAATTCCCCTCCGTTATAGGGAGCTTCTATTTGCCGATGCAGAATTTGCTGAAGATATTATCGAGGATTTTTTCGTCGATGTGCTCCGCTTCCATTCTCGACAGCGTCTGATATGCCCCGCGAATCATCATCGCCGCTATCTCGTTGTTATCCCGCCCAAGTTCACTAATCGCCTGTTCAATATTATCAACAGCCTCGCTTACCGACTGCCTGTGTCTTGCCGTTAATAATACCCCGGCACTTTGCACATTGCCGGTTCCAGCTTGCTCCAAAAGCCTTTTATCAACTATCTCTTTTAACCGTTTGATTCCGTCGCGGCTTTTACTGCTGACCGCGATAAATTCGCTCTCAAATTTCTTTGTCAAGTTCGCAAGCCGCTGTGATATCTCAATTTGGCTTAACAAATCCGATTTTGTGGCGGCGGCGATAATTACCTTGGGTTTGATAAGTCCTCTGATTTTGATATCTTCAGTTAAATCTTCCTTTGTTATATCGACACAGATAATTACAACCTCGGCGCCGTTCAGTGCCTCGATTGCCGCTGCCTGGGCAAGTTCGTCTATTTGATTGTGAGCTTTTGTTATCAACCCGGCGCAATCGAAAACCACACACAGGTTTCGCTCCAATTCCAATATGCCGGTCAGTATATCTCTGGTCGTCTTCTGCTCTGGTGAAACAATACTCCTTTGCCGTCCGAGCATGGCGTTCAGAAGTGAGCTTTTCCCTGCGTTCACCGCTCCTGCTATACCCACTGTGGCTAGGTCGGTGAGCGTTTCATAACTTATGCTCCCCTTTATTAATTTTTCGAGCTGATTTTTAACCGACTCCAAAAGCCGGACTGCCTCTTGCGTTTTAATAAACTCGATGTCCCCTTCGCCGAAATCCATCCCTGCCTCCAGCCTGCTCAGGCAGCTCATCAGTTCACTTCTTGTCTGATTAACCGTTTCCGTCAGCCTTCCCGAAAGCAGCTTCTGCGCCGCACCAAGCTGAAGACGGTTACCGCTCGTTATGACCTTATTCACCGCTTCAGCCTGTGCCAAATCCAGCTTGCCGTTCATATAAGCCCTTGCGGTAAACTCGCCCGGCCCAGCCGGCCTTACGCCGTTTTGCAAAAATGAATTTATAATCGCCTCGGTTACCGACTGGTTGGACCAGGTATGAATTTCCACCAAATCCTCACCGGTATAAGACCGCCCCCCGGCGAATACATAAACCGTCGCTTCAATCGTAAATTCATTATCGATGGATAATTTCCCATCAAAAATAGCTTGCTGATTTTGTTCGACTTCAGGCTTGAAGAATAGGTTGATTTTTTTGATAGTCTCGGCGCCGGTGATGCGGATTATCACCAGCTTATCTGCCGCCGCCGAACTAATCGCAACAATCGTATCATTTAATTCGTACATCGCATTTCGTATTGCGTATGTTCTTTTTCATCCCCTCCCTTCCGGTCGGGGCTTGTATTTCGGGATTCGGGATTTTGTACCCTGTCCCCTAAATCCTGCTTGTCTCGCCGTAGCATTAGCGAAGGCGGATACCCTAAAACTTAATAAACGGTTTGGGCTTTTTCTTTTTGACCTTGCCGCCTGTTTTGCTTGTTACTTCGACCATACCTCGCGATTCCTGCTCTTCTTTCTCGCGGATATGCTTGCGGATATAGTACTGCTCTATCGCACCGGCAAATGAGCTTGCCATAATATAAAGGTTCACTCCTGACGGCGCGTTGTACAGAATCAGCGGGAACATCAGCAGCATCATAAGCTTCATTATTTTCTGCTGCTGCTCCTGTTCCGGTGTCGCCGCCGCCTGCTGTGGCATTGTCTTTTGCTGCAAATAAAACGCCAGGCCCATTAGTATCGGCAGCAGGTTAAAAGAGCTCAGCTTAAAGCCCAATAGAGGAATTGTTACCGTTTGCCAGCTTATAAGGGCGTCCGGCACCGATAAATCCGTAATCCAGAACGGCAAAAACGCCGCGCCTCTCAAATCAATACTCGAATTAACAGCACTCCACAAAGCTATCCAAAGCGGCATCTGGACAAACGTCGGCAGCATACCCAGCATCATATCCATTGGCGAAACGCCGCGCTCCTTTTGGAATTCGTTGATACGCTTCTGCATCTCCATATGGTTCTTTGCGTATTTCTTCTTGATTTCCTGTACTTCCGGTGAGCTGAGAACCTTGGTAAATCTGCTCATCCTCACCTGTCCCGCCTTGGTCAAAGGATGCAGAACAGTGCGGACGATAAACACTAAAATTATAATAACAATACCGTAATTAGGAATATAGACAAATAGAGCGTTCATCAGCCACATAATAAAAAACGCCAAAGGCTGAATTATGCTGGTTGGACAGCAGCATCCGATGAAATCTATCGTGTGGAAAAAGCCTAAGTTTTTGTAATAGTCGTTGCTGTCAAACAGCTCTTTGTCCTTAGGTCCAAGATACAAATGAAAATTATAATCCTTGCCGCTGCCCTCAACGCCTGCCGGTGCAAGCGTCGCCGCCGAGATTTTCATATCCAGCCCTATTGTCTCATCGCCGCTGTCGTTTTCGGTGTCACCGTCGGGGTTATAATATCTGCCGAATTTACCGCCTAACCAGCCGCAGAAATCCTTACCCTCTTCGGCAAGCGGTACAACTATCGCCGCAAAGTATTTGTTCGTTACCGCCGCCCATAGAAATTGGCAGTTTTTACGCTCAAGACGAAGTTCTTCAGCACTTTTAGCCTTTCTAAGTTTATTTATACCTACTTTTTTATTGCTTACTATCTGTCCTTTTCCGTCCTTAAATGCTGCCGCTACCCCTCTCATATCGCTCCGCGAATCCTCTCTTGATACTCCTACCGCCCCGGTCATATTGAATCGAACATTTTGTTCTCTTGCTGAGAGGTTCTCGATATTCACATCACAATAAACTAAGTAGCTGCCGGGCAGTATCGAAAAACTTTTTGTTACTTTAAGCACATCATTTCTGCTGACCTGGTCTGTTATCAGCGCCGTAAAAGTCGCTTTTTCACAGCCGCTTGCCACCTTTTCAACACCATCGAATTGCCAATACAGCTTATTAAGCGGCAGTTGAACTTTTCTGTCAATGAAGATAAGCTCATCGTTCGACATAGAAAGAATCTCACTGCCGTCGGTAAATTTTAGCGGATTTAACAAAACCAAAGGCCTGGGATTATTCGCGTCCCGGTCGCTGAAACCTTTGTGCTCACCGTCTTCGCTTATACCGTTGCTGAAGGTCGCTTTTTCTATAGATGCGCCTTTGGTATTGAGTTTTAGCTGGAGATGAAAACCTGTTTCGGGATTTTCGGTATTTGGGTCCTTGGCACCGATTATTACCGTCCGGGCCTCGGCGCTTTGAGCGCCCAGCACAACCTCAGCGGGACCCTGCGATATAGTTTGTTCTTTGGGTGCTTCCTTATTTCCAGCTTCTGCCGGTTCTTTGGTTTCGGTGGTATTTTGCAAAAGAATACAACGTTTTTTGTAGGCGTTATCTTTGAAGATCCCCGATTCAAATACCAAAAAACCACAAAACAAAAGGTAAGTAACAATAAGTGAAATAAAAATGAATTTAATCTTCATATTATTTTTTCTCTAATTTAAACTTAGGAATAATCAGTGCTTAATATTCAATATTCAATATTTTACCTTCCGTCTCTCAGTCTCTCTGCGTTGAAGTTATCAAGCTCATCGATTGCCTTGATTTTTTCAATTGTCTTTTCAAAATCGTATTCCAGCCGCACGAAATTCACCTCGTTATCTTCGATGTAAACATAACTTGCCCTGTTGTCTTTATCTCTCGGCTGACCGACCGAGCCTATATTGATAATTGCCTTTTCGTCGCCCAGTATCGGGTAACGTTCGCCGAGTTCTTCGGGCAGATAGAAGTCCGGCTCATCCAGAAATACGCCCGGCAGGTGGGTATGACCCACAAAGCAGATATGGTCGATTTTGTCAAACAGGGTTTTTATCTTCATCGGATTGGTATAAACATCATCCGGGAATATATATTCATTTATCGGCTTGCGAGGGCTTGCGTGAAGAAAATCTATGGTCACCTTTTCATCTCCAGACTTGAAATTCAATGTCTTCCGCATCGGCAGATGACCGAGAAATTCCCACCATTTCTCCCTCGACGCCTGATTTTTTTCAGTCTCCAGCACCTCACGCGTCCAGAAGCTTGCCTGCTCGGCGGCGTAATTAAAATTTGTCGGCTCGTAGAAGACCGCGTAATCATGGTTGCCCAGTACGCACAATTTTGTCTTTTCGATAACCAAATCGAGACAGGGTTTCGGGTCCGGACCGTAGCCGACCACATCGCCGAGGCAATAAATGGTCTTTATGCCTCGTTTCTCGATATCTGCCAGCACTACAGTCAGGGCCTCGATATTCGAGTGTATATCACTGATAATTGCAAACATAAGCTGCTCTTATTGTAAAAATCACTGCTTCTTTTTAGCAAAAATGTAATTGATAGCAAAAAGATTACAATAATGCCAGTATATTTATCCGCCTGCCAAAGAGCAATAACAGTTCTTGCCTCTTTGGCAATCACTGCTATAATAGCCCAAAAAGATAAGGATATTTCTCTGCGGGATTTAACTATGAATGATGGATCGCTTCTCGAAACACAGGGCCTGGTAAAATGCTACTCGGGCAGGGCGGTGGTAAACCATGTGGATATTTCCATAGGCCGGCAGAGCATTGTCGGCCTGCTCGGTAGAAACGGCGCCGGAAAAACCACCAGCTTTAGAATGATTATGGGAATGATTACACCCGACGAAGGACAGGTCTTCTTTGACGACAATGATATAACAAGGCTCCCGATGTACAAACGCGCTCGCCTTGGCCTGGGCTACCTCTCACAGGAGCCGAGCATCTTCCAGAGACTCACCGTCCGTGATAATCTCTACGCTATTCTTGAAACTATGTCCATCACAAAAGACGAACGCGACCGAAGGGCTGAAATGCTTATCGAACGTTTTGGTCTGTCCGAGGTCGCCCAAAGCCAGGGCAGATTTCTGTCGGGTGGTGAACGAAGAAAGCTCGAAATCGCAAGGGCGATGGTAACAGAACCTTCGCTGATATTGCTGGATGAGCCGTTCAGCGGTGTCGACCCTATCGCAGTCGAAGAGCTACAGCACGAAATAAAACGCCTCGTTGACGCTGGTGTCAGTATCCTTGTTACAGACCACAATGTCGAAAGAACCCTTGAAGTGGTGGATGAAGCCTATATCATAGACCATGGCACGGTAATAGCCGCAGGTCCGCCCGCGGACATTATCAGAAACGAAACCGTAAGAAAAACTTATCTCGGAAATACTTTCGATGGTACCGAATTCGACAATTAAAAAATAATGGCTGACCAGATAAATATAGACGACTGCAAAATTACTCATTACCCGAAAGATGTCCTTACAGGTAAAGCCGAACCTATCGAGCAAATCAATGACGATATCCGCCGGCTCGTCGAAAAGATGACGGATATTATGCTCGAAAGAAAGGGCGTCGGCCTGGCTGCGCCGCAGGCCGGAATCGGCTTGAGGCTTTTTATTATTTCTCTCGACAGCACAAGGGAAAATGTCCGCGTCTATATCAATCCGACGGTAAAAACGAGCGGAAAGTTAATCGGCCACGATGAAGGCTGTTTATCGGTACCAGGAATTTACACGAAGATTAAAAGGTACGAAAAGGCTACCGTCACCGCGACTGACATCGACGGCAATAAGTTTACCGAAGAAGCGGAAGGTCTCTATGCAAGAGCATTGCAGCACGAATACGACCACATTGAAGGTGTTACTATCGCCGACAAAATGGGCACCGCCGCAAAAATCGCCCACAGACGCCAGCTAAAAAAACTCATTGAAAAAAACACCAATTCCTGATAATCCTGTTAACTATTATCTCTGTGTACTTTGTGTTCTCTGTGGCAAAACGAATATGAACATAGTTTTTATTGGAAGTGGAGAATTTGGCATACCGTGTCTCGATGCCGTGTTGGAATCTAAACACAGTATCGAGTTTGTCGTCACCCAGCCGCCTCGCGCTGCTGGCCGCGGTAGAAAAACAACTCCAACAGCCGTAGCATCCTGGGCAAAAGAGCATGCGATTTCGTTCATTGAAACAGATAATAACGCCAACCCATCGGTAATCAGTAAAGTTGCCGATACTAAACCGGATTTGATTCTGATGATTGCCTTTGGTCAGAAAATCTGCAACGAGCTGATAAATCTTTCTCCTAAAGGAATGATAAACGTCCACGGTTCACTCCTGCCGAAATACCGCGGCGCCGCGCCTATAAACTGGGCTGTCATAAACGGCGAGAATAAAACCGGAGCTACTATATTAACTGTCACCGAAAAATGGGACGCCGGAAAAATCCTCGCGACTGTTGAAACTCCAGTCGGGCTTCTTGATACCGCCGGTGACATCCGCGACAGAGTTGCTGCACTCGCTGCACCCGTTTTAATCGATACAATCGATAAAATCGAAAGTGGCTCCGCCGTTTACGTCGAGCAGGACCACAGCGCCGCCACACTCGCCCCTAAATTGAAAAAATCGAATGGCTTTATCGATTTCAATGCTCCGGCTATGCAGGTTCACAACAAAATCAGGGGATTGTGGCCCTGGCCGGGCGCATCCGCCGATTTTCAATGCAAAAAATCAGCCAAAACAAAAAGAGTCACTTTTGCCCTTACCGAGCCTGTCGAATCACCTAAAAAAAGCTTAACAAACGGTACTTTAGATGATATAATGAATGTTACCTGTGAAACTGGTGCTCTTAAAATTTTGAAAATCAAACCCGCAGGGGGAAGCGTGATGAATTTCAAAGATTTTGTCAACGGGCACAGGGCACAAGCGGGTGACTTCTTTTTGAAAATTAATGAATGAACATTACTGAGTATCCAAATAACTCAGCGCGGCTTGTTGCTGTGGAAGTTTTGAACCGGTTTGACAAGACGCAAAAACGGCAAAATAGCCGCGCGCAAAAGCAATCTGCTTACGCGTCTGATATTCTCAACGAATTGCTTGATACAACCGACCAGAAGCAGCGTGCCACCGACCTTGTTATGGGTACCATCAGACACCACGGTTCCATTGACTCTGTGCTTTCCGCTCTTGCCGATACTCCCGCAAAACGGGTTGCTCCCGAGTTGATAAATTTCCTGCGCGTGGGTTTATATGAGTTGATATATTGTCCGCAGACACCGGAGTATTCAATCATAAACGACGCCGCCGAAAACACAAAAACCCGCGGCGGAGAAAAACAGGTCGGATTTGTAAATGCCGTACTGAGAAAGATTGCTTCGAGAATCAATGCGCGAAGTCATGAAATCACCGCTCAGAACATCAGGCAGAATTTGCCCCAGAACACTTCGGTCGGCTGCGTCTTTGACAGGTGTTTCCTCGCCGACCCGCAAATCCAGCCCGCCGACTACTTCAGCACCGCCTATTCAATATCGCGCTTCCTTATTAACGAATGGCTCGATGAATTCGGATATGATAAGACCCGTCAAATCTGCATAGCATCGAACAGAAAAGCCGGTATCTACCTTAGACCCAATACCCTCAAAACCAGCACTTATAAACTTGCCGAGCTTCTTACCCACACAGGCCTTGGCATCGACATTACTGCCGATGACAGGATGATTAAAATTGATTCGCCGGGCAATATAATGTTACTCCCCGGTTTCGAGGATGGCCTCTTCACCGTTCAGGATCCGACAGCTTCTCTGCCCGCAATTGCCGCCGAACCCAAACCGCAAATGAAAATCCTCGACCTCTGTGCAGCCCCCGGCACAAAGACAATTCAGCTCGCCGAACTGACTAACGACAAAGCCGATATTTTCGCGACCGATATCAACAGCAGCAGGCTCCTTATGCTCGATGAGAGCATTAAAAGACTCAGCCTCAATTCCATAAAAACCATCCCTTATGAAAAGCTGAAAGAATATAACGAAATGAACGAGCAGTTTGACATCATCCTTCTGGATGTCCCCTGCTCGAACACCGGTGTCTTGGCCAAAAGGCCGGAAGTTCGCCTCCGCTTAAAACCGAAATCCGTGGAAAAGCTCGCAGACACCCAGGACGAGCTCCTTAAATCCGCCGCCGATTTAGTAAAACCACAAGGCCGAATCTGTTACAGCACCTGCAGTATTATCACCCTGGAGAATCAGCGGTGTATAAGCGAATTCCTTTTCGACCATCCTCAATTCAAATTACTCAAAGAAAAATTAACTCTGCCCGAAGATAACAAGTTCGACCATGACGGCGGATACTACGCTATCCTCCTCAAAAAATAAACCCTTTATCTATATTCTGTATTCGGTGTTCTGTTAGATGCTCTTAGTCCACCGGCTGAATGCTCATTCCCTTTTGGATTTTGTCACCGCCTTCGAGAGCTTTGCAATAGGCGATTTTTTCTTTGACCGAGGTAACTTCGAGAATACCGACCTTCGTCATTTCCACATCGAGCACTTCGCCTGTATCTTCGTCTACAAGCTCTTCGACACTGCCGACGCTGAATTTTTGCCCGATTCTTACGCCTTCGCGTTGGCCGCGGTTGATTATTATTTTGTCGTCTTTTACCATGGAAATACTTCCTTCCCACGGAATACTCTCAAGCTGTTTGATAAGGAAATCGACAGCCTGAGCGACCGCATCTTCACAGGCCTTGCCGACATTGTCTTTTTTGTGTCCGGACAAACCACCGGTCAGACCGCCTAACCCGCCGCCAAAATATCCTACTTTGCCGCCTTTTCGATTGGATTTTCCAACGACATCCGTCGATGCTTTGACCTGGCCGGTTTCCGAATCGACAAGATAAATAGTAATATTGATTTCTGCGTGGTCTGCTTCGCCGCCTAAACTGATACCCTTAATATTGATTCCGCCCGACCCGCCGGTAGTGCTGTTCTGAACGTGCGTTATGGCACCTTTAACGAGCAGTTGCGCAGGCGTCATGCGCCCTATTTTTGGGGTCTTTTTGCCCTGGGCGACTCGTCCGCTTTCGCCGAAATCCTGTTCGACCATAGCCTCTTGACGCATTTGTTTATCACCAAGAACAATGAACCAGCCGGATTCCTGCAACGAGTTTGTCATAATTTCTGTAAAGCCGTGGCCGACGTCCCATTGGCCGCGCCAGTTGGCCTTGTTCTCAAAATCCGTCACCGTAATTGAATATCGAAGATTGCCGTGCGGTCTCTCAGCGGTCGGTTCGATTTTGTCGATTACCATTGCTATCGGATAGTCTTTTCCGCCGATATAATAGACTGTTCCCCAAACGCTGACAGAGCGGTCCTCCTGGCATGTCTTTTGGAGCTGCTCGCCGGTTCCGTAATTCTGATACATCTGTAAAGCCTGTGAATCTTTGGCGAGGTATGCATTGAAATTTTCGTTTGTTTTTCCAGGCCGATACACCTTGACTGCTGTGTATTTGTCGGCGCCGATGCCTTTACCTTCGAGCTCGAACGCTCCGCTGCCGAGCTCTCCCAGCCCGGCCTTGAGAACTATTGCCTGTCCGCTGATTTCTTGCTTGGCCTTTTTAAGCTTTGAAAACTCAAGCTCTTCGTAAGCTTCTGCCTGAGCAAACGAAAAAACCCAGAGCAAAGTTAATAAAAGCGGGAATAATCGAATCTTTTTCATTTGTCATCTCCTTATAAATTTTCGGATATCCTTATCAGGGTTATTACTATTATAATCCGCTCACTTTTGCAAGACCAAATTAACTGAGATTTCCACGATTTATTAGGGTCGTTTATCGGGGTGGCTGAAAAAAATCTGAGTAATTTGTGTTACCTGTCCCGAGCATGTCGAAGGAATCTGTGGCCAATATTGTGAAATCTGTTTGGAAACCTAATCCACATCTTTTCCACATAAAGCATTTACATCGTGTAAAACCTGTTAATAAAAATTTTTTTTCGCGCGCAAGTCCGGAAAAATCAACCGCATCTGTAAAGTGGAAAAGAAAATTTCATAATCTGTGTTGAATTAAGTTCACATCTTTCAATAATTGCGGTAAAACAGGAAGAAAGAAACTCAGAGTTTTGTGCTGCCATAGGGGAGTTGCTATGCAGAGTGTTGTCAGGGAAGACTTGGTCACGGCCATAACCGGCGAGCTTGCTGAATTGGTCGGACAGCAGAAATACAGAATATGGTTTAAGTACTCGACGAAGTTTTCGGCCTCGGACGGCTATTTGAAAATTGGGGTACCTAATCTTTTTATCGCAGGCTGGCTTGAGAATCATTATTTGACTGAAATCAATCAGGTTGCGAAGAAGCATCTCGGTCCCCAGTCGAAAGTGATTTTTGGTATCGACCCGGAGCTTTCCGGAAGGCAGCGTAAAACGCAGCTTGACTACCAGGCCCAGTTGGTCGCCAAAGCACAGGACAAAAAAAGAATAACCGGCAATGCCCGTCAGCCTGTCGGCAAAAAGCTGCTTAAATTAGGTCTGGACAGCTTTATAGTCGGCTCGTGCAATGAGTTGGCGTTCAACGCCGCAAAAGCAATTATTAATGACTCGAAGAGCCCATTTAATCCGCTCTTCATACACGGAGGTTATGGCGTCGGTAAGACCCATCTCGCGCAAGGGATATGCAACGAGGTGGCGAGGCACCGGCCCGGGACTGATTGGCTCTATCTATCGGCGGAAGATTTCGCCAATCAGTTTGTGCTGGCCTTGAAGACAAAAAAGCTGGAGGCTTTTCGTCATCGGATGAGGCAAACGGAGTTGTTCGCAATCGACGACATTCACTTCTTGGCCAGCAAACCCTCGACGCAGGAGGAATTTCTGCACACCTTCAACGCTATCGACCTCGCCGGAAAACAGGTCGTCCTGGTCTCCGACGCCCACCCCAAAATGATAGGCCAGCTCTCGGAAAAACTTGTCAACCGGTTCGTCTCCGGTATGGTCGTAAAAATAGACACACCCGGCTTTGAGGTCAGAAGGAACATCTGCTGCCAATACGCCCGGAATATGAAAAAGCATATCCCCGATGCGGTCATCAATTATATCGCCGAGCAGATCCGCTCGAACGTCCGCGAGCTTGAAGGCGCTCTCATTAAGGTAGTCGCCTTCTCATCTCTTCAGTCCAAACGCCTCGATTTGTATCTGGCCAAGGAAGTTCTCGCCG
>JAFGGH010000066.1 GCA_016930645.1 Sedimentisphaerales bacterium
GGTGTTTAATATAACTTATTATACTACAAGTAGTTAGGCCATTTTGCAATCAGAAAATGTAAAAATCCTGTGAAATATGCGGGCTAAAGCCAATTTATGGCTTTAAATTGGCTTTGAATTGGCTTTTTACAAGAAAATATATGTTTTTAATCCGTGTAAATCAGTGTGAATCTGTGTCTAAATTTTCAGAACAGCGGCGGCTTTTAGCCGGGAATTTTTGATTTTTAACAGAACTTCGTTGGCATCTTTAAGTGGGAATTCTTCTGTTGTCGGCTTAACACCGATTTGGGCAGCTAACGGTAAAAACTCTAACGCGTCGGCTTTAGTAACGTTGGCAACGCTCTTGATTTCCTTTTCGTCCCAGAGATACCTGTCATATTCCAGAGGCGGGACAGGTGTTTCCTTGCGAATAGCATTTATAACTAATCTTCCGCCTCGCTGTAAATTCGACAGAGCATCGCGCACACATTCGCCTACCGGAGTAAAGTCCATACATTTGTCCAGCAAGGCAGGGGGCTTATCAAAACTTCTGCCTGTCCAGTCGGCGCCGAGGCTCTTTGCTAACTCAGCGTGATGCTCGGTTTTAGTAAATACAAAGACCGGACTATTAGGGAATTTATATTTGATAACCTGAATAAGAATATGAGCACAGGCTCCGAAGCCTACCAGGCCAATAATCTGGCCGTCGGATATTTGGGCTAATCGCAGGGTGCGGTATCCTATTACGCCCGCGCAGAGTAGCGGGGCGGCCTGGGCGTCATTGAAGGTATCAGGCAAAGGATATGCGTAATCTTCTTTGATAACCATATATTCAGCGTATCCGCCGTTGGCATCTTTGCCTGTCCACCTGGCATCGGGGCATAAATTCTCATTGCCTCTTTTGCAAAAGTTACACTCGCCGCAGCTTGAATACAGCCAGGTTACTCCGACCCTGTCGCCGTTTTTGAATTTGGTGACATTTTTACCTTTATCTTCGACGGCGCCGACGACCTGATGGCCGGGAACCATCGGATACGTTGAACAAACAAGCCGGCCTTCAGCTTCGTCGAGGTCGGTATGGCAGGCGCCGCAAATGGAGATTTTGATAAGGATTTCGTTATCTGCCGGTTTAGGGATTTCGATATCAGCCAATTCAAGGGGCTTATTTTCAGCTGGTGCCGGTTTTTTAAGAAGCATTGCCTTCATTTGAGATTTGCCGTTTTAATTCGTCCTGGAAAATATTGAAGTCCGATTTAGTAAAAAGGCAGAAAACAGCCTGTTCGAGCTGTGTTTGGCCTTTGAGGTAATCGATAGTTGTTCGCAGCATAATTTCAGCGCAGCGGTCTACAGGAAAACCGAATATGCCTGTGCTTATCGCGGGGAAGGAAATGCTTTTTATATTTTCGTTGTCAGCCAGTTTGAGAGAATTGACAGTTGCGCTGCGAAGTTTATTATCTTCATCGCCCTGGCCCATTCGAGGCCCGACTGTGTGAATGACATATTTGGCCTTGAGGTTGCCGCCCGTTGTTTTGACCGCGCCGCCTACGGTAGTCGGGCCTAATTTATTGCATTGTTGTTGTATGGCGGGACCGCCTTTTGCTCGTATCGCGCCGGCAACCCCGCCGCCTAAGAGCAATTGAGTGTTGGCAGCATTTACTATTGATTCGGTGCTTTGCTCGGTTATATCTCCCTGAACCAGTTCGAGAATTGTATTGTTTATTTTGACCCGCATTTTAAATAAGCCTTTTCTATATAATCAGCCTGTCAGGAAATAAGGTATAGCGGAAAGGCTATCAGGTCAAACTTTTTGTGTGGAGACTGAGAGTATATGAATTTGCAGGCGATGCAGATGAAGGTTTTTAACGTTTTGTTAATGTTTGTGTTCGGCGATATAATGTTCGGGACCGATAAGATAGGTTTCTCCATAGGGACATTTTGGTAATCCATCAGGCAAATAGCCCTCGACTACAAGCTCGTCGAGTGAACCAGGCCAGTGTCCGGTGTCCCTGTAGTATTGGTCGATTTTGGCGTTAAGAAGAACTATATTAGCCTGGCAGGCATTGGTCTTGTAACTCGGCTGACTCATCGCTATCCGCGGTGCGGCAAGAGTTGCTAAAGACGCTATTACTACTGCCGCTATAAGCAGCTCTTCAAAACGAAACCGTTTTTTTGCCCCCATTTTCATACAGCCCTATATAAAATATACGCCAAAAGAGCAAATCTTAAAATATTAATCGGAATAATTTCTTTTGGTCATAAACGGTGGTCTAAGTCTTAATATAAGGCTTTTTTGTAATTAGTTGTTAAGCAGTTTTTTTTCGGACTTGATTATTAGCCGGCCAAATAATTAGTGGACATTTTTTTTCTTGCCAAACTCATTTTATTTGATAAAATCGTATATTTGAAATTGTGCAGTATAAGAATTAAGGAAATTTAAGGAGTGAACCAAATGAAAGGTGTAAGATTTCTTCTGTCGTTGACTTTTATTAGTATTGTCCTGCTTTTCCATCCGGGATGTGCCCCACGAGCCGATATTGCCCTGAAGTTTTCTCCTGAACAGACCGTTACTTACAAAGCCGTTTCACATTCCAGAAAAGATTATCTTTTCGAGCAACCGAGGGAAAAGAAGAGAACTGAAAAAATGGCTGAGACAATCGTTGAGATGGTTTATGACCAGACTATAACGGGCATTGACAAGCAGGGCAACGCCGATGCAGCAATAAAAATAAACGCAATCAAATACCTTTCAAGGGACGAGCAGGGGAAAGATATCGACTTTGACAGTAATAACAGGGACAGCGAACCGAAAGCTCTTAACAGCCTGATTGGACAAACATACCAGATTAAAATTTCGCCGAACGGTGAGATTGTAGAAGTATCGGGTCTTGACAATGCCGGCAAAGCCGTTGTTGGCAGAGAGGGGTCTAAACTTGCGAAAAATATACTCGATAAAGAAGCGATTGTTAAGATACATACGATTAAAGCGCTGCCTGATTCAAACAGTAAAAAACTTTCAGTTGGTAACTTCTGGAAAAGAGACGGGCGCTCTCCAAAAAGCGCGCTTGTCATCAAATCCTTCGATAAAATCTATGAAGTAAAAAAAATAGAAAAAACTCCCAATGGTATGGTGGCTGCGATAGAGATGGACGCTATTCCGGCTTCATCTACGGCAGAACAATCGCTGCCTTCAGTTGGTTCGATGGGTGTTTTCGGAAATATGTTCGAAAGTGACGAAGATTTTAACGGGAAACTGAAACTGAATTTAGACACCGGTAAACTTTATGAATACGCAGAAAAATTTGCAGGCAAGTACACCGCCGTTCAGTTCCCCGACAATGACAAAAACGCCGAGCCTGATATGCTCCAGCTCGGATATACTGAAATACACAGCATCGAAGCTGTGGAGTAAGTGGATGAGTTAATGAGTTGATGGGTTAATGAGTAGTTAATCCATTTACTCATATACTATTCAACAGGCGGCGGTGGGATTCGAACCCACGAATAACGGTTTTGCAAACCGTCGCCTTGGGCCACTTGGCTACGCCGCCGGAACGAAAAAAACATAATAATCAAAAAAAACCACTTTCTCAACAAAAATCCCTGCAATAAAACCTAAAAAGCACCGTCTTTATTATTATGGGACTCGGCGGTAGTGCTCTATCCTTAGTCTGTAAAGGTGCGTTTTTTACTTAGTTTTTACAAGTTTTTATGGTATAATGCACTTATCTTTCAGTAATGGGGATTATGGAGGAGCACCCAGAAGAATTTTATGTCGCAGCAGGCCAGAAAAACCTGTTTGTTTATCGTCAGTACGGCCTTAATAGCCGTTGTGCTATCGGTCTGCGGATGCAGCACGAAACATTACAAAGCCGAAGCCGACCGCGAAACGTACAAAATAATAGAGCAAAAGTGGGATCCGAACTTCGGCAGCAAGGTAAACTACCGCATCAGTGACGTGAATAATTCACCTAACGATATTATTATTGATATTAACGAGTTCACCTCAGGTGTCATAACTTTACCTCAGGCTGTTGCCATTTCCACCGCTAACAACAGAAATTATCAAACGCAGAAAGAGAATTTATACCTTACCGCTTTAAGCCTGACATTGTCGCGGCATAACTTTGCCCGGCAATGGTTCGGCACTATTGATTCAAGATATACCAAACAAGACGAAACTGACAAAATGAATATGACCGATAGATTCGGCTTTAGCCAGTTGCTTGCCGATGGTACACAGATTAGTATGGATATAGCTCTGAGCTGGACGGAGCTGTTCATTGGAAGTCCGGATACTTCACTCGGCTCTGTTCTGTCGGCAACAATATCCCGGCCGTTATTGCGGGGCGCAGGCAGAAAGATTGTGCGGGAAGAGCTTACACAGGCTGAACGTGACGTTTTATACGAGATACGTTCATTCAATCGTTTCCGAAAAAGTTTTGTAGTTTCTGTGATTAGTGAATATTACAAGGTCCTTCAGGCCCGTGACCAGGTAACAAACGCCGAGAATAACTTCGAAAGACGAGAAGAATCCAAAAAGCGTCTTGAGATAGAAGCGAAATACGGCAGGAGAGACCGTTTTGAGCTCGACCAGGCTTTACAGGAATGGCTTCGGGCTGAAAACAGCCTCGTAAGGGCAAAACAAAGTTACCAGCAGCAGCTCGATGAGTTTAAGATTACTCTGGCCCTTCCGGTAGAAGTAAATATAACTCTTGACCCTAATGCCCTTAAGCAACTCCGGCAAACGGGCATTGAGGAAATGGCTTACAGCGTTGACCAGGCCGTTGAAACAGCTCTTATCAGTCGTCTTGATCTGGCCAATAGTGCTGATTTTGTAGATGATGCCGCAAGGACGGTTATGGTTGCAGAAGATGCTTTAGGAGCTGACCTTGATTTAATCGCAGGCGCTTCGGTGCCTTCTGCCGGAGGTACAAATTATAATAATCTGCGGTTCAAATTTGGTGAATATTATTTAGGCCTGAACGCCGATTTACCTTTCGACCGTAAAAGGGAAAGAAATGATTACAGACGTGCTCTCATCAGTTATACCCGCCAGCAAAGGCAATACGAACTCGACAGGGAAAATGTCATACTCGAAGTCAGGCAGGCGTATCGCCAGCTAAAAGAGGCTTCCGAAAGATACAAAATTCAGGAAAAAAGTCTTGAGTTAGCCGAACAACGAGTAAAAAGCACCAATATGTTACTTAAAGAGGGCAGAGCAACCACTCGTGATTTGCTCGAGTCTCAGGACGCTCTGCTCGAAGCCGAAAACAACCTGACGGCAGCTCTGGTGGACTATACAATCGCAAAACTGAACTTCTTCAAAAATATTGAAGTATTACAGGTAAAACCCGATGGAATGTGGCAGGAAGGACAATGGAGCAGAGCGGAATGAAATTGAAAAACAATAAATTAACCAAGATTGCTGTTATTATCATCGTGATTTGCCTTTTAGTGGTAATCGCAGGATATTTCTTTTCGAAAAAGGCAAAAGGCACTTTGTCTGATAATCCGGGCCTAACGACCCATACCGTAACGCGCGGTGATTTGGTAATCAGTATTACAGAATCCGGCGGAATAGAAGCTATCAAAAGTGCTGATATCAGGTCGGAAGTGGAAGGCAGAACCTCAATTATAAGTATAGTTGATGAAGGCTATGTAATCACACCTGAAGATGTGGAAAATGGGAAAATACTGGTCAAGCTGGATTCTTCCGGAATAGAAAAGGGATTGAATCAGCAGGAACTTTCATATTCAAGCTCGATGGCGTCGTTGACTGAAGCGAGAGAGTCTCTTGAGATTCAAATTAAACAGAATGAAAGCGATATACAGGCCGGTGAAATGAAAGCCCGCTTTGCACTGATGGACTTCAAGAAGTATCTCGGAGAAGAATTGGCAAATATACTTGTGGCCGATGCCAACGGCACAGAGGAATTTGCAGAGCTTGATTTTCAAAACTTACTTAAAGACGACCGACTCGGCGGAGAGGCACAGCAAACAATATCACAACTTACCAGTGATATCGAACTTGCAAAGAGCAGGCTTGAGAGAGCGGAGGACAGACTCGAAGGAACGAAAGAGCTTTTTAAAGAAGGTTACGTTGCTGAAACTGAGCTAAAAGCAGATGAGCTTGACGCCCAGAGTTCAAAAGCACAGGTTGAACGAGCTGTAATTGCCCTGGAATTATTCAAGCTTTACGAATTCCCCAAAGAAGCTGAAAAACTGTTCAGTGATTATCGGGAAGCCCTTCGTGAGCTTGACAGAATCTTCGCCAGAACCCGCTCAAGACTTGCCCAGGAAGAGGCCAGACTCAAAAACAGAGAAGCATCTTTCAGGATAGAAGAACAGCAACTTGAAAAACAAAGAAAACAGCTCCATGCCTGTACAATTAAAGCGCCAGCTCCCGGCCAGGTTGTTTATGCATCGAGTACCGAAGGAAGGTTCAGAAGAAGCGGCAGAACTATTGAAGAAGGTGCTGAAGTATATGAAAGACAAAGTCTCATTATGATACCTGATACCTCTCAGATGAAGGTTGTGATTAAGGTTCATGAGACCTGGATAGGCAAGATTGAACCAGACCAGAAAGCAAAAATAACAGTATCGGCTTTTCCCGATAAAACCTTTGAAGGTAAAGTTATAAAAAAAGCTCCTATGGCTGACCAGGAAAACTGGTTTAATCCCGACCTTAAGGTTTATTCCACAGACGTCAGCATTAATGGAATGTACGATTTTCTGAAAACCGGTATGACCGCAAAAGTACAGATAGTAATTGACCAGATGAAGGATGTTTTAACGGTACCGATCCAATCTGTAACTACTGTCGAAGGTAAAAAGTATTGTTTCGTTGACAACAGCGGGCAAGCCGTGAGACGCCAGGTTCAAACCGGCGCCTTTAACGCTGATTTCGTGGAAATCAAGAGCGGGGTAACAGAAGGCGAGAGAATTTTGCTGAGTCCGCCTCATTTCAAAAGCACCCCTTCGGATGAAAAAGGTTCAAAAGAACAATCCGAAGAGCCAAAAAGCCAACCGGATGACAAAGGACAACAAACCGTCGGTCAGGACAGGGACCAGCAGCAAAATAAACCTGATATCAGCCAGTTGGAGCTTACCGACGAAAGAATCGACCAGATTATGCAGGGGATGTCCCAGTTCGACCCGACAAATTACGAGAGACTTAATAAACTCAGGCAGGAAGACCCTGAAAAATTCAAAGAAGAGCTTAAAAAACAGATACAGCAGTTTATGCAGCAAAGACAAAAACAAGAGGGCCAAGGAGAAGTAGTTCCCTCAGAACAGCGTCAGCGTCGCCAAAGACGTCCTGACGGTGAACGTCCCTCGGGATCTGGGAACTGATTTTGTTTTAACTTATTGCTCTTTGTAAAAACAAAGGAACGTTGAATTAAATTCGAAATCCGAAAATCGAAATCCGAAACAAGAATCGTCTTTCGTCATTCGGTTACGCGGCTCTGCCGTGAGGCATCCTGTGGAGTATCGGTTGCGTAGAAC
>JAFGGH010000067.1 GCA_016930645.1 Sedimentisphaerales bacterium
AAATCCTTTCCTTTTGATGCCTCTATTATAGCACATATCGACAAAAAATGCAGGTGAGTTTGAACCCATAATTGCGACACAGCCTCTAAAGCTATGGCGGGTAAAAATTGAGAATGTAGAAGTGAATTAACAATGATGAATTACGAATGACGATTAACGAATCCCGAAGTACGAACAGCAGATACGCTAAAAGCCGGCGGATAAATGACGAAAGACGAATAGCGAATTACGAATTACGGGTGTTTTATTGCTTGCAGCAGGGGGAAGGTGGTATTAAAATCAGGATATGGCTAAGGAAATTGATACGGAAAAAGTAATAAGGCAGCATGCGGAAATGGAGACATTTTTTTCCGGGGGATTTACGGTTAAAGGTAAAACAAATCAAGCACAACAGGTTGATTCGGCTGCGATGGAGAAAAAGCAAAGTCAGCTCGATGAAATTGCGGCTGAGGTTCACAAATGCCGAAGGTGCGGGCTTGGCGAGACCAGGACCAACGCGGTGCCGGGTGAGGGCAGTTGCGACGCGAGGATAGCTTTTGTCGGTGAGGCGCCCGGAGCGGATGAAGACGCACAGGGCAGGCCGTTTGTAGGCAGAGCGGGTAAGCTGTTGGATAAAATCATAAACGCGATGGGCTTAAAGCGGGAGGATGTTTTTATCTGCAATATATTAAAATGCCGGCCTCCTGATAACCGTGACCCTCGGCCTGATGAGATTGGTCAATGCCTGCCTTATCTACAGAGACAGTTGGAGATAATCGAGCCGGAGATTATTGTTGCGCTTGGTGCACACGCGGCGAGGACGCTTTTGGAGAATACCAAATCGATAGGGCAGTTGCGGGGGCAGTTTTACGAGTATTATCCCGGGCTTGGCAAAATGCCTATTAAGCTGATGGCGACGTATCATCCGGCGTATCTTTTACGTAACTATTCCAAAGACAACAGGTTACGAGTCTGGGAAGATATGAAAAAGGTGCTGGATGAGCTGAACCTCCCTATACCAGAGAGATGATAGTGTTTTACAGTTTTTTCAGTGAAGCGGAATATGGGAAATCGGCGAGGGCAGCGACGGAGGTATTATACCGACCTTTATTATGATGATAACGACCCGATACTATTTGCGACACCGGAACCGGCTACCATAGCATTATTATTGCTCGGGGCCGGATTTATACGCCGAAAACGGCGATAAAGGCATTTTTTATCGCTGTTAACAGCCTAAAAAAAAACATTTTTCAGAAAATCACCGTTTTAGGAGGTCATTCCAAAAAAATATAAAATTTTTTGCAAATTTTATTGTTTTTCTTCCTTGACATCCTTTACTGTCCTTGGTATTATATAGGCTCGTAAGGATATATTTTGAGGAGGGAGGGGGTATGGGCTCCTGATTGGAGTGAGGGCTGGTGACTTTGGGTGTAGGGCTATATATGGAGGAAATGGTGTGAAACATAACGCGATTTTTCTGCTCATTTCATTATTGGTTTTAATCACATTCACTGCTACTGCGTCGGATGAACTTATCTTTCGTATGTCTGCCGATGACTATCAACTTACCTCAATTGGAGATACAACAACTGTTTACTTAGAGGCGTACATCGATGGCTCTGAGAGTTGGGCGGATAAACTGAATGGCATTAATCTCTGGCAATTAGACCTTGAGGTTGATGTAGATAATGTAATTGAGGTAGTTGCAGGGACATTTGTTTATTTGGAACCTTACGAGGTGGATTTGGCGAATTCAGGTTACCTGGGCATAAATACAGCAGCAGGCGGTAAGACAGGTAACATTCATAGTCTGCATGCAGGAATCAAAGATTGGGGAGACTCAGATGCAGGCATTGAGTTCTATACAGTTTTTGTCCAGTTCGATATCCGTGCCATAGGTGAAGGTACAACGGAATATAGTATGGACAACTTCAGCGGCCTGGGCTGGAAAGCATCATTGAGAGATGACACACCTTTTGGTGACCCGAGTTACAGTGACAGCCTTGGTAACACCCTTTTTACCGATGAGAATAACCAATTTACAGTTATACCGGAACCGTGTAGTTTGTTGATGCTGTCGTTAATGAGTATTACCGGCTTAAGAATTAGACGCCGGAAAAAATAATATAGAATCCAGCCAGGTCTTTAGTAAAGAAAGTATCTACTAAAGACGGCTTGTTTTTATATGTTTAGCGAATGGGACGTCGGAAATGTATTTGCAGAGGAGGTCTGCCATTGAGAGGCGGAGGATGGGGGTATATCTATTTCTGTACGTATTTTTCTTATGTTTCCTTTCCTCGGCTCAGATACAACCAACAGAAGTTCTGATTCTTGTTAACGAAAACAGTCCGACCAGCCGTTATATCGCAAAGCTATATCGTCAATATTACCCCGGAGTTCCTTCAACCCAGGTTCTTTATCTTTCCGGTTTAACTGACTGCAGTAAAACCGCTCCCTATGGGGCTACCGCGGCGGATGAGATAATAACTCGCGCCGATTATAATGATTTGATAGCCCAGCCTGTCAGGGATTATTTAGCCAATTCAGGCCTAATTACCCAAATAAAAGTGATTATAACCACAGCGGGGATGCCTTACCGAATCGAAGACACAAACCCGGCTTACGCCAATGCCATCTATCCCGGTGGTTCAAATCCTGATATTGTAACAGCTAATGAATCATTAATAGACGCCTCATCAGTAGAATCAGAATTGACCTGTCTATGGTATGCTGATTATGGCAGCGAGGGATTTTTGCTCAGAAACAGAATGGTCAATCCCTACCAAGGCTACAGAAACAGCAGCTTAAGTTTATTTGAAAGATTGTTACCGGGTACCAAATCCTTTACCTGGTCAACGGCATTGTCCAGTATGGGCAGTGTAGATAAGCCTTTTATGGAAGGAGAAAGACCCCCAATTCCCTTCTTTGCAGGTACAGCTAATCGCAGCTTCCATGTTGGTGATATGTATCTTGTATCCCGGCTTGACGGCCCAAAGAACGAGGGAAAGACAGCCATCCATTCGGTGCGGGCTATGCTGGAAAGGGCTAAGCGTGCTTCGAGAAGCGATAAGGGTGTCAATCCGGCACAGGCCGTTTCAGTGCTTGATGATGCCCCGAGCAAGTACTATGACAATAACAGAACGTTCAATCTCGATTTCGATCAGGACTGCTGGATTTACGGCCAGGAGTACTGGGATTATGACGGAATAGCTTCTGTACCACCAGATGTTCCTGGTTTCCGTATACAAGACGATTATGTTCAGGCATACAGACAAATATTATCAACGGACCCTTCAGAGGGTATTCTCAACATAGGTTATTCTTCGATAGCCAATGAGGTCTGCGTGATGCTTGACCGCCGCGCCAGCAAACGTACTAATCAACAAGACCTCGAAGACAACGCGGCAGGCAATCCACTAAGAGATGATTATCAGGGCATCGTATTTCTGTGCACGTTTGGATACAATGGAGATGAAGGCAGCGGGGAACATTATCTTTTTGAAGAAGGACCAGACGGCGGACCATTATTTAACTGTGTCAATGGGGCGGTGTTTACCTCTATAGAAAGCCTAAACGCGGTGACGATGTTTTCTAATGTGTCAACTCTTCCGGCTCCTCATCACCAGGGCAAGATTGTTGATTTCATAGGTATTGGAGGAGCAGCCGCTATTGGCCATGCTTTCGAGCCACAGTCGGATGCAATAATTGATAACGAGTTTTTGCTTTGTAATTTGCTTGCTGACGAGGATGACGATGGTTTTGCAGATTTGACGTTTATTGAGGCGGCTTATACCGCAATACCGTATCTAAGCTGGGCTGAGGTGGTCATAGGCGACCCGCTGATGCGGATAGCTTATGGAAACGGCGGTAAAGTCTGGAAAAGGCTGCCCGGAGACGCAAATAATGACGGTTGCGTGGATTCTACCGATATTTGGTGTGTTAAATACACCTACGGCGGAATGCTCAACAGTTCAGACCCAGCTAAGTTCAATAAATACCATGACTTATGCGACGTAAATCAGGACAATGTGGTCGATTCAACCGATATTTGGTGCGTTAAGTACAATTATGGAGCGATAGCAGACTGGAGGTAAAAAAATTATAAAAAAATGGGGTTTTTCCCTTGACGTCCCATATAGGTTGCGTTTATAGTATTGAGTAAGTGAAGGTTTGTATTTTTTAGACGTTTAGGATGGAATCTGATATTGAAAGAGGAGAGTCTTTAGAAGAGGATCTCGCAAGGAGGAGATTGAGCATGAATACGAAGAGGAGTGTGTTCGCCGCAGTAACTGCATTGTCGCTTGTGTTCTGTAGTATATCTCTTTGTGCTACTGAAATAAGAGATGTGGTTTTAGACCCCATGTATGTTGACTGGTATGAAGGTAGCAGCAGTGTGTTTCATATGTCCAGCCCTATGGCGGGTTACGACGACCAGGCAATACTGATTGGCGGCCTGTTCGACACAATACCAGGTGGCAATCCCGAGTATATTTTAGAAATTGATACCGACATGGGTCAGTTTGGATTTATTGATACCGGTGAGATTGCGTTGTTTGATGATGTTACACCAACTGGAGGAAAAGCAAAGGCCTACTTCGGCCCTTCCGGCACGATTTCTATTTACGGCACACTGATAAAATTTGCCGGTGGAGCACTGGTGGCTGACGGCACTTCAACGCCGCTTATTGAGGCCCAGATAAGCAGCACTGAATGGTACATGGTTGAAGAGGACGATAATTATGTCACAGCCAGAATAGATTTTAATGTGACTGGCGGCCTTCTTTCAAATCCTTTGTGGAACTCTGATGAGCTGATTATGCCTGATTTCTGGTCGCTGTTTACATTTCACGATGTTGATCCGGATGTAATTGATTTTGAGAATTTTGGCGGGATTTATTCTTCCGTAAATGTTGACATTCAGATAGGTGCCGTTCCAGAGCCTACGACAATTGCGCTTTTAGGGCTTGGAGGCCTGGTGCTGAGAAGAAGGAAGAGAAATAATTAAAAGACGACGACATTAAAGGGGGTGACGTCGTTTCCAATAAGGAGTTTGTTGAAAAGAAGAGAGTATTTTATTGAGGAGTGTGATGTTATGAGAAAAAAGTTTATTGTCGTAGCTGTACTAAGTGTTCTGATATCTTTTGTAAGTATTGCCGATGAGGTCCAGGTTGATAGATTAGTTTATCAGACCTCCGAGACAAAGGTCCATGCCGAATATGACCACGATGCAGGTACCGGGGGCAGTGGCCTGCTAAGCTGGTCGGATGGTTTTCAAGCCAAATTGGGCTACCAGGGCGGTCTTTTTCCGAAGACTTATTACTGTGATGTCGCTGGTTCAGCCGACGGCGGCGTTGATACTTCCAGTCAGGGAGTAGCCAGTGCCTTGTTCAATGCTTTGACACTGACGGTGAATCTCTATACCGACTCGGGTCATACGCAAAGTGTCGGTAGTTTTGAGATTGCGCTTTGGGGAACACTGGGTTATGAAGAGCATGAAACCGGTGTTACACCACCGGACCCGGGTACGGGAGCAAGTGCGTTATACGGCTCGGCATTAGTCAGCATGATTGATTTCAGTGTGACTGACGGTTCGACAAATTATGTATGGTCGGATACAACCGGCTTGTCCAGCGTTGCAGGTTTTACAGCAACAACTACCAGTTTGAGCCCAAACAATATACCTGATTATAACCCCACAGACTGGTCTTCTGACAACTGTGTACTAACCGTGTTAGCTGATGAGACGGCAATACCGGAACCGGCAACATTAGCACTACTTGGACTTGGCAGTCTGCTTTTAAGAAGACGCAGAGCTTAATACAAACGCTTCTCAGCAAAGAAGAGGAGGAGGCGTTATTATACGGGGCTGTGAACCTTCACAGCCCTTTTTGCGCGCTGATAACAGTTCACTTTAATTTTTTGGGATACAAGCCCTAAGCGCAAGCGCCGGGATACGAAGGACACAACAGACAGAACACCATTATTTTGTCTGAGTGATTTGACGGGTCAGCTCTGATAAAGTCGCGTGCATCTGGGGGTCGTCATGCTCGGCTTTGCCGATTTTGCTGCACGCGTGCATAACAGTAGTGTGGTCTCGTCCTCCGAGATGGCCTCCGATTTCCTCCAGGCTGTGCCGTGTGAGATTTCTGGCCAGATACATACATATCTGACGGGGAAGAGTAATGCTCTGGCTTCTCCTTTTGCTTTGTAAATCGGCAAGCCGGACGTCATAATGCTGTGTAACAACTTCAATAATATCTGTGATGCTGGTATTTTTGGCGGCTGTTAGCATCTCATCACCGAGTGCGGCTTTTGCGAGCTCAAGTGAGATATCCTCCTGCTTTGTCAAAGCTAAAGCCTGAAGGCTTGTCAGTGCTCCCTCAAGCTCTCTGATATTAGCGCGTACCTTTCGTGCGATGTATTCGGCGATGTCGTCGGAGATTTCTATACCGCGAATATGTGCTTTTTTCTTTAAGATGGCGACTCTGGTATCGTGACTTGGCGGGTCGATTCTGGTTACCAGTCCCCAGCTGAACCTGCTGATGAGCCTTTCTTCGAGGGCGGGTATATCCGAGGGGCAGTTGTCTGCGCTTAGGATAATCTGTTTGCCATTGTTATAAAGAGCGTTGAATGTATGGAAGAATTCTTCCTGGCTCTGCTCACGGTCTGAAAGGAACTGTACATCATCAATTACCAGGACATCTACGGAACGGAACTGATTTTGAAAGCCGGACGAGTTACCCTGCTCAATTGCTCTGATGAACCTGTTGACGAATTCCTCGCAGCTTAAAAATTCGATAACAGCATTATTATGTTTTTCTCTGGCTCCGTGGCAGACGGCGTGCAGCAGGTGTGTTTTTCCCAGTCCGCTGTTACCGTAGATAAAGAGGGGATTGTATGTATCGCCGGGTGACTGGCTTACCGCGACGCAGCTTGCCTGCGCCAGACGGTTGCTTGGCCCGACCACGAAATTATCAAAGGTATAATCGGGGTGGAGCTTGAACCTTTGTTTTGTAGGCAGGTCTGATTTCAAGCTGTTTCGGCCCTGGCCGTTAGTTCTGAAATCAACTGTAACAAGATGGCCTGTTACCTGCTGAGCAGCGAGTGTGAAGGTCCTTGTGCAGTTGTCCTGTAAGAACTGGACTTTATTGTTGTCGTCGGCGGCAATTAGCAATGCACCTCCGTCCAGATGCACAACCTCAAGCTCATCGAACCATTTGCGGGTATTGGCTGGGTCGAGACTTTTTGCCCGCTCGATGATATCGTTAAAAATCTGCGTTAAATCCTGCCTTGCCAATCTTGTCTCCCAACCTTATCTGAAAAGCATTGCGGCAAATCAACCGCAGAATCATTTAACTTGCACACGGATATACCTACGGTTTGCTTTTATCCATTAAGCAGAAAACCAATATAAATTTAATACGAAAAGTTTGTTCTGTCAAAGCAAAAGTCCGGTATAGTTCAAAAAAGTAAGAATATATAAAAACAAACATTATACAAGCCCTAAGCGCAAGCGCCGGGATACAAGCCCTAAAGCGCAAGCGCCGGGATACAAGCCCTAAAGTGCAAGCGCCAGGATACAAGCCCTAAGCGCAAGCGCCGGGATACAAGCCCTAAGCGCAAGCGCCAGGATACAAGCCCTAAGCGCAAGCGCCAGGATACAAGCCCTAAGCGCAAGCGCCGGGATACAAGCCGAACAACCGACCTGTCTTGTGTAGCGGTATGCCTGTAGTTTGGGCTCATAGTGGATTAAGCTTGAAATTTCCAGCGTTTTGTGCGAAACTTCCGCCTGGGAATATAATAAGGATTCAATATGGGCATATTCAGCAAGACAGTAGATTATATTAAGGATAGACTCGGCAAGACGCGAGATAAGATAAGCTCTTCACTCTCATCGGTGCTGACACTCGGCAGGAATATCGATGATGAGCTGCTTGATAAGCTTGAAGAGACACTGATAAGTGATGATATCGGCGTTGAAACCACCGATAAGCTGATAAGCGAGCTTAGGGAAGCTTACCGCAGTAAGAAAATAGCCACTACCGACGATATTGTGCCGTTTCTGAAAGAGCATATTACCAATTACTGGCCTCACCGGGACCGGCAGTTAAAAACATCGGCTAATCCGCCTACCGTTATTCTTGTAGCCGGCGTGAACGGCTCGGGCAAGACCACCAGCATCGCCAAGCTCGCTTATACGCTGAGCAGGAATAACGAAAATGTCATAGTTGCGGCGTGTGATACGTTCAGGGCCGCCGCGGTTGAGCAGCTCAGCATCTGGGCTGAGCGAATCGGCGTGCAAATAGTAAAGCACAAATCCGGCTCGGACCCTGCAGCGGTGGCTTTCGATGCCTGCGAGGCTGCGGTCGCCCGCGGCGTCGATTATTTGATACTCGATACCGCCGGTAGGCTGCATACTCAAAAAGACCTGATGCGCGAGCTTACCAAGATTCGTGATGTTGTCGCAAAGAAAATTCCCGATTCGCCGAATGAAGTTCTGCTGGTTCTCGACGCGACCACCGGCCAGAATGCCATAGCACAAGCCAAAATGTTCACCGAGGCGATAGACGTAACAGGCATATTTTTAGCTAAGCTTGACGGCACGGCGCGAGGCGGCATTGTGGTAGCTATAAAAGACCAGCTTGATATTCCAGTTAAGTTTGTTGGCCTGGGTGAAAAGCCCGAAGATATTGCCGAATTCGACCCCGCGGAATTTGTCGAAGCACTGTTTAGTTAAGACGGATGTAACTGTCAGTCAAAAAAGCTCACCACTCTGTGTGATATTACGTCGCACATTATTTGCAGATTCTCTTTTGAGACATCGAATACCCTGACCATGTCCTGATACTTTGCGCTTTCCGGCAGCAGCTCGCTCAATGTGTTCGGCATCTTCGCGAAGTGTTCGCGGTTAAAAGTAACACCGTCTTTTCCCGGGAATATCGCGACATAGAAAATATCCGTCTCGACCAAATCCTGGAAGAAGTGCGTCCCGAAGGACAGTTCCGGCATAAGGTTGCCGCCTTCGTAAGCTATCTCGACCATTACCGTCATCTTATTGATTTCGGCAAAGCTGACCGGCACGCCAAGGCTCGGCGTTGTTGTTCCCCATCTGCCGGGGCCCATTAAAATAGTAGGCATAGTTTCCCTGTCGGCTATCTGCCTGTTAAGCTGGCCCACGAGCCGGGCTATATCGTATTTTTCGTTTTGGGTCGCCTGTTGGTATTTTGTCGGCTCGACATAAATCACGTGCTTTACCAGCATCGAGATATTGCCGCCCATATTATGCCCCTGCTGTTCGAACAGAATTTTGTCCGGCTTAATATCATCAGGAATCACCACCTTGGTGGTCAGACCTTTCGTCTGCAAAGGCCGGCACTGAACAAGATTAATCCTAAGGTGGTCTTTATTGCTGAAGTTTGCCGTAAACTCCACATCAACCGGATACTTGTAATTTTCTTCGAGCGTCTTGAGCATCCGCCGCATCGTCTCGGTAAAATCTGTTTCGGAAAGCAGCTTCTCGAAGGTCAGCACCCACGCGTGAGCATTTTTAAGATTATGAGCCTTGATTTGCTTTTCGGTCTCCCTGTCGATACTTGCTATCATGCTGATATTAATATCGAGATTTTTCAATATGTCCCAGGCCTCGACCGAGCTGAGCTTATTTTCCGTAAGGTGAAGCAAATCAACCTTGTGCTGCGAGTACCGCATCACATCCTGCGTCTTCGAGTAAGGCCGAAGCAGCGGCTGGTCCAGCGCGATTATCTGTGGGTAATCATCCTCGACCCGTTCGACAGCCCGTGTCCCAAGACCGAATACCAGGCGCAGCATACCTGCTTCAGGGTCGATGTCCGGCTCCCAGACAAATGTATTATAACTGATACCCACACCGGCCAGGTGCGGGAAGAAATAATCCTTATGATAAGAACCGGATACCCTCTGCACTAAAAGGGCCATCTGCTCATCGGACTGACTAAGCCCGCGCTGCAGGCGGTAAGTCAGCGCATTGACATTCATCGTGCTTGCATAAATACGCCGAACCGCCGCTTCGAATTTATGATAACGCTGGTCAGGGTCGCCCTGATTGGCCAGAAAGATGCTTTCATATTTTCCCGCAAAGGCGTTGCCAAATGAATCTTCGAGTAAGCTGCTGGAGCGAACAATGATAGGCGACTGCCCGAAATACTCTATCAGCTCCTGGAAACGCTCCTTGACCTCATCCGGGAACTTGCCCTTAAGCATGTTCTCCTTAATCTGCGGCGCCACGCTGAAATAACCGTCCTCGGTCTTCTGCTCCATCAACAGTTTCCACCAGCCGTTTTCCACGATGTAACTGTAGAAAACGTCAGACCCGACATAGAACGAATCGTGCGGCTCCATTCTCTCGGACCAGTTGAAAGATTCATCCGACATTAATATTTTCTGGGCCAGCAGCATACCGACCGTTTTACCGCCGATGTACCCGCTGCCGATGAGCCTGCTCTTGATATTTATCAAATCGTCGAGCGACATATATTTCTCGACCAGATCGAGCATCCTTTTTTCCCTGCCTATCATCAGCCTGCACAAATCGTCTACTGTCTTTTTGACCTGCGGCGAATCGTCTGGCATCTTCCGAAGGGCCTCTGCCTTCATAAAATACTTGTCCCACGAATCCAGAACACGCGTCGGGCTCATCACGGTTTTTTCGGAAATGTGCGACAATAATCTCGTCGCGTCGATACTGCTGGTAATTGGAATGAAGTTCCGCTCGTCATCACGGTGCGGCAGGAACATCGTCGGCGAATAACGGTTCAAAACTTTCAAAGGGTGTACATAATAATCGCCCTCGAAATGATACACATCCAGAAGCAATTGTGTCGTATCACGAATCCGGGCGATGGTTTTAAACGAGTGCTTGCCTCGCAGTATCGCGAAATATGTTATGGTGTCCAGCTCATACAGGTACGGACAGGTAATCATAAAGAAGTTGCCTATCATCAGGTCCGTCGCCCAGGCCGTCAGCAAATCACTGAGGCAGTCGAACAGGTAATACGCATCCAGACCGTGCTCGGTAATAATATTGTGTACCTGCTTGGAGAACTGCTCGAATCCCTTCGCCGGGTCGAGCTGATATGTCTTTACCTGCGGATAATCGGCGACTAAAGGCTCATGCTGTGCAAAACGCATATATACTATGTTTCGCCCTTCGTTGATAGCCTGGTTGATATAAGGCGTTACGTAGTGCTTGTAGTCCGCGATATTATCTACCTGCCAGACGATATTATCGCCTTTACGCAAACCGCTAAGCACTGCATCCAGACCTTCTATTCCCGTATTCGGCGTTATTGCCATAGTGAACGATTATAGTCCGAATCGCGTTCGGCGTCTATCATTAGACAATTAATGAGAAATATTTTATAATCTTTAATTATGTCGATTATAGCGGTGATATTTGATTTGGACGGCACGATAACGCGGCCTTACTTTGATTTCGATATGATACGTGCCGAGATGGGTCTAACACGACAGGATGGACCTGTCTGGGAGGCGATGCTGAAAATGCCGCCCGATAGGCTTAAAAAAGTTCAGCAAATATTAGATTACCACGAACAAAAGGCCATTGATGAATCCGAGCTAAACACTGGAGCGAAAGAGACACTCGAATCGCTTCGTGAAAAGCAAATCAAAATCGGCATCCTTACCCGAAACAAGGCTCAAAACGCCTGGGCGGTCTCACAAAAACATAACCTGATTTTCGATGAGGTTTTAGGCAGGGAGGATGGGCCTGTCAAACCGGATGCCTTCGGAATTCTGGAATTATGCAGACGGTTCGGGGCAGAGCCGCAGGAAACTTTAATGGTAGGGGACTACCTTTTCGATATCGAATGCGGCATGGCGGCAAAGGCAGTAACGGTCCTGCTTGCCAATCATCCGCAGGCCGATGAATTCGCCATCCACGCCGATTATAAGATTGACAGAATCACCCAGATACTCGAAATTATTGAAGAGAAGAAAAATGAATAATTACAAAAAATATGTGAAAAACATCACAATATATGTTTGCACAACTCTGGGGCTTGTTATTTTGTCCACTATGGCTGAAATGACTAGTTATAATCTTGTATTCCAAGTGCCTACTCCCGAAGGTTTCGGCTCCAAAGATTTGGTCTTTCTGTTTTTGATAAAAATCTTATTTGATTTTATATTTATCCTTATGTTCCGACTTTCTGCCGGCTCTAAACTTGCAGAAAACGGCCCTCTTTACGGACTACTATGGTTTTTAGGATTTTCGGTTCCGCAGGAAGTCGGTTTTTGGCTGGTTTTCAAATATGAAGTTATTACTGCTTATGCCGGCTTGTTGTCCGGCTTGGTAAGCTTCCCGATAAAGGGATGGATAGTGCAAAAAATTAAACTACCTTGAATATGCAGGGCCCGTAGAACCGGTATCCATTTAAGGCTTTTTTAACACAGGACGTCATTTGTTATGAACACTAATATACCCCAAAAAGCTTATCCAACCATAGGTTGCTGCGGCCTTGATTGCGGCTTGTGCCCAAGATTCTACACAGTAGGGCATTCAAGATGTCCCGGGTGTGCCGGCCCTGATTTTTTTAATAAGCACCCATCTTGTTCTTTTATAACCTGTTGTGTCAAAAAAAAGAAGCTCGAGGTTTGCGCTGAATGTTCCGAATTTCCATGTACTAAATTCAAAAGTGATGAAGAATATAAGCAATTACAGGAATCTTCTTCTTATCCATCGAGTAAAAAAGTTATACCGAACTTAAATTTTATAAAAAAACACGGAATTAAAAAATTCATAAAACAGCAGAGAAGTCGAATTAAATTGCTGGAAACAATGATAAAGAATTTTGACGATGGCAGGTCGAAGAGTTTTTTCTGCAAAGCAGCGGCTTTGCTTGATTTAAAAAGTCTGAAAAGTTCATTAGACAAAGCAACCTGGAAAATCAAAACGGAGAAAATCAAACAAAATGATGCCAAAAAGAAAACGCAAATCCTCAAAGAAATTATTAAACAAAATGAAAATGGTTAGGACAACCATTATGAGAATGTTAATAACAGTATTATTTTTGACGAATCTGTGTTTTGCCGAGGGTTGTGCGGCCGCCAATGCGACAGAAGAAAAAGTAACTGTTCCATCCTCTGCCGAAGATTCAAAGTGCGAGCCGATTAAAGTAAAACCTGTTGATGAAGTTTTAGCGAAACTCAATGAATCCGCAAAAAAGATTAAAACGTACCAGGCTGATATTATTCATTTGTCACGTCAGCCTTTGTTTGAGTCACAGACGCTAAGAACCGGCAGGATATATTATCAAAGGCTGCCCGGCCAATCGCTTTTAAGGGTGGATTTCAATACCTTAAAACAGGACGACCAGCCTGCGGAAAAATATATCGAGCAGTTTTATTTTGACGGTGTGTGGCTGACCCGAATAGACTTTCAATTAAAAGAGGTTAAAAGGTACCAGTTAGTCGACCCTAATGATATCGATGCGGAAAAAGGTGTTGACGCCTTCGATTTGATTAGCGAGCATTTGCCGGTAGTCGGTTTTACCGGCACCGACAAGCTCAAGAAAGAATTCGATATTACTCTAATCGAGCCGAACCAAACCTCCCCCGCCAACTGTGCGCATCTGCGAATGGGTGTCAAAGCCGACTCGAAGTTTAAGGATGACTGGGAGCATATCGATTGCTGGGTCGCCAAAAAACAATACCTGCCTGTAAAGATGGCGACATATACAACGGAAGATGAAATATACGAGCTTGAATTCATCGAGCCGAAAGTTAATGAGCCGATTGACAAATCTATTTTCGCACCGAAAGTGCCCGAAGGCTTCGTACTCGCCGAAGAAAAACCATTAAAGAAAAGATAAGAAAAATCACAGATTTTTCTCGTATCGCGTATTGCGTTTTTTAGCCACTGATTCACACTGATTACATGAAAACGAAGCCAATTTTGGGTTAAAATTGGCTTTGAATTGGGTTCGTTTGGGTTCGTTTTGGCTTCGAATCTTCGTTTTTGGGCTGAAACGTGAGAAAATTGGGTTCGTTTTGCATAAAAAAGGTTTTTCGCCACTATCCTCTTTCTTACCACGGAGTTCG
>JAFGGH010000006.1 GCA_016930645.1 Sedimentisphaerales bacterium
ATTGGCTTTAGATTGGCTTTCAAAAGTGAATATCAGAACCCAAAATTTACCCGCCGGAGATGGAATCGAAGGCGGGCAAACCCAATTATTGGCTTTAGATTGGCTTTGAAAAGTGAATATCAGAACCCAAAATCTTACCCGCCCCAGGCGGTTTTGGCTTTCAAAAAGGAGGAAAATCAGCTTGCCTCGGCGTCTTGTCTCGGCATAGTCCCGATTTTTCTATCGGGACGACGCCGGAAGCCTTTGGCGAAGCCGGGTGTTAATCAGCGTAATCTGTGATATGCAAATTACTTGTGGACAAAGGCTTAGAAGAAGGCTAAAATTTTATTTATGCAGATATATCCGCTGAAATTCCGGCCTATATACAAACAGCGAATCTGGGGCGGGCTAAAGCTTCGCGAATATTTCAATAAAGACCTGCCGCCTAATGAGAAAATCGGGGAAAGCTGGGAGCTTGCCGACCTCCCGAACGATAAATCGGTAATAATAAACGGCGAACTTGCCCGCCGCGGCGGGCTTGCAAATCTAAACATCCACGAAGCTATAAATAAATATCCAAAGGAGATAATGGGTGACGCTAATTTCAGCGGTAACTTTCCACTCTTGATAAAGATACTCGATGCCGAGGATGTCCTGAGCGTTCAGGTTCACCCCGATAAAAAAGCATGCGAGCGAATGGGTAAAGGTGACCCGAAAACCGAATGCTGGTATATTATAAAGGCTGAGCCTAGCGCGGTAATTTATAAAGGCCTGAAAGCCGGCGTAACCAAAGAGCAATTTGCCGAAGCGATAAAGGCAAGAACAACCGCTGATTTGTTAAATAAGATAGAAGTCAAGGCCGGCCAGACACATTTTTTGCCCTCAGGCACCATCCACGCCATTGGTGCGGGTCTTTTGATTGCCGAAATACAACTGCCGTCGGATACTACTTATCGAGTCTTCGACTGGAACAGGGTAGATGAAAACGGCAAAGGCAGAGAATTACATATCGACGAAGCTTTAGAGAGTATTAATTTCGACCAGAAATCCGACGAATTGCCGATTACTACAGTAGGCAGACTGGTTGACTGCGAATACTTTACGATGGATAAAGGCCACAATGCTGAAACAACCGAGCGATTATTATCACCGGGGCAAATGAAAATAATTATGGTAATCGGCGGGAAAGGACACTTCGTTACCGAAGGATATGAAGACGTAATCTTCAAAAGCGGCGATACGATACTAATCGGCGCTGCTTACGAAGGTGTTATGACTTTTGAAGAAGAAACCGAATATCTAATTATTACACCGGTTAAAAATGCCTGAGCAACAGACTAATTCAATTTCAGAGGTTAAACTTGGCGTTGTCTGCCCGATGGCGAATGAAAAAGACACTGCTGAAGATTTTGTTCGGCAAGTGCTCGATAAGTGCGTCGGTTTCAAAGAAGTTATATTTTTTGTGGTTTTTGATAAAAGCTGCAGAGACGGCACTTTTGATTTACTGAATAATCTGGCGAACAAACCACCTCAGCTTCAGGTAGTATTGGCACCGGAAAATACATGTGTAGTAGACGCGTATATCATAGGTTATAAAAAAGCAATAGAAGCCGGTTGTGACTGGATTCTCGAAATAGATGCAGGCTTTAGTCATCAGCCGGACGAAATCCCTAAATTTTTAGAGAAGATGGCTGAAGGATATGACTGCGTTTTCGGAAGCAGGTTCTGTAAAGGCGGCAGCCATTCAGAGAGTCCCTTAAGTCGCCGATTTATCAGCAGAGGCGGCAGTATTTTGGCTAATCTGCTTTTAGGTACAAAATTGAAAGATATGACAAGCGGTTTTGAAATGTTCACTCGTGACGCCCTGCAGCAAGTTCTCGATAAGGGGATTAATTCGAGGGGACATTTCTTTCAAACGGAAATAAAAACATACTGCAGAAAAATGAAAATTACAGAAGTTCCCATTAGTTATCGCGCTCCGAGCCAGAATGTTACCTGCGGTGTTTTGCTGGATTCATTCAAGAACCTGTTTGGCCTTTTCATAAAGAGATTAACCGGAAAAATATAAATGGAAGAGAATATATTTTTAGTAGTAACATCGATATCAGGTACTAATGAGGCACTATCAGCTCTGGCAAAAGGCTGCAAGAAGCATAACTGGCGATTCATACTAATCGGAGATGAATCAAGTCCCGATGATTTTACCTTGGACGGCTGTGATTTTTACTCACTGAAAAGGCAAAAAGCCCTCGATTTCAAATTTCCCAATGATTGCCCCACAAAGCATTACGCCAGGAAAAACATCGGTTATCTTTTAGCTGTCGCCGAAGGGTTTTCGGTAATTATCGAAACTGATGACGACAACTTGCCTTATGATTCGTTCTGGCAAAATAGAATCCGGCAGCAGCAAAGGCCTGTATTAAAAGACGGCGGCTGGATAAATGTTTACGGATATTTCAGCGATGAGAATATCTGGCCGAGAGGCTTTGCCCTCGAAGAGCTTCAAAAGCAAGCGCCTCAATTCGATTCATTGCAAGTTCAATCTGTTGATTGTCCCATCCAGCAGAACCTGGCTAATGAAAATCCCGATGTCGATGCAGTTTACAGGCTGACTATGCCTTTGCCGGTTAACTTCAAAGGCGGCAGAAAAATCGCTCTCGGGGCAGGGAGTATCTGTCCTTTTAACAGTCAGAACACAACCTGGTTCCCGCAGGCATATAAGCTTATGTATCTGCCGGCATACTGCTCATTCAGAATGACGGACATCTGGCGAAGCTTTATCGCACAGCAAATCGCTTATACCAACGGCTGGCATATTTTATTCGATGAGCCTACAATGTACCAGGAGCGCAATGTCCATAACCTGATGAAGGATTTCGCAGATGAAATCCCCGGCTACCTGAATAATAAAAAAATATGTGATGAACTTGAAACGCTTTCTTTACAGAGCGGTGAAGACAAAATTGATGATAATCTGAATATATGCTATGAAAAACTTATCGAGATGGAAGTGGTCGGCAAAAAAGAAATGAAACTTTTAGACGCCTGGCTTAAAGACATAAATGATTTGAAACAATAGAGAAGACCGAGAACTAATCCATCTTTCCATTCTCAATATCTTTGCTCTTATGCGGCACCAGTCCTCTTAAACCTTCCATTTTTAGGTAGCCTTGCTTCCATATAATTAGACCTGAAACGATAAATACTCCGGCATAAATAAATACGGCATAAACAGTCCGAATGCCGGTAGTGATACCCATAAACACTCCGATAACCGCATAAAAAGCAGTTAACAAGTAACATATCGCTACTGTCTTTTTGAGCGGTAATCCGCGGTCTATCATCTGGTCATATATATGTCCCCTGTCTGAGACAAACAGCGGTCTTTTATTCAGTAATCGTCTAACCAGCGCTGTCGCAGTATCAAGAATAGGCAGTCCAAAAACGGCTATTGCGGCAAACCACCATCTTGGTGTCCCCTCGGCAAAAAGCATCATCAAAGCCGCGACTGTAAATCCCAAAAGCATACTGCCTGCGTCACCCATAAATATCTTTGCCGGATAACGATTGAAAGGTAAAAAGCCGAATACGCCTCCGACCAGACCAAGACAAATCGTTATTCTGACCGGGTCTCCTATATCACTGAACCCCCAGGTTGCCAGATGAATCGACAAAACCAGCATCGCCAAAGTAATAACCGCGGTAACTCCGGCGCATAATCCATCAAGACCATCCAGAAGATTAAGGGAATTAGTCGCTCCAAGTACAAAGAACACAACAATAAAACCCTGAAGCGCCCGTTCCAAAGCGCCGCCAATAGGCAAATGCAAAAACGCGAGAATGCCGCTTATATTCGGCACAATACCAACTGCTATCAAAACCAACGCTGCGCAAACCTGGCCGACAATCTTTTGCCAGGGTTTTATATCAAGGATATCATCCGCCAATCCGACAAAACACGCGATTGACCCTCCCGCAAGAATACCAAAAAGCCATTTGAGTGTCCCGCCGAATTGTTCGTTGTGAACAATAAACAAACCTGAAAAAATACCCGCTGTCAAACCAATCAGCATACCAAGGCCGCCGAGATAAGCTATAGGCTCTTTATGTGTCTTTACCGTATCATCAGGTTTGTCAACGATGCCATACTTAATCGCGATTTTCTTGCACAACGCTGTCGCCGCAAGAGTCGAAACAAGAGATGTAACTAAAACAGGCCAATATTCAAGTACCCACGTAATTGGTCTTTCGGGGCCTATGATATTTAATTTAGAAAACATATCGGTTTTCCCTTTTCAGGGTTTATTTCCAGACTTCGGCGTCATATCGAAGCATCATAAGACCGTCCCTGAAGCCATCGAATCTTATACTGGGCTTTTGCCCCGTAAGTTCCTGGAGCAGCCATTTTGGAAAATCGGCTCCGGCCTTGATAGAAAGCGGAGCGCCGCCGCCGAACCGAGGATTAATCTCGATAAATTTAGTTTTACCTCTTTTGTTAATAAACAACTGTATTGTAATCACACCGGGACCTGCACCAAGCTTTTCAACTACATGTGCGGCCTGGTCCATTATTTCGGTATTTTTAACTACCTGTGCTTTGTTTACCTCGCCTGCTCTTACTTCTATCCTTTTGCGCGGGACAACACAGCGTACTTTCATATTAAAATCGACATAAACATCACAGGTATGCTCGGTTCCCTCGACATATTCCTGACAGATGGGGTTCGGTATATGCTTAGAATAGAATTCAAGCTCTCTTTTATTTTTTATAATCGCATTTCCCCTGCCTGCATAACCGTTCCACGGCTTCATAAAATAAGGTCCGCCGAAACTCTTCTTCTTAATCGCCTCCTTTGGGCTGATAGTCCGTGGTGTATCAAAACTATTACTGACCAGGAAACGGTAAGTTTTCCTTTTGTCCTGGCAAATATCAACCACTTTGGGGCTTGAAACCAACACCTTACAACCGGCTTTTTCGAATTTCTCCGTATTTTCGGTTAATACTTTCAAATCCAAATCGACCGTAGGAACAACTAACTTCACTTTTTCGGCTTTTACAATCGAAAGCAGATTTTTGACGTAATCCCGATGAGTCACCGGCACGATAACAAAACGCTTATCACAAAGCTGTAACGCAGAACTCAGTTCTGTCGCATCAGTGCCAATCATAATTGATTTTATATTCAAAGCCCTGGCCGCCGATCTGAATGACCTAAGCAGAGATACCCTCCTGCCGATGCATGGAAATAACACATTTACTTTCCTGGATGTTTGGCTCTTTTTCGCCATTTAGATTCACTTTAATATTACGTTCAAAATTGACTGTAAAAACCAACATAATAGCCGGTCCAATAATATTGGTCAATTCAAAAGGGTTTAAGGGCACTAATTTACTTTGACTTTTGGCCGATAAATCCTTAAGCTACCATTTTCACAAAGTCATATCGGCTATTGAATTACGCTGCTTTAAGGCTTAGGCGGCAAGGCCGGACTAATATATATACCTTAATAAACGGATTCCTTCGGAGAACTGAATAAATGACAGGACTTGAAAAAAAGATTAAAGAAAAAAAAGCGGTTGTCGGTGTCCTCGGACTCGGATATGTCGGGTTGCCTCTGGTCAGGGAATTTACCTCTGCCGGATTAAAAGTAAAAGGCTTTGATATTGATGAGAAAAAAGTAAAAATTCTTAATTCCGGCAAAAGCATCATCAAACACATTCCGCACGCCCAGGTCAAAAAAATGGTCTCGTCAGGCCTGTTCCAAGCTACAACAAATATGTCCCAGTTGAAAACAGTTGGCGCTATCCTGGTCTGCGTTCCGACCCCACTTACTTCAAACCGCGAACCCGATATGCAATACATTATCAAAAGCAGTGAAACAATCGTCAAATACCTCAGGAAAGGCCAGCTTGTAGCATTTGAAAGCACAACCTATCCCGGTACCACAAGGGAACTGGTTGCGCCGATACTCGAGCAAAAAGGATTAAAGGCCGGAAAAGATTTTTATCTCGCCTACTCACCGGAACGTGAAGACCCGGGCAACAAATATTTCACAACTAAAACAATTCCTAAAGTGATAGGCGGTTATACAAAAAAATGCGCACGTCTTGCAAAGGCGCTGTACGAAACCGCGATTGATACCATGGTGCCGGTTTCCAGTCTTGAAGCGGCAGAAGCTGCAAAAATTGTCGAAAACGTTTATAGATGTATCAACATCGCTATGGTCAACGAACTGAAAGTCGTTTTCGACAGAATGGGTATCGATATCTGGGAAGTCATCCGGGCAGCAAGCACAAAACCGTTCGGCTTTACTCCATTTTATCCGGGCCCTGGACTCGGCGGACACTGCATTCCAATCGACCCGTTTTATCTGACCTGGAAAGCAAGACAGTACGGCATGCCCACCCGGTTTATCGAACTTGCCGGCGAAGTAAACTCGAATATGCCGCATTATGTTGTTGAAAAGGTAATCGAAGGACTAAACCAGCACAACAAGCCCCTCAAAGGTTCTAAAATTCTCGTTCTCGGACTGGCATATAAAAAGGATATCGACGACTTAAGAGAATCGCCCTCAATAGAGCTAATCGAATTGCTGCAGCAAAGGGGCGCTAAGGTCAATTACAACGACCCGTATATTCCGAAAACGCACAGGCAAAGACAACATGACCTGCAAATGAAAAGTAAAAAACTGTCATCAAAAATGCTCGCTTCTTACGACTGTGTGCTTATATCAACCGACCACAGCGATTATGATTATAACTGGATTGTGAAGAACTCAAAATTAATTGTAGATACAAGAAACGCTACCGCTAAAGTCAAAAGCGGCAGAAGGAAAATCATAAAAGCATAATTTGGGAATTTAAGATTGCTGAAGTTAAGTGAAAACCCGCCTTGTACCTGGCCTGAATCGAAATCCGTCGTTGACTTTCAGGGTCAATGGTGGGTCGCGCACACAAAAAGCAGAAATGAAAAGTCCCTTGCCCACGATTTAATATCAAAAAACATCAGCTATTTTCTGCCTATGAGACCGAAAGTCAGTCACATCAGAGGCAGGAAAGTAAAATCCATTCTGCCGTTGTTCAGCGGATATCTTTTCTTCTGCGGAGATGAAAAACAAAGAGTAGAAGTTCTTAAAACAAACCGCGTCGCTAATATCATCGAAGTAATTAATCAGAAAAACCTGATAAGTGAACTTGCACAAATAGAGCAGGTAATCAAAGCAGGTTTAACAATTCAACCGCACAAGTATATTAAAGAAGGTCAAAGATGCAGAGTCACTTCAGGCCCGCTGAAAAATACAGAGGGTATAGTGCAAAAAACCAAAACAAGTACCCGTCTTATACTCAGCGTTGAAATGCTGGGGCAGGCAGCAAGCGTGGAAGTGGATACGGATAATATCGAATTGATTGATTAATATGAAATTGGAGCATATAAAATGGATATTTGTGTGATCGGAATCGGTTATGTCGGACTTGTAACCGCAAGCTGTCTTGCTGAAGCGGGCAACAAAGTTATCTGTGTCGATAATGACGCTGATAAAATAAATCGTCTCAAGAACGGCCAGATACCTATTTATGAGCCGGGCCTGACCGAGCTTGTACAGCACAATGAAAAAGCCGGCAGATTACATTTTACAACCGAACTAAAAACAGGCGTGGATAACGCACGGATTATATACCTTGCTGTCGGCACTCCTTCAGCGCCTGACGGTTCTGCTGATATATCAGCAATACTGTCGGTAGCCTCAGCCATTGCTGATATTATGAGAGACTACAAAATAATAATAACCAAAAGCACCGTGCCCGTGGGTACACATAAACAAGTAACGGAACTGATTAAATCAAAAACCGATGTTCGGTTCGATTACGTCAGCAACCCGGAATTCCTCAAGGAAGGCTCGGCTGTCGAGGATTTTATGAAGCCGGACAGAATAATCATAGGCTGCGAAAGTCCGAAGGTTCGCGAAATTATGAAACAGGTTTGCACTCCTTTTATGCGAAAAGGCAACCGCCTGATATTTATGGACACTATATCAGCCGAACTTTCAAAGTACGCCGCAAACGTAATGTTAGCTACGAGGATATCGTTTATGAATGAGCTTTCCGGCCTTTGCGAAAAACTCGGAGCCGATATCGAACTTGTCCGACACGGAATCGGCAGCGATAACCGTATCGGTAGAAGCTTTATCTTCGCCGGCGTAGGTTATGGCGGAAGCTGTTTTCCCAAAGATATAAGAGCACTGATACACACCGGAAATGAAAATAATACTGAAATGAAAATTACAAAAGCTGTACATCAGGTCAACACCGACCAGCAGGGGCGGTTTGCTCAAAGAATCATTGACTATTTCAAGACACAACTCAACCAGACCACCCTTGCCGTCTGGGGGTTGGCGTTCAAGGCAAAAACCGATGACATCAGGGAATCACCGGCGTTGTATTGCGTAGGGCAATTCATCAATGCCGGAATAAAAGTACAGGCCTTTGATCCCGAAGCAGCCGCCGCCGCAAAACAGCAGTTAGGCGACAAAATAGAAATATTTGAAAACAGCTATGACGCCCTCAAAAATGCCGATGCCCTGATAATTCTTACCGACTGGCAGGAATTCAGAAATCCCGATTTCGACACTATGAAGTCAAAACTGAAAAAACCTGTCATATTCGACGGCAGAAATCTCTATGAGCCGGACATTCCAGCCAAAGCCGGTTTTGTGTACCACAGCATAGGAAGAAAAACCGCCAGCCCCGGGGAGATTGCCTGAATATGAGGTTAATCGTCAGCATTATTGGATGGCTTATTTTCGCTGAAGGAGTATTGTTTCTTGTTAGACCCGAATTTCTCGGCCCTGTAATCAAATTCTTCAGCAAAGGATGGAGAATGCATATATTATCGGTTGCGAGAATTATTATCGCGGTTCTGATGTTTCTCGGCGCTATTGAATGCAGAAAACCGGTCATAATTATCATCTTCGCTTCGGTACTCCTTATAACCGGCTTTGTTGCCCTGCTGATTAAAAAAGATATGGTCAAATCTTTGCTCGACTGGTGGCAGCAGAGAAATCTTGTGGTAGTAAGATTGCTCAGCGCGGTAATAATTTTTCTCGGTGCGGTTATTATATATTCGGCGTGATTATTTTTTTTTTGAGTCTTTGATAAGTAATGGAACACCGGGATAAACTCGAAATCCTGAGAAAAACGTAATACGGTTTCGGTTTCGCGGCTCGTATCGGTTGCGTAGAACGTAAGTCGTAGTTAATTACGCAACCGTTTAACGATATACGATACGAGTGGCGCAACCTAATTAACGTATAACGTACTTGATGTTTTTTGGGTTTTCTAAAGAACAGTAATTTTAAAATTGGCGGATATTATGAAAGTATTAGTAACAGGCTCAGCAGGTTTTATCGGCTCGTATTTAACCGAAAGATTACTCAAACAAGGCTGCCAAGTCGTCGGCGTTGATAACTTCGATGATTTCTACGACCCTAATATCAAACGCGACAACATTAAAGAAAGCATTCAAAATAAAAACTACAAATTAATCGAAGCCGATATCAGAGACCCTGACGCTATGGAAAAAGCGGCCTCAAAGGGTATCGATGCTGTTATTCACCTTGCCGCAAGAGCAGGCGTCCGCCCTTCAATCGAACAGCCTCTACTTTATAATGACGTCAATATCAACGGAACTATGGTACTGCTCGAGGCGACGAAAAAATGCAATATCAAAAAGTTTATCTTCGGTTCAAGCTCCAGTGTTTACGGTAACAATAAAAAAGTCCCCTTCTGTGAAGATGATAATGTCGATTTTCCCATCTCGCCGTATGCGGCTACAAAAAAAGCATGTGAGCTGATATGTCATACATATCACAGCCTTTATAATATAGATATTACCTGTCTTCGATATTTTACTGTTTATGGCCCAAGGCAAAGACCCGATTTAGCCATTCATAAATTCGCAAAGCTCATTGAACAGGACAAACCCATACCGGTTTTCGGCGACGGCTCTATGATGCGTGACTTTACATATATCGATGATATTATCGACGGCACTATCGCGGCAATGGAAAGATGCAGCGGTTACAATATTTACAATCTCGGCAAATCCGAACCTATTGTTCTCAATAACCTGATTGAATACCTCGAAGATGCACTCGGTAAAAAGGCCGAAAAACAGCATCTGCCGCCCCAGCCGGGCGATGTCGAAAAGACTTTCGCCGATATCGCAAAATCCAAAGCAGCCCTCGGGTACAATCCCGCCACAAATATCAAACAAGGTCTGGAAAAATTCGTAAACTGGCTGAGAAAATTATCCGAACAATAAACACAAATATCTGTATTTTTTCAGAAAATCCTCTTCGAATTTGTTATAATGTATTTTTATCGGATGTATTTGGGAGGTCGGTGTGTCAAAGTACAACTGGCTGTTACTTATTGTCTTGACGGGACTTAGCCTGTTTTCATTGAAGGCTTTGGCGATAGTGTTACATCCGGAAGGTGAGCCG
The DNA here is from genome assembly GCA_016930645.1 of Sedimentisphaerales bacterium. GTDB lineage: Bacteria > Planctomycetota > Phycisphaerae > Sedimentisphaerales > Anaerobacaceae > JAFGGH01. The sequence goes on from JAFGGH010000006.1 coordinate 10,483, forward strand.
AACCTGACAACATGGACGGACAGACCCGATGCAAATGCCTTAGGAAGATTCGGTAGCACAGCTAATTTCGTGACAATTGCGCCAAACTGGATTTTAACAACTCGTCATCAAATCATTAAGCCTGCTACATTACTTGCCGACGGTACAGTTTACGATTGCAATTATAATCCTCTTTGGCAGGGAGGTCCCGCTGGAAACGCAGACATTCAATTAGTCAGACTTACTAAACAAAACGGCGAACCGGCTGGAATCGAACATTATGTAGAAGTTTTTGACAACACCAATGAAGTTGGTATAAATCTGGTAATAGGTGGGCATGGTGACGGCCGGGCGGGAATTCTTACAGAATCCGGCACAGTTTATGGTTATACCTGGGACCGTTTGCCCAATACAAACCAGCGATGGTGCACAAACCGCATCGACAATTCACAGAACAACAGCACTATAGGAATATACACTTCAAATATAATTATAGCAGACTTTGACGATCCGGGCCAAACTACTTATGAAGGCGCGCCTGCAGACCATGATTCAGGATGTGGCTGGTTTGTCAAAATCAGCGGTAACTGGAAATTGGCCGGCCTGTCGCGTGCATCTGAAGCCCATTACGTTCCCGGGCATGAAGGCGACCCGGCTTACCGGCTTTTTGAAACCTGGTTCCGAAAAGCTCAAAATCCACTAATAAAAGACCCTGATTACCTCGACGCGGTCCGCGTCGGCTCTTACGCGAGCTGGATTAACAGTATCATTCATACTAACGGTGATATTAATGGCGATGACTGGGTGGATATTAAAGATTTTGCACTATTATCAAATCACTGGTCAAACACGTGCAGCACTGGTAACAATTACTGTGATGGCACCGATTTGGCAGAACCGTTCGGAGTAATTGATTTCAATGACCTGGCTGTTATAACAGAAAACTGGTTAGACGGCTGGCAGTAATAATGCAAGCGTTAATACCCCGGCCCCCAGAACTCCGGTTTTTCATCGGCACCTGGCAGTTTCAAATCAGGCCAGTACATATACCTGCCGGATTTATGCGGTTCTTCGAAATTTTCAGGCCAAACTAATTCGCTCGCCTGTTTTCCCCGAATCGCTTTAATATGACCGTCAACATAAAGGATATTCATAAATCCGCTATGATAAAAACCGCTTGTACAACGATGATGGCCGTCCTGCTTGAGGTCATAATCAGCTACCGCTTCGGCGTCAGCATCATAGAATTGAGCGGCATAGCTTGTCTCACCTAAAAGCATACAATCCGATGTATTGGAAATCCTTGAAAAAGTACAGCCTCCACCCGGGCCAAGCCGAACAGTCTGCTCTTCGTCCCCGATGGCTTGCCTGTAATAACCGTTAAGGCCGTAACTGGTAATCCCATCGTGGGGGCAATTCCAGAAACCCTTGGGGAAAGGGTTCTTGTCCACCGGGCACCGCCAAAGCTCGGGCCGATTCTCCAGCAACTTTTCATTCAGCTTCTGGCTTATATAAGGCAGCAAGGCAAAGAACCACGCCTTCTTCAGCGCATCAGGATTTATAAAAAACTCGATGGTTGGCTCGCCCGCCTCTATTATCTTGTCATCATTATTAGCCGCGTATGCCGAAAAGGCAAGATAGATTTGCTGAAGCTGTGACGAACATTTGATTTGAAAGACCTGGCCTCTCGCCTTGTCGATAGCAGGAACCGCAATCGTTATAAGCAGAGAGATTATTGCAATTACCACCAAAAGCTCAATAAGACTAAAGCCGCTCAAAGGTTCACTTTGGAAATTTTTTTTTATAACCAATTGTCTATTGTTCTTTGTCACTTTTCAGCCAATTCTCACAAAGTACAGCGATATCACCTATATCGATGTGCCCATCCGGATTAAGGTCGTAGGCCGGTGTATTCGAATCAACTTTCGCGGCAAGCGCCGCGTAATCTCTAAAATCTATAGTGCGGACAAAATCAGGGCTGACACTGCGGCAGTCAATATCAACCTGGTCAATCATACTCGCACCGCCCATCGGATGCTGTCCATCAGGCGGATACTGATAAGCCGTAAACCGGATATACTGATTTGCAGACGGATTATTAAAACGTACCGCCGCTGTCATTCGATACCACCTGCCTATATCCCCTTCCGGCTCGTTCAAATCTTCAACCTCAGCGCCGGCTATACTTATCCCGTCGGCATCATTAAAATCCGCATCAGCCGCTATTTCTAATTTGTATGTTTGCCCGCCGTCGTTGCGCGCCCAGTAAGCAGCCTGAAACCATATCTGGTTTTGCCACAATCCGCCCAATGATTTTCTCGGCACTAAAAATGTCAAAGTCGTATTACCCATACCCCCGTAATATCCGCGTCTGTCGGTTGGAACATCGCCGTGATATTCCCACTGCCAGTACATCGCGCCGGTACTGTAACCAATCGCGGTCAGGAAAGGCTGTCCGTAATGATTGAACCAGCACGGGTCACCATCCGGCAAGGCGGGCAGATTATTCGATTTATCCGCCGAAAAATCCCAGCTCTGATGAGTAAAATATCTATAGCTTTCCCAGCCGGGCGGATTGGCATAATCAGCCAGAATATAACCGCCGCCGAACAAGACCAGTAAAACCACATACTTTATTAAACGCATAATTACCCCTTTCCCTGTTACAAATCTTCATTATCCATTCAAATCCTGAAGCGTCAAGTTGATATGCCGATTATACCGCATAATTGTGTAAGCCGGAAAAAATCCGCGACAGATTCACCCAAAGTAATGTTATAACAATCGCTGAAAAACCTGATATTGCCCAGATACTGTTTGCCTGAGGATATTTATCCTTGAACATAGACCTGAAATGAAAATACCCGGCAAAAATCAGCCACGTGGCAAGTGACCATTGCTCTTTCGGGTCAAAACCCCAGAAATCCGCCCACGCCATTTGTGCCCATATACTGCCTAAAATCAAACCCAAAGTCAATAGTGGAAAACCGGCGCTAATAAGCTGGTACGTATCTCTTTCAAAGCAAATACGATTTCGCTCTTTTACAATAAATACACCCGCCGCCGCTATAGCGGCTTTGAACATTAAAATATAAGCGAGAAGATACGCCGCAACATGCGGGATAAAAAACACGCTCTGCAAGGCAGGCGGTAACTGCTTCGGCGCCGCGTCAAATATAAATCCCGCGGGAAACAATACAATAATTCCAATCAATAAATCCGCAGCCACCTGGTCTATCCTCATAAGCTTTCGGCAGATTAATGAAATTAAATATACGCCCGCCCCCATCACCAAAAACAATTCAAACATATTCTGCAGTGGGAAATGGCCGACATTTATCCGGCGATACACTAAAGATGCAACTGCAACAACAAATCCAAATCCAAAAACAGCTTGCGCAATTTTTCTCTTACCAAATATCCGCATAGCAAGAGCAAGGACATATCCAGCTATTGTCAAATAAATTAATAAACCCTGTATTGAATACTTAACTTCCATTTGCCCTTCGCCATTGCGAGGAGGCCGCAGGCCAACGCGGCAATCTCTTTTTAAACCATAACTGCCAAAACACACCTATACACAAAAACGCATAGCCTCCGAATATCAGGCCTAATCCGCTATCGGATGTAATCTTCAAAACCGTGTAAAGGCCATTATCCTCACCGTAGTCATACTGATATATAAAATATCCGCCAAAATGGAGTGGATGGTTCACTTCGATTTTCTTTTCAGCGACAATCTCATCCTCTTGTATTACTCCAACGTCACTGATATATTCCTTAACCATACCTGAATCATAATACTCAATATTAAAATCTTTCAGCCCGATGTGAAACGGCAGTTCTACTGTGGTTGTATAGTTATCAAGCACCATCTCATCCTGTTTTTTGCCTTTTTCGACAAGCATCCGCCCTGCCGGATACTTATTATTGCCACATATAAACCTCTGTACTTTATGTCCTGTCTCGGAAGACCAGATGGAACCTGTCAAAATTAAAATAATTCCGAAATGAATCATTGCGGCAGGCGTATTTTTTAAAAGTGATGGGGACATAATAACCGCGACAATAGATATCAGCAGCAAAATGGACCAGAAGATTTGCAGTGGAATCGAATTGAAAAACTCTTTAGCCCTTTCCGCACCGATAAACGCGCTATAAACACTTAACACAATAAGTGCTACTATTAGTGCCAGCCCTGCCCACAGTATAATCCGTTTAATCCGTTCCATCAGAGATATATTCTAACGGTGGATTTGCCGGATTACAAATTCAAATTATCAACCCTGACGTACATCAAAACGAATGTTGAAAACCGCGTATTATATTGCTATACTCTACGACTCGTAATTTGAAACCTTTAATTTGCAATTATGCTACAAAAACATACTCTAAAAAATGGTATGGTGATTCTCGGCGAGCCGATGGAAGCGGTCGAATCGGCGGCGTTTGACTTTCTGTTGCCTGCAGGAGCATCGAGATTGCCCGATGGCTGCTGTGGCGCCGCTAATATCATCAGTGACTGGATATTCCGCGGGGCGGGAGAATTAGACAGTCGGCAGCTCAGTGACGCCCTCGATTCGCTCGGTCTGCACCGCAGTGTCGGAGTCGGTACAAACTTTTTGAGTATCGGCGCAGCTTTGGAAAATGAAAACCTAAGCACCGCACTTGAGCTTTACACAAAGATTATAAATGAGCCTAAGCTCACCAATAAGCAGTTCGAGCTTTCAAAGCAACTGGCCCTTGCGGCAGTAATGTCACTCGATGACGACCCGAGAAAAAAGGTGATGCTCAAGCTGCGTGAAAATTTCTATCCCGAACCGCTCGGTATAAGTACGGTCGGCAACCTCGATAACATAAACAGCCTAACTCCCGACAAAACAAGGCAGCTGGCCAAAGATAATTTTAATCTGACAGGAGCAATATTCAGTTTAGCCGGCAAATATGATTTCGATGCCGTCTGCAAACAGATGGAAAAACTTTTTGATACCAACGCAAAACAGCCAGTCGATAGTATTCCCCTGGGCAATAAAGGTCAAAAATATACTCACATTCATAACGATGGTGCTCAGGTGCATATCGGCATGATGACCGAAACCGTCAGACCCGCTGATGAGCAGTATTACAACACGAGGATGGCTGTGTCCGTCCTGTCCGGCGGAATGAGCGCGAGATTGTTTACCGAGGTCCGCGAGAAACGCGGACTTTGCTATGCGGTAGGCGCAAAGTATCACGGCCTGAAAGATGCCGCCGGCATCGCCTGCTACGCCGGTACCGTACCGGATTGTGCCCAGCAAACACTCGATGTTATAAAAGAGCAGTTCGACAAGCTCGCCGAAGGTATAGACGCTGATGAAATCAAGCGGGCAAAAGCCGGATTAAAATCGGTTCTGATTATGAGCAGCGAATCATCGGCAAGCAGGGCTTCGGCAATAGCTTCCGATTTTTACCTGCTTGAAAGAGTACGCAGCCTCGATGAAATAAAGGAAAAAATCGAACAGACTTCTGTCGAATCGGTAACAGACTTTTTGAAGTCAAATAAGTTCAAAGACTATACGATTGTAACCATAGGCCCTAAGCAGGTCATAGTGGAATAAATATGGAATTCAAGAAACACATATTAGATAACGGTCTTGCGGTCATCGGCGAGGTAAACCCCTTTGCCAAGTCGGCGGCGGTCGGTTTTTTCGTCCGCACCGGCTCACGTGATGAGGATAAAATAATAAGCGGAGTATCACATTTTTTAGAGCATATGACATTCAAGGGTACCGACAAACTCGGCCCTCTCGATGTCAACAAAGCTTTTGATGATACAGGCGCTCAGTTCAACGCTTTTACCAGCGAAGAAAATACCGTCTATTACTCAGCGGTCCTGCCCGAATACCTCGAAGATGTTACAAAGCTGTGGATTGAACTGGGCAGACCATCTCTTCGTGATGAAGACTTCAATATGGAAAAAAACGTCATCAAGGAGGAAATCGCGATGTACGAAGATACGCCGACCTTCGATGTAATCGACCGTGCACGCAGTTTATATTTCGACACTCACCCCTGCGGAAACAGTATCCTTGGGACAAGGGAAACTATAGACGCTATGAGCGCCGAGCAAATGCGGGTTTACCATCAAAACAGATATTCTCCGAATAATATCACTCTTGTTTTTGCGGGAAACTTTGACTTCGATAAAATGCTGAAACTGGCAAGCGATGCCTGCTCAGCCTGGCAATACAGCCAAGCAGAGCGAAAAATTACCGATTACCCCGGCAAAGCCCAAACCAAACGTATCGAAAAGCAAAATCTTGTCCGCGAGCATATTTGTCTTATCAGCCCTGCCGTCTCTATGCAGGATGAAAGGAGATTCGCCGCTTCACTTTTGGCTAATATCATCGGCGACAGCACCGGCTCGCGTTACTATTGGGCACTGGTCGATAAAGCACTTGCAGAGGTCGCCACAATGCAGTGCGAATCAATGGACGGAACAGGAGCATATTATTCTTATATCCGATGCGACCGCGGCAGTACCCAAAAAGTTCTCCGTAAAGTCAAAATCCTCCTCGAAGATTTGACTAACTCGGGCATTGAAGAAGATGAGCTGGACAAAGCCAAAAACAAAATCCTAAGCGCACTTGTTCTCCATAACGAAGTGCCTATGGGCAGGCTTGTTACTGTCGGTTTTAACTGGGTCTATCTCAAGCAGTACCGAACCACACATCAGGATGTCGAAGATATAAAATCCGTTACAGTTGAAGATGTCAACACGCTCATTAGAGAGCTTAAGCCCGGCAATTTTACACAATACTCCCTCGGACCGGCAAGGTAACCCCCACGCTTTCTTGCCTGCCGCCTCGTCTCGCGACGAGAGTCGCGGAGGCAGGCGAAAGCAAGAGTGGGGGCAAATTGACCTTGAATCCAGCCTGGGCGGTATGATATAATAAACATATAATGGAGGCTGCGGCGATGCCTGATAAAAATGAAAAACTCGACCCTGATATTCTAAAGGCCAAGATGGATATCCTCCGCGCTAGAAAAGCAGCTTCAAAAGAAAAACCGCAGCCCGGCAATACGGAAGAAAAACAATCCGAACAAATGTCCGACCTAATCTCCGATGTCGTCCGTGCCAACAAGGCAAGCCACCAAAACCGCAAACAGACAGACGTTCCGGAATTTGACGTTTCGAAGAAGATTTTATCTCAGCAGCGAAACGCCTCCGCCACGAGAAGAACCGCACCGGGCAAAACACAGCCGCAACCAACCCAATCTGTAAAACCTGCTGCTGCACCAGACAAATTCGAAGCCGCCGAAAAACCTCAAGCCGTTACAAGCAAGCTGTCTGAACCAAGTTACAATTCACTCATTGCCGAGATAGTCGTCCGCGATATCACCAGACTTTGCCACAGCGAAGCATCCGTTTCATAGAACAAAAAATCGTATTTTGAGCTTTGATTTATCGGACGCCTTTACTGTGCATATCATTTTATCATTTTGGCAGACATTTTTTAACCACTCATAAGCTCTTATATCAAAGCAACTTAGGCACTAACCGCCTTTGGAGTTTTATTGCCACTTGATATAGCTGGATTTAAATAATTGTAACATTTAGATTTGAACGATAAAAATTAAGAACTCAATTGATAGTTCTTTGGGCAAATATATGCAAAAGCACAGTATCTCGAAGGTAATGCTATATTGTTGTCTTATCCTGGCAAGTTGTCTAAGTTTGCCGGTCGCTTTTGCCGCGCCAAAAGCACCCACCGAATACGACATCAAAGCAGCATTTCTTTATAATTTTATAAAATTCGTTGACTGGCCCGAAGAAAAAATCCCCGCCGACACAAACCAACCGTTTATCCTTGGCATAATCGGAGAAGATTTGTTCAAGGATTCCATCAATATAATCAAGGGAGAAAAAGCCAAGGGCAGAGATATCATCATTAAATATTTCAAATGCGAACATAAATCGGAGGAATCCAACAATCAGAAGCATGTCCTGTCTTCCGAACAAATAGAAGCTTTTAGAAAATGTCACCTGCTATATATTTGCCCATCAAACGAAAAACAATTACCTGATATTATCAAAGCTGTTAAAGGTGCTAATGTCTTAACAATCGGAGAATCGAAAAACTTTTTGGAGAAGGGTGGAATCATTCAATTTGTAATGGAAGAGGACAAGGTCGGTTTCGGAGCCAACCTGAAAGCCGCCCGGGAACAAAACCTCAAACTCAGTTCCCGTCTCTTAAAATTAGCGAGAACAATTATTAAAGACCTTGAGGAAACATTTAATACTCAACAGAAGAGTATAAGATACGCTTACTCCCAGAAACAATAAAATACACATTCTCGGCATCTGCTTTATATTCGATACCTGCCTGATATAAAAACCGGTTGACAGAATTTTATCTACTAACGGTTTTCTCATATTTATCCCCAATGGCTGCTGTGAACTCTTTCTAATCTGAAGATTGACATATCAGCCGTAAACTGTTAAAATTTTAAATTGTTAAATAAAATCCGTTTACTCAGACCGCTTTTATAGTGGTTTTTGAGTATTTTTCGGAGAGGTGGCCGAGCGGCTGAAGGCAACGGTTTGCTAAACCGTCGTATGACTGAACGGTTGTACCGCGGGTTCGAATCCCGCCCTCTCCGTTGGCGGGATGAGAACACGCGCAGACGCCGAAGGCGGATGTTACGTGGATTCGACAATTTCCTTGAAATTGCAGCGCAGTGAGTCCCGCTCTCGAGGCCTGACTCCTGCTGTTGCATCCGGATTCAGCCTGTCTCAATGCCGAATTTTCGCCCTGCGTGCCGCAGCCCCCTGAGCCTTCCACAGGATTTCCTTGTGTCTCGGATCATCCCAAGAAAACTCACCGTCTTCCGGTTCGAATGACGGCGGGCATTTTTTATTTTGCCCGTAAAATCGATTCATATGGGCATGTCCGGGAGCATCACCCACCGGCATCGGAACTCGACAAATCACCAGCCCTAAGCCATTATTGTCTAAAGTATAGAGCTTATCGAGATAATCGATACGCGATTCGGCTGGGTATTCATTATAGTAATATGGTGTGAACTGGTCCATCGTCCCTTCGCCAAAGCCCTCAAAGACCTGATAACGAATATCAGGATTGACGGACACGGTCGCAGCCGTCGCCGGCTGCAATGAAACACTTAAAACCAGAACGGCTGCGGTCAAATAAACCGTTTGTAACCAGCGTGTTTTCATCGGAACACCTCGTTACCAAAAGAATATTATGAAAAGAACAACCCCTGCCATGACCAGGCCGCCGATAATTTTGACGATAGGTTCAGTTTTAACATCAAGATCCTCTCGTACGGGTAATTTTCGGGGTTCGGCCAGCGGCTTGATAAAAGTAATCAAACCCATAATCACGATAACCAGATTGAAAGCCAAAACAACTTGTATCAGGAAATGAATCCCTGGAGCATACAACTGGAAGATACCATAAATAATCGGACCGGAAATCAGGGCTGCAACGCCAGCAGCCGCCGGTGCGGTCGGTACCATCATACCAAAGAGGAATGCCGCAACAACCCCCGGCCAGATGTATCCCTGGAACTGCTGAATATACTGAAACACGCCGCCGAATTTCGGGTTGTCCAGCATCGGTGCCAGCAAACAGCCTATCACCACAAAAACCAGGGTCATGATTCGACCTAAAATCACAAGCTGTTTTTGCGAAGCCGTCCGATGGAACATTCGGTTATAGACATCCATTGTAAATATTGTTGAAGCCGAATTCAGCATAGAAGCCAATGAACTGATCACCGCCCCGGCAATCGCAGCGAACATAAATCCGCGAAGGCCATTCGGAACCAGGTTGCGTATCAACATCGGAAACGCCTCATCGGGGGAACTCATTTGGTCGCTGAAAAGCTGACAGGACATGATACCCGGCATCACAATGACAAACGGCACCAGCAGCCAGAGCGCACCGGCAAAAATGACACCCAGTTGCCCATCCCGCAGTGTTTTGGCGGCGAGGTTTCTTTGTACAATGAACTGATTCAAACCACAATAATAAATAAGAACAATCCACATTCCTGAGATAACGCCGGTCCACGGCAACCCGGGATGTTCAGGAGGAAGTACCATGTGAAGTTTGTCCGCATTGACCGTCGAAAATTCATTCCATCCGCCGCATGCGTTTAATCCGATAAAGAAGATGATAATACCGCCGATCAGCAAGCCACCGCCCTGGAAAAGGTCGGCCCAGGCTACGGCTTTGAGTCCGCCCCAGACGGTATAGGCGGCGGCAATCAATCCTATCAGCCACACACCATGGACCATTTTCAATTCAAATATGGTTCTTAATGTGATTCCTCCGGAAAAGAGGACGGCGGTTAAAAGAACAGCCACGTAGATAACAACAGTTATCAAAGCCATAATGCCTCGAGCCGTTGAATTATAACGGTATTCCAGATATTCAGGCATAGTGTAGATACCGGCTTTCAGAAAACGCGGCAGCAGCGTAAAAGCAATAATCACAATACCGAAACTGCCGTATAGCTGCCAGTTGCTTACCGCAAGTCCGACGCTGCCTGCCCCCTGGCCTGCCATACCGACAAACTGCTCGGTTGAAATATTGGCGGCCACAATGGAAATTCCAATCAGCCACCATGTTAATCCCCGACCTGCCAGAAAGTAGTCTTCACTGCTTGTCTCTTTGCGGCTTTTGAAAAGACTGACGCTGATGACCACCGCAAAAAAACCCAGAAACACGATGATATCAAAAGGATTGAGTTCCATTCATTACATCCTTAAACAGTTTCCTTGATCAAACGATTCCTGCAAATCGATACTTTTCAGGTGCACTTCGGCCCCTATATGAGCCGGATTGGCATTCAGCACCGCCTCAAATTCCTGACGGGCTTTATCCAGGTTCCTTAATCCCAAATTACCCAGTCCCATTAAATATTGGCAATGAAGCCGGTTTTTGGCCGTTAAATCTTCATCGAAAATCAGGAAATCCGGCAAGGATACGGCAAAATAGTCTATTTTGACTTCGTCATTCAAATGCGCCTTCCCATAGGCCAGCAAGCGGTTGAAACAATCCCTGGCCTGGCTATTATGACCCAATTTTTCATGGGCCAGTCCTTGGTAGAACATTTGCTCGGGCGGCTGGTCATTGTAATACATGACATCGCCCAGTTCCTTAACCCCGTGCGTTGCTTTTTCGAAATAACTGCAGGCCTTATCCGTTTCGCCAAGCCCTTCATAGGCCAACCCCATGAAGTAATGAATATCGTTTTCGAGACGGCCTTGCAGTTTTCCCTCACCGAGATTTTCCGGGTATTTTTGCGTTTTCTGAAGATAATTGATAGCTTCTTTGTACCAGTCATTTTGAATACAGCCTTTAGCGATGGCAGTCAGCACAAAAACGTAAGCACCGATAACCTTGCCTTCGCCGCCTTCCCACGGATGGAAGTTATGCTTGAGAAGATGCTCCAAGGCCTTTTCATACTCGCCCGTCTGATTCAGCAGCCAGATATATTCAATATAAAGGTCGTCACGCAGCGGAAGGACGTTATGATGGGCCTCCATAAACGCCAGCCGTTCATCGGGACTTTTGCCCAGCTTTTTATATAATTGATCCATTTCATAAAACACCCGTGCATCAGAACAATCCAGCGAATAGGCTTTTTCATAAGCCCGGCGCGCCCTGGCCGGGTCGTGCCGTTTATTATAGTAAGCCAGCCCCAGATTACGGTGAACCGTCGGAAACCCATCATCCAAAGCAGCCGACTTCTCCCATGCATCGATCGCGCGGTCATGCTGCTGTTTGCCGTACCAGAAATTGCCCAGATAATACCACCCACTGGCATCGTCAGGGTTCCGCTCAAGTGCCTCTTGTAAAATGAGCAATGATTCCAGCCGGTGCGGGAAGCAGTGGTCCGGTTTAGCATTTGCTGCCTTTTGCAGATAGCCCGAATCACCCCAACATCCCAGGTAATAGTAAACTAACGGGAAAACAGAATCTTCCGAAGGAGCGTCACTGACAAATAGCTGTAATAATTCTTTGGCTTCATTCGTAAAACCGGCATAGTTGTAGTCCAGTGCAATCTCGATATAGTTATGTACATACCCTCGCATTTTCTCTTTGAAGTGCTCAAGCCTTTCCTGTGCCGCCGTTTGCTGAGTGACTTTGGCAATTTTGTACAGCTCAAACATTGCCCCGAAATCCAGCCTGTCCAGTTCCAATGCGAACGAAGCTTCTTTTTCAGCAGCCTCGATTTGCCCCGTCAGTCGCAGCAGGATTGTCTTGATATGCCGCGCTTTGTGGTTGTGGTAGTTGCGAACCAACGATTTATTGACATGCTCTAAAGCCGCTTGATAATTCCCCTGTATCGCCGCAATTCGTGCCAACGCAAAATACGCCGCATCCTGCATCGCCGCATTCCAGGTTGCCTTGTAGAAAGCGTCATAGGCTTCCTCTAAGCGGTCCTGCATAAACAGGCTCAGACCCAGGTTGTAATACGGTTCGCCGTCATACGGATTCGGATTGTGCTTGGTTTGACGCCGGATCGCAGCCCGGAAGTATGTTTCGGCCTCTTTAAATTGGCCCCTTCGATACAGCAGCAGTCCCAGCGCATTATTACAGCGGATATCACCGGGATCGCGTTTGAGGCCCTCTTCATAATACGGCTGCGGGCGATAGGTAGCGTGCCGGTACTGCTCCAGATGCAAACCCGCCAGGTACAGCTCTTCCACGGCAGCAATTTTTTCAGGTTCCGGTATTGGATTTGCCGGATCCGGTACCGCTTTGCCCCCTGTCGGTTCGGGGCGGTATGAGACCAAAAGTCGCCCCTTTTCGTTATAGACTTTCAGAACCAGGTCTTCAGGCTCTTGATCGTCTCTCAGCTGGACGGTGGTGATATACGCCGCGGCCGGATCCAGGTCGTCCGTTTTCTGCAGATACACCTGCCGCGAACCTGATAATTCGACCTTTAATCCCTTTTGCACAGATGTTACATAGACGCCGATTTCTGCCTGACCGTCGCGGATTTCGAGATTGACGGCAACTTGATTATTGGCATTCTTGACCGCCCCGATCAGTTTATAGGGGAAGAAGTATTGCGTAAACGTCTTCTCCTCATAGGGCATCAACCAGCTAAAATCCGGCTGATTATCCGTATAGACGCCGGTCATTAACTCCACATAGGGCCCGTCCTCATCGGTCAGATTCCGGTGCCAGGCGTCCCCGAAGTCCCCGCAGCCCCAGACCCACTGCTTTTTGCCGGGACTGATATGATGGTCGGAAAAGTGCAGCATCCCGGCGCGTCGGCCGTGGTCATAACCGCCCATAAAATCATATCTGGAACCGGCAGCCATAAAGGACGTCGGAACCGGGATATTCTTGAACCGGCTGATATCGACCCCTGCTGAATAATCCATTTTATAATACTCCCCCGTTGCAATCGGAAACGTCGAGACATCGCGCTTGCCGTGGTCGAAGACCGCATGGACATCCGGCGGGAAAATGCTTTGGTAGTCATCATTAACCGCCATGGCCGGATTGGCCCACCACAGAAACGTCTGCGGCTCGGCGGTACGGTTGTACAGTTTGACGTTGATCTCCAGATATGCTTTTCCCGGACGAAGCGTAAAACCGGCCATGCCTTTGGTGCGGAACATCTGTTCGATTTCGCCGACCCACAGGGTCTTGCTGCCGTCCGGATGCTCTTCGATAGAATAATCCACCGGGTCATACGTACTGGGGCGATGATGCTGCGGCCAGTTAAATTCTATCCCTCCTGAAATCCACGGACCGGCCAATCCTACCAGCGCCGGTTTAATTACATGATTATAATAGACGGCATGAAAATCATTGGTCTTATCGTAAAGCATCTGGACGCGGCCGCCCAGGCTCGGCATGACCATGACCTTCAAGTATTCGTTCTCAAGAAAAATAACATTGTATTCTACTTCTTTTTTCTCATTTTCAATGGTTTCAATAACCGGTAACGGATAAACGGCTCCGCTGCTTCCCTGATAAACGCGTTTTTCCAGAAACATCGGATTTTTATCCGGCTTTCCTGCCGGATAAGTCGGGATTGTGATTTTTTCTTCCCAAATGTGCACTTGTTCAATACTCATAAATACCCTTAAAGCTATTCAATGATTACACTTATTTCCGCAGCAGATGTAAAGACATCGTCGCCAAATCCACTCTTTGCTACAAAACGAATATACCGTGCTTCCACCGTATCCGGAAAAGTCACTTCTTTTATGGCAGACGTTTCCTCAAATTCGCCCTCTGTGGCCGGCTCGCCCCATTGTTCAGGATGTTGATTAAGATAGACGGCATATCCTTTGACCCAGCCGTTTTGATTGCCGTCCTGCCGGGGTAAATAGGTCAGTCCCTTCAGCTGGACCGGTTTGCCCAAATCAATGTGGATTTCATGAGGGCCCACAGGCTGCTCACCAGTCCATTGCGTATGCCATATCGTGGCAGGGTCATTATCAATCGCATTTTCACCTTCATGTCCCGGCTCAAAACTGTCTGTCTCTATCACCTTTGCACCAAGTTTTTGCATGGGTGACTGTTCCCGAAAAAGGGACCGAATCGAAACCGGATTGACGTCTACCCCCGGCTTAAAATCGTCTGAAGCCATATACGCAAGCAATGAATGTTTCAACTGTCTTGCCACCGGGCGTTCCTGCAGATTGTCCTGAAGATTCACACTGCAAACGAGCAGAGAGCCCTTGCCGACCTTTGCCTCGAACACCAGGCCAAGCTGTTTGGGTTCGAACCAATCCGGCACCACCTGCACAATGGGACGCAGTTCCACCGGCAGATTGTCCATGACCATCGCGGCGGCATTTTGTATCGGCTCAGACCATTGCCAGTTGCTGTGATACTCCGTGGGAAACTGAGCCAATGCCGGATGCTTCGGGTTACACAATATGCCCAGTGTGTGCGGTGCCTGTCCGCCTGTCCAGGCGGTGTTCCAGAAGATGGATGAAAAACCGATTTTCACATCTGTTTTCACCTGAGCCTGTCTGGCCACAAGCAGGACCTTCGCACCTTTTTGCAGTTTTGAGACAACGTTCTCATCAAGAGCCGTCGTGATTATCACATCATCACCGGCATCAGTATCGACCGTTTCCGGATAAACCCACACATCCCAGTCATTGACGGCATCGGCCTGTGGTATCACCAGTTCCAGCCTGTATTTTGCCGGTGCCGGCAAATCAGACAGCTCCAGGCTCAAATGCCCCACGGTGTATAAATCACCAGCGGGCAACTTATCTTTTTGCAGAACGCCCCGTTTGACCGCCTTGCCCGCAGCATCCAGAAGCGACCATTGCAGATGAACATTGGTCAGGTCCTTCGGACCAAACTGGCTGACATCCACCTGAGCTGTAAGCGTATCCGAAACGGTGAAAATGCGTTTCGGCAGCCGGGCAAGAGGCACGACAGTACCGCTGAAACGCTTGTATTCGGCTGGACTGACATAGGGCTTGGAGTCCCAGAACGAATCCAGAACGCCCACCAAAGCCGTCCCCTGACCGGGAAAGTCGTGCAGATCGAGCAACTGGAACCCGCCGAAATCCGGGGTACGCAGAGCCGACTCGATATCTTCTTTATAACAAAGCGTCTGCAGTTTACCCGAGGCCATCAGGAAATCATGAGCCTGGTCAAGCATGTGCTTTTGTTTTAGAAAATCTCGAAAGACTTCAAAATTCTTTGCTTTCAAAACACCCGTGTACTTTTTCATCTCATCAAAATTAGGGTACACGCACCACTGGCCAATCTCGTGAGAAATGATTGATTGATTTGGATACTTTTTAACATAATCACTATAGTCGGTTACCGTTTCCGGAGCCTTGCTGTTGATGCGGCTTTTTAACCCCTGTCCCCATTGCTGAATACGCGGATTAGGCGTCACATGGAACTCATTTTCCTTAATCATCGGCCAACCCGACCCACCGGTTACCAAACGACGGGCATCTTTCTTTTTATAATGTGAGACCCACTTTGCCAGATAGACACCACCGTTCTCCGGCCCGGTCGGCTCATTACCGTAGGCAAACAGCATAAAGGACGGGTGATTTCCATAGGCCTTCAATACCGCATCGGCCTCGTCATACATCCACTGGTCGATCGGTTTACCATCTCCCAGGCTGGAGCCTTGATTGGCCCAGGAGGAGCATTCAACCTGATAATAAAAACCCAGCTCGTCAGCGGCAATAAACGCCGCTTCGGGCGGGCACCACGAATGGAAACGAATATGGTTAAGCCCATGCGATTTACAGACATTGATAATCCGCTTCCAGGAGGCGACATCCGTCGGTGGATAGCCGGTCTTGGGAAATATACAGCATTCCAATGTGCCCCGCATAAAAATCCGGCGACCGTTGAGTATGATGCGGCTGCCGTCCAGGCTTATCTGACACATCCCAAAAACGGTATCCTGTTCATCGACAGCCGAACCGGCTTTCATCTGTGTTTTTAGTGTATAGAGATTCGGATTGAATTCATCCCACGTTTTAACGCCGTCACCCAGTTCCAGGACGGCCTCTGCGGTGCTGCCCTCGGGATTCACAGTAATTGTTTTGTTTAAGGACTGAACCGTTTTGTTATCATATAACACCTCAAAATCCAACTTGCCCTTTATTGATTTCTTCAGATGGCTGCGGATTCCGGCCTTGATTTTAACCGTGTTGTCGGCTAAATCCGGATAAACCTGCACATCTTCGATCCAGGCAGCGTCCTCGGCAGTCAGCTCTATCTTACCGACAATGCCATTCCAGTTGGACTGGGTGTGGTCGGAAACACTGTGTGAATTGGGGCCTACGTTAATGATCATCCGATTATCAACACGGATGGTGATGGTATGCTCACCGGGCGTCAGGAGGTTACTCAAATCATAGGTATGCGCAACGGAAAGATGGTTGGCTGAGCCGGCGGCGGACAAATCCACCCAGACACGCGTTTCCCAATGCGGGCGCTCAAGCGTAAGCGTAATGTATTTGTCTTTCCATGAACGCGGAATATCGACTGTTTTTTGATACCACGCAGCACCTTTATAATACTTATCCGGCTGCAGCCAGAACGGCATCTTGAAATTGTCCGCCGACCGGTAAGGAGCATATTTCGGCTTGTTCCATTCCTCCTGACGAATATTTCCCACCCATGGCGTCGAATGGCTTGGATTATTGCCAAAATCCTGCTCCTGCATGGAACCGGGCAGCGAAACGGTATCATTTCCGGGCAGTTTCTTTTGATACCACTGCTGTTGAGAACCGGTATCGTCCGGGTCCACTGCAAAACGCCAATCGCCCGCCAGATCAGCTGAATCTGGTGTACATCCCCCTGAACTTATGGCACAAAAAATACCCATTAACAAAATCACGAATCGCTTCATTACCGGGTTTCCTTTCCTAATGTATCACCGTATATGATTTGGACTATTTTCTTGCATCATTAACAGCTTTCAACATCGCCAGAATATTCTCGGTTGGGACATTGCTCAGGATGTTGTGGGTGCTGTTAAAAACAAAGCCTCCATTCGAGTTGAAAATTCTGATTCGCTCGCTAACCTCGTTATAAACCTCTTCGGGCGTGCCGAAAGGAAGTGTTTTCTGTGTATCCACGCCTCCGCCCCAGAATATCAGGGCATCGCCAAACTCTCTCTTCAGCCGCTCCGGCTCCATATCGGCAGCCGAGCACTGAACCGGATTTAAGATATCAAAACCCGCCTCGATTATATCCGGCAGCAATTTGTAAATTGAGCCACAGCAATGCATAAAGACTTTCCAATTCGTCAATCCATGAATTTTATCATTAACGGCCTTCTGGAACGGTTTATATAAGTCCCGATAGGCCTGTGGCGAGATAAACGGCCCCCGCTGGGTGCCGAAATCCGTCCCGCTGACAAAGACCACCTGCACTTTATCGCCCAGAGCGGGTGCTAATTTCTCGATGCTCTTTAGACCGACTTCGCATTGTTTTTCGAATACTTTGTACACATAATCACGCCGCATCGCCGTCGAGATATACCACTCTTCGACATCGCGAATACCTTTGGTATGCTTCATCCATGTCGCCGGCACCAGCGCAATATCACCGAAGGCCAGCCCAGGAAATGTCAGGTAAATCCCCGCATCGGTATTCTCGTAATACCAATCGACTTTATTCCTGAAGTATTCCACATCCGCATCGGACATCACGCCGAACTCTTCGCAATTGTCCATCGGGTCGAGCTTGCTTTCATCGATTGGTCCTTGCCGATTGACCGCATCCCAAAAATAGCTGTCCTTGGGCATTTTCGCACAGGGAGGAACAGTCGTATCACCTTGTGGATATACCACCAAATCGCCATTAGCATCTTTGGTATAATTAAGCTGCTCCGGCACCAGCACCTCGGTCCCATCAACCGGCACCGTAAAAGGCTTCCAGCCGTCCTGCCGAAGGCCAAACATATCGCACGGCGAATGGACACCTACCACATCCAGTTCCAGCGCTTTTCGCAACTCCTCATCAATCTCCCCAAGCATTTGATAGGGTTCAGTTACCTTGACTTTATGGTCGCTCTTTCCCAGGATCGCTTCCCTGAGACGATGGACCGCACAGCACCCCATACCGGTCTGTCCGCCGGCGCCTATGTCGACACAGAGACGATCGACAGGTCGACGGTCAAGAACCGCCTGAAGCCGTTGACGTGAAGAAAGTTTCGCCATGGGTTTCATATTATAATCCTACCTCAAATAGAAAAACCAAAATAGATTCCATAATTTCCCGAAGTTCGCCTACCTTTCCCATTTTTCTTTTGCAATTATTTTGCCCTTTTTACACTTTTGGGTGGCGTTTGCAAGTAAAACTTCGTCAATCATCACATCGTTTAAGGTAAAAATCGACCGGCTAATCAGATTAAAATCCTTCATGTTCACCGTACCGTTGTGAAAGATATCCGATCGCATGCAATCGCAAATGCACCGCCTTTTGACATTCAGAACATACCTTGCCTTTTCCTTCACTTGCATAGATGCGGTCTTTTTTATCTGCTGATTTCCCGCACCGGCTTCACTCAGCTTCCAAATGCTGAAACTCTTTTCTCTTCGGGTCATAAGCTAACACACCGATCATTCTGTGTTCACCGACCAAACGAAATCTTCCAAAGGGGTTTATTATCAATTGCTCTCTTATATTTGCATTTTTTATGAAGTAATCCCAAAGCCATTCTAAGCTGCCGTCTTTTACGGTCTGGTAATGTATGCCATCCGGAGCAAAGTCTATCTTAGCCATGAGTTATTACCTCCCCGGCTCTAAATTCTTTCATGGCCTTAGATATCGTTTTTGTAACTGTGGTAAAACCAACAATAAATAAAATTAACAATAGTTTCTTCATTTTTGCTTCATCTCACAAAAGAATAATACAAACTCTCACTACTTTTGCGGCCGGCATTCATAAGAAACTCGTTTTTGGTCTTTACCAGATTCCTCTTATCTGCCAACCGCTTTATCATCAGCCGCCTTGCCCCGCACGGGGCAAGGCGGCCGTGATTCCTCTAAAAAATTATGTCAAAGCGCAAAAAATCATCTGCTTGTTAATTACAGGCAGATGGCGGATACAGATTGCAATCAAGCCAATCTTCTGCGAACATCGCAAAGTCAGCGAAATCAACCTTACAGTCGCCGGAAAAGTCGTATTGTGGATACCAATTGTTAACACAAATTGAACCCTTGCCTTGCGGGTCGCCATAATCATCGATATACAAAGCTGCTATTTGTGCCCCTGTCAGAGGATATGTCCAGATGCGTACATCGTCAATCCAGCCGTCGAACGGATTTGTGTGGTAACCGCCGTCATTGGAGTCGCAGGAGCCTATTGCAAGCCGGTCAAGCGGTGTCTTTTTGACATTATCGGGGGTAACGCCCTGGTCGTCGTAAGCTGCAATTTCGCCGTCAACATATAATGTTCCGTGCCCCTCGTAATAGTTATATCTCGCTGTGAGCATATGCCAGTTGGCATCGGCAATTGACGGCGCGGTTGCATAGATGCCGCCGTGGCGTACCTCGAAAAGCGGGGCCCCATTATTAAGCTGTAGTGTCCAGCCTTCCCAA
Source organism: Sedimentisphaerales bacterium (assembly GCA_016930645.1). Classification (GTDB taxonomy): domain Bacteria; phylum Planctomycetota; class Phycisphaerae; order Sedimentisphaerales; family Anaerobacaceae; genus JAFGGH01. Next base: position 30,549 of record JAFGGH010000006.1, read on the forward strand.
TCGCCCGATGATTCAGAGCCGGTCGTTGACAGCGCATGCTTGGTGACAAGCGCGTCATAACCGGTTGTCGAGTTGACCTTGACCCAGCAGTTTACAGTCAGACCGCGTACATAGTGGTTAAAATAATCCTCGCTGTTGGGTACCGAGACAAACGCATTGACGTCATTGCGCAGCTCAAGTGAATGCGTACCTTCGATGAAGTCTGTAACAAATCCTATATTCGAGTCAAAAACTCCCGCGGCATCCCATTCAGCCGTTCCGCCCTTAGCCGCTGTCGTGGAGTCAGTCAGGTCGTTATTCAGCTTATACCGGGCGATTTCGCGTTTAAGCCACAGATGAACGATGTCGGATGTTACCGCCTGGCTGGGCCCTGCAGCATTTTCTATATAAACGTAATAATAAGCATCGTTGGAGTCATTCGCAATGACAGCCAAATTAGGCTCTGAACCGCTTTTCAACAGTGTATCACCGCCGACAGTTGCGTCCGTTGACTTAAACCAGTAATAAGTTGGTGTTGTGGCACTTGTTGCGGTTACTTCAAAAAGAACAATCTCATTGTAATCTGCCAGCGCATCGGTAGGCTGAACCGTAATTTCCGGTGCCTCACCTATCGTCGTAAACGACCAGACATAACCGGGGATTACCTTGTTGGGGTCCTGGTCGTTGGGATGTGCGTGATTAACAACCTCATTAACACGCCAGTAATAGGTCGTATTATATGCCAGGTTTGTAAATGTCTGTGAAGCGTTGAAGTCAGGTCCAGTTTCTGGGATGTTAATTTCACCCCCGGCC
>JAFGGH010000068.1 GCA_016930645.1 Sedimentisphaerales bacterium
CTGGGCAGATAAACAGTTATAACCCTGGAAAAGTGTTACCCATGTCGTCGGCATAAACTGTTACCTATGTACCGGTTGACACATATTTACATGTTGAGTTATAATTTTTTTCGTTCTGTCCTATATTATTCTGCGTAATCAGCGTCAAAGTTTGGTGTTGAAAAAAGTCAAAGAAAAACCGGAATTTGTTCGGTTTTTGTTTGGGTAAATCGCCCCTGTTTTCCGATACATACTCTTGCCCCTTTTGGGCAAATGAGTTTTTGAATGGAGTCAAAAATGAGACGCGAAAACCAGACATACAATATCGGGCCGGTATGCCGGTTCGGGCCTGGCGGCGATTTTGTCAGGAACTGGCCTGGCAGCCCGCAGGAATACCTCAAGCTCTCGCAAAGCCCGCTTACACGGCTGTTATATTCGATTAGTAAAGTAATATCCACCGCTGAGCAGCAAACATCCCAGCGACAAAGCTATGCTGTTAATATCACGGAAGATACAAATGCAATACAACCTGACACCGCGTCAATGCCAGCTTCTTCAAACGATATCGACTCTGGCGGCCAGACACTGCTATTTGCCAACGATAGCGGAATTGGCAGAGGAGCTGGCCATAAGCCGAAGCACCGCGTTCGAGCACATCGCAGAGTTGCGAAGAAAAGGGCTGCTGTCCGAATCGCCGGGCAAGGCACGCTCTTTGAAGCCGACACGGCAAGCGCGAAAACTGCTTAAGCAAATCAAAGACTGTCCTGCCGAGAGTCAATACCAGGCCGAGCAGGCTATACCGCTATTGGGCAGGGTCGCGGCAGGCGCCCCTATCGAGGCGATTGAAAATCCTGATACTTTGTCGCTGCCGAGTCAATTCGGGACCGGCGATGATATATTCGCGCTGGAGGTCGCAGGTGACAGTATGCTCGATGAGGATATTCGCAACGGCGATTACGTGATTTGCAGAAAAGCAGATACCGCAAAGAACGGGGAGCTTGTGGTAGCTCTGACAGATAATGAAAACGCGACGTTGAAACGCATTTATAAAGAAAAGAACAAAGTCAGACTTCAGCCTGCCAATAAGGATTACGAGCCGATATACAGCGATGACTGCCGTGTGCAGGCTGTCGCGATTGGCCTGTTGAGAAGGTTTTAGCCACGAATTTTCACGAATAATCAAAAATCAAAAATAAAAAATAAAATCAGGTGAAAATCAGGTCGGTTGGCTTAGATTTTGGCAAAGGTAAATCCGAACCGCAACGGATACACTTTGATTGTTCAAGATGCCGTTTTTTGCCGCAGACGGGACATTTAATCAATTGCGTATGATTTAAGGCCCAGTATGTCAAGAAGCCTGCGAGATTAAACAAAGCAACAACGACAAGCCACATTATTAAAGTCGGCCAATTTGTCCTGCGGGAGTAGCCGTGCCATAAGGCGATAAGCACAAATATGAAACTAACAGACCAATTTAAAATATCTTGCCTTGCATGAAGCTCTCGTATTAGTACAACACAAAGCTTAAAAATGGATTCGTTTTCGGAACCTGCAATACTACTCGGCCAGTATTTATTCAGGCCATGCCATAGAATATTATAAACAGGCGGTGAAAAATCCGTGACAAAAAACTTTACCTTATCAATAAAGCCCAATCCGCTATATTCGACTTTATAAGAAGGTATAGTCCATTCGTATCTGTTTACTAAATTGAGTTCGCCTGTTTCGTTTACGATATATAGCTCTTCCCAGCGATCTCTGGGTTTGTTTCGAATACTCTGTATCCACTGTTCGACAAGCTTTTCAGAATATTTATACTCTTCGGGCAGTCTCGGCCCGTGATAACTGCGAAGTAAATAGATATTACCTTCAGTTGCTGTCAGTGTGATATTCTGTTCCTGCAGGTTCCAATCGGCTGGGGGAGCAAATGTAAAAATCTGGTCAGGTTGGCGCATTATCAAATGTCGATTACCATCGATAGTTTCAAGCAAAACAGCAGGCCGATATTTGATGTCATTGGCATCTTCGTTTTCCGTGAATTGCCAGTTTTTAAATGATACACTTTCGATTACTTTGTCGCCTTGGAAAATAGTGTCAACTATTTGTTTTTGGAAATCGATTTGATAAACCTTTTTATCGGTTTGCCAGAGCATTACGGGATTATTCGAACCTTTCGGGCACCAGGCAATAAAACGCTCGAATTTACCAAGGCCTTCTACCTCGGCTTTTTGTTCAGTGAAACCGTTTGCGCATATATAGCCTGCGATGCCTCCGGTAAGGTCGTAAGCTATGAAATATTCTTTTTCCGGCAGGTATCTCCAGATAATTTTAATTTCTCCGTTTTGCCTGACCGGGAACTCAATCGAGCGTGAAAAATCCGGCTGAAGAGTCATCATACCGTACAATCGCCAACGTTCGAAAGTTGAGCTATATGTTTGCCTCGGCCAGGAGAGGTATTCGTACGGTATGTTCTTTCGCAGGCCCTGCCATATATGTTTATCATTAGCGTCATATATACTTATTTTTCTTTCGTCATCTTTCTGATGATAATTATTTTCCTCATAGAGTAACTGATGAACGGTTCCATCGGTCATAAAACACTTTGGAGATTCTTTAATCCGGGTAATCTCATCTTCAATCGGCCTTACCGGGCAGGTTCTTCGCATCACAAAGGCCATTGAAACTTCTGCGATAATAGCCTGGGCTATAGCAACAACCAGCAGCATAATCAGCAGAACCATCAGTACTTTCGAGATGCTCGAACCGTATTTTAGGAACAGGTTATTCTTCATAATTATTTATCCGGTTAAAATTGTCGGTTAAGAAATTTTTCCGTTACCTGTAACAGCAAAATTAAAATTCCAATGAGCAAAAATATAAATATCAGCCAAAGCCGCCAGTCATTAAAGCAGGCAATGAATATAAGCAATACAAAACCAAGGCTGAACATCTTAGTGGTGTACCATCTTCGCGTACTCAGGCCGGCAAGGGCTACGCCAAGATAAACCACAAAGCCAAGAGCGATGAGAAGCCAGCCTTCGATGAAAATCCTGCCGGCAGGCGGAGTAAACCAGACGCTTGGCTGGGAGGCATACCAGTAAAGCAGCATCCAGACCAGGCCAACCGATATTATAAATCCGATGACCGCAGTTGTTATTTTTGCAGTTAATACCGTAGCTCGACTTGTCGGACGGCAGATTTCAAAATCCCAAGTTCGAGAGTAAAAGGCGACCCAGAACTGCCTTATTCCGATTGCCAGACCTAAAGCGATACTGATAAGCCATAGAAAGGGACCTACATCACTAAGTGCAGACCTTTCCTGAATGTTATAAGAGCTAATCTCAGTAGCAGGTGTGAAAAGAGCATAGTTGTATTGATAAACCTGCGGCTCGATAAACTTCAAACACAATGCTCCAATCAGCAGCAGGAAAACAGCCGCGGCAATAATAAACGGTAAGGATTCTCTTAGTTCCTTTTTTAGTAAAGCGACGAATTTCATATTAGTTCTTCTCCCACTGGAATAATCTGGAACGCTTTTTCGGTGCGGTATAGTCAATGAACTGGTCTTCGAGAGACGTCTGGATAATCTCGAATTCTTTTGCGCCGGTTTTTTGTGCCCAGTCGGCAATATCCTGTTCGGTGGTTTTGACCAGAGTCAGCTCAAGCTCCTTTTCGCTTCGCCTGCAATTGAGGAATCCGTCGATGTCAATCTCTTCGGGCGGAGCTTTTTCAAAGCTGAATCTGACCTTTTTGACCGAATCCCTGAATTGCTCGGTTGTGCAATCCGCCCTGAGGACGCCTTTATCAATAACGATGAGCCTGTCGGCGACACGTTCCACGTCAGCTAAGATGTGACTTGAGAACAGGACGGTCCTGCCCTGCTCCATTATGAGTCGAATCATACCTTCGAGGAACTGCCGTCTGATTGCGGCATCGAGGCCTAACGTCGGGTCGTCCATAACTAAAAGCTCAGGATGAGACGCTAATGTAAGAGCAAGCGAAACCTGAGCACGCTGGCCGTTCGACAGTCGTTTTATTTTCTGCTTCCTCGACAATTTAAAGTAATCAATCATTTCACTAAAGAACTTTCCATCCCAAGTGTCAGGGAAGAAGGCTTTCTGGAATTTTTCGATTTCCGCTATTTTCATCCAGCGAATTAGCCTGTGCCCTTCGGTTACATAACCGATTCGCTGTCGGATTTTTGTGGTGAGGTTTTGACAATCACAGCCGAAGATGCTCGCCTGCCCTGCTGTCGGTTTTAACAGGCCCATCAGCATTCTTATCACTGTAGTTTTGCCGGAGGCGTTTCTGCCGACGAAGCCGCAGACACAGCCGGCCTGGATTGATAAATCAAAATGGTCAACGGCAAGGGTATCGCCGTAGTACTTTGTCAGGCCTTTTGTTTGTAAAACAACTTCAGCCATTGGTTATTCTCCCTATCAAAGCTTTTGAACAAATTTACCAAGTCTCTGCTTAAACATATCAATCAAATCTTCTTTTTTGATACCGAGGTTCAGGCCTTGCGCAATCAGGTTATCCATACGCTCGGAAAGTATATTGATTTGTGAGGCGTCTTTTGATCGCTGCTTTATGTCACTAACGTATGTTCCCGAACCGGTTTTTGTAACTACTAATCCCATCCTTTCAAGGATTCGATAGGCATTTGCAACAGTATTCGGATTTATCACTAACTCAGCAGCCAGTTTTCGTACGGCAGGCAGCTTGTCCCCTACTACTATCTGTCCCTTGGCAATTGCCGTTGCCATCTGTTCAACTATCTGGGCATATATCGGCTTGTCCGAACCTGATAATATCTGTATCCAAATCGCCATTTGTTAATCGCCTGTTGTTCTATTAAGATTTCAAATGTATTAACACTGCTAATACATTATGTACTAATACATCGGCGATTTCAAGAAAAAAATGAAATTTTTTTAAAAATTATAAGACCTTTTGTCTAAAAGAGTTAGAATATATAACGAAAAAATAATTTTCGTTTCCTAAAACTATTTGGATTCCTGCTTTCGCAGGAATGACAGATTTGGGTGCATCTGTCGTTTGTAGGTAACCCTCGTGTCGCGGCCATCTTGGCCGCGTTTTCGCGGGCTGGAAGCCCGCGACACATTATAAGGAAGCAATCTACCTATAAACAGCAGATGCACCCGACAGATTTGGGCATTTCTTTTTGTTATGAACTCTTAGCAAAAAAACAGATAAGAAACCGGATTTTCAGCAATTTAATCAATCGTGCTTATCAGGCTGAAGAGCGTTCCATCTCTTCAGCCTGCTGCTGGAGGAATTGTAACCATTTTCGCCAGGGGTCTGTGTAAGAGCGGCCTGATGTGAGGAAGCCATCGTTGTGTCCGCCTGCGATTTCAACAAATTCCTTCGGCTCGTTTGCGGCCTGGTATAACTGCCGGCCAAATTCATAAGGAATAATTTCATCATCCGGGCTGTGGATAACCATAACCGGAATATTCACTCCTTTAACATAATCAATGGTACGATATTTATATCTTGCAAACCATTTTACGGGCATATACCAGTAAAACTTTTTGCCCATATCGACATAAGAAGTGAAACAACTTTCCAGAACCAGCGAGGCGACAGGTTTTTTCGTTGCCAACTGGGCAGCGACACTTCCGCCTAAGCTGCGGCCGAAAATAATTATCCGGTTAGGGTCAGCGCCTTTTTCATTTATCAACCAATTATACGCAGCCATTACATCAAGATATGTGCCCTGCTCGGTCGTCTTGCCATTGCTTAGACCATAGCCCCTGTAATCGAATATAAAACAGTTCAAACCAAGGTTGTTGAATATAAAAATGGTGTCGAGGCGGTGCATAATGTTGCCTCCGTTGCCGTGGCAGAACAGGACGGTAAATTCTGCATTTTCGGAGGGTATGTACCAGCCGTTTAGTTTTACCTGGTCGGCGGCTTTGAACCATACGTTTTCGTAAGCAAGGTTAATATCATCAGGTGTGTATGATATCTTCCTGACGGGGCAGTAAAGGAATTTTGACTGGAACAGGAACAGCATGATACCGAAACCGCCGTAAATAACGGTAAATAACAGCCACGCCCAGAATAGAAACTTTAACATCATTGCGACCCTTTTAGCCATTTACAGACATCCCACAGGTGCGAGGTATTTTAGTTTGCTGTCCGTTATAAGACAAGATACAATTTCAGTATGAGCAGAAGAAAAACCCTTACGGTATCTGTAGGTGATGTGAAAATCGGGTCGCGTCATCCTGTGGCGATACAGTCAATGACCAATGTCCCCACAACCGATGTGAGCCGGTGTGCAAAGCAGATAAAACAATTAATAAAAGCCGGCTGCTCTCTTGTTAGAATTGCGGTACCGACAAAACAAGACACCAAGGCATTTGCCAAAATCGTTGAAAGGTGCAATGTCCCATTAATCGCTGATGTTCATTTTAACGCCGACCGGGCGATAGAGGCTATCGAAGGCGGCGCGGCGAAAATTCGGCTGAATCCGGGAAATATCAAAAACAAAAAAGATATTGTGCGCGTTATCGACGCCGCAAAGGCACACAAAACCGCAATTCGTATCGGTGTAAATGAGGCAAGTATAAGAGATTTAACAAAGGCAGATGTCCCCCAAAAAAAACGCGTTAAGCTAATGCTCGGTGAAATGAAAAAATATGTACGGATTTTCGAAAAGCAAAACTTCACTCAACTGGTACTAAGCGCCAAAAGTTCCGATACCGTCCGTACAATTGAAATCAACCGGCTTATCGCAGAGACATTCGATTATCCGATTCATCTCGGCCTGACTCACGCTGGCCTGGTTGAAGATGCACAGATACCTTCGGCTGTGGCTTTAGGGACATTACTTGCCGATGGTATCGGTGATACTGTCAGGGTCAGTATCGCGGGCAATCCGGCTGTTGAAGTCGAAATCGCGAAAAAAATACTTTCATCTCTGGGGCTGTGCCCGATAAAACGTCCTGAGCTTATCGTCTGCCCGACCTGCGGGCGTGCCGAGATTAATGTAATAAGTCTTGCCAAAAAAATTAAAAAAACAATCGCGAACATTGAGGTGCCGATACGCGTAGCTGTGATGGGCTGTATAGTAAACGGTCCGGGTGAGGCCAGGGACGCTGATTTAGCAATCTGTGCGGGCAAGGGTAAAGCATGGTTTTATAAAAAAGGCAAAAAAATCGGCACAGCAAGTGAAGACAAAATAATCACTGAGTTTATAAAAATTCTGAATAAAACAAAATTATGACAGACAAACATATTCTGCCCCTCAATCATCAATATTCTATAAATCAGACTTTACTGCGTTTTTTCATTGTCGCTGTTTTCGGTGTTGCGTTCGCTTATATCGAATCGGCGGTGGTAGTTTATCTGCGGGAAATTTTTCATCCGGAAGGATTTGCTTTTCCACTTAAGGTTTTCAGCATTGATGAAGTAAATAATCGCCTGCTATTAACCGAAACGTGGCGCGAGGCGGCGACCCTCGTTTTAATATTGACATCGTGTTGGCTTTTCGGGCGAAACAGGCGGCAGAGATTCGCGTATTTTCTTACTATTTTCGCGATATGGGACATATTTTATTATGTCTGGCTGAAGATATTGATAGATTGGCCGGTATCCATTATGGATTATGACATTTTATTTCTGATACCGACAGTATGGGCGTCGCCGGCTCTTGCTCCTATACTGGCCTCGCTGACTATGCTGATTTTTGCGATGGTAATTTTACTGCTCGATGCGAAAGGCCTGAGGTTAAATGTTACGGCTTTTGACCGGCTCGGCTATATAATCGCAGCATTAATAATAGTATCGGGCTTTTGCTATACAGGCCGGTTTCACGATAAACCCGATTACAACCGGCACTATAGCTGGCTGATATTTGCTATGGGCGAATTAATCGCGATATTGATATTCTGTTTCCGCGCAGCAAAAGCTGACCACATTAAGACTCAGGCATCTGTATGACAGAAGATGCCCTGCGCGATTGGGGGTATTAATCCTGGCTGTGATTACCGTTATTTTCTTTTCGCGAGGTATATTCTTCAAATTTGCCGAATATCATTTTTCCCTGGGCGGTCTGCAATGAGCTTGTTATAGAAATCAGAACATCTTTACCGATTTTTCCTCTTCCGTTTTCGACCACAACCATAGTTCCGTCTGGAAGATAGCCGACTCCCTGGTCAAGCTCTTCGCCTGGTTTAACGATTTTAACTTCCATTAGCTCACCGGGCAGTGCAATCATTTTCAGCGAGTTTGCAAGGTCATTAAGATTCAGCACATCAATATCGCGAACCTGCGCTACTTTAGTCAGATTATAATCCGTAGTTACAAGTCTTCCTCTGTGAAGTTTCGTAAACATTACAAGTTTCTGGTCAACACCGAGGAGCTGTTCAATTTCCGGATTGTGCTCATCATCAATCTCAATATCTATCGTAGGGTCTTTCTGGACTTTGTTCAGTATATCAAGACCCCGCCTTCCGCGGTTACGTTTCAGCTTATCCGCCGAATCAGATATAAGCTGAAGCTCATTTAAGACAAATTTCGGCACAACAAGCGGTGCGTCGAACAATTTACTCTGGTACAAATCCGCAATTCTTCCGTCAATTATTACGGAAGTGTCGAGAATCATCGGTTTTGCACCTTTTGTCTGCTTTGCGAATTCCACATAAGGCACCACAAAGCGGACGTCATCTTTCGTTCTCATAACAACGCTTATCGTAAGATAGCAGATACAGATACTCAGCGTCCATTTAATAGCCATTACCGCTTCATTTATAAGACCTACCTGATAATACTTTACAAGAACATCTACAGTCGGTACCAGAACGGCGCTAATTAATATTCCGACGATCAGTCCGAAAAACACGCCTGCAAGGGCAGACAGTTTGCGTTTCGGGGTAAAGACATCCACACAAAAGGCTATAGCCGCTAAAATAAAGCTGGCCCAAAACACAGCCCAGAAGTTCCTGTTATCACCCGAAATATCTACAGATGTGGCGTTAAATATAAAAGCAAAAATGATGACAATAATAAATAGCGCACGTAAAATCCAAAGCATCGGCATGATTTTTTACCTCCAGTATAAAATTTATAATATTATTCAATAAATAGCCTTAATTATTGTATATCGGCTCGATTTGATATGCATCATTAAAAGCCTTTCAAGATTATGTTTTTTCCCTGCTTATTACTGTTACAGGAGCTATTTTTTCCAGTTGTTCCCCGAGCTTTTGAGCCTGGCCTACTACCACAATTACAAGTGAATCCTCATCGACAGTGGACTCTGCAAGTTCCACACAGTCTTTACGTTCAGTCTGCGCGACTCCCTCGAGCAGCCTTTGCAGATAGTCTCTGCCAAGCTGCTGCGATTCGATCAGCCAGAGGTCGCCGGCCACCTGCTGAGGCGTTTCCCTGCCTCTTACAAAACTGCCGAGAATATACGAGCGGCTTTCGTTCAGCTCCTTATCGTCGGGAGGCTCAGATTTCAGTCTTTTTATTTCCTCTATTACGGCCTGCACAGCCTCGGCGGTGGACTCGGTCCTGGTGAAGGTCGAAATCCTGAAATCACCGGAAAACCGGTTTGCAGAAAAACCTCCGCTTGCTCCATACGTCAGGCCCTTCTTTACGCGGATGCTTTCGTTCAGCCTGCTGTTAAACGACCAGCCAAAATAATTACTGACAACTCTGCTTGTGAAATAGCGGTCATCCCTGCGGGTAATACCAAGGTGCCCGGCCCTGATTTTGCTCTGAGTGGCGCTGGGCATATCCACTAAATAAATATGAGTTTTATCCGGCGGTTTAATTTTTGGTAATTGCGGTTTTGGCACGGTTTTTTTCGGCTTCCAATCACCAAAAGTGGATTTAGCAAAAGCAACGGCTTTTTCTTTTTTGACGTCTCCGGCAAAAATCAGGACGGCATTTTCAGGACGAATATACCGGCTGTACCAGTTCTTCATGTCTTCGGTGTTAAGGGCATTGACATCTTCGATTTCGCCGGTAGCTGTACGTGAGTACGGGTGTGAGCCGTACAGCCTGTTCCTGAACTCCCTGTCGGCGATGTAATCCGGCGTTGCCGATGAAACCTCCAAGCCGGTAAGCACCTGTTTGCGAAGTTTTTCAAATTCGTCGTCGGGGAAAGTCGGCTTAAGTGTTACCTCGCCGAGAAGCTTCATCGCCCTTTCAATATGCTCTGTAAGTGCACCTGTCGATACAGCCGATGTGTCCATCGAACCAGAACCGCTCAGTCCTATAGCATAAGTTTCGAGCTCCTCAGCCAACTGCCCTTCCGTATAATTTTGGGTACCTTTTGTAAGCATGCTCATAGCCATAGAGCAGGTGCCGGGTTTTTCCTCCGTCCAGGCGCCGGACAAAAAGCCAAGCCTGACGGTAATAAACGGCACTTCGTGATTTGAGACAATAAGCACTTTCATTCCATTGTCGAGAATCACCTCATCATAATTGGGCAATACATTCGAAGTGACATTATCTGCAAAAGGCGGCTTGGTCGGGAAATCATCCGGCCTCGACAGACCGGGTTTTCCGGGCGGCGGCGCCTGTGTTTCTCTTTCGGCTGTGATAGGGGCATCATCTTCCCTGGCAGAGCTTAAAAGTGAGCCGAGAAGATTGCGTTCGACCTTGAGCTTCAATGCCCTTTGCGGTTTTAGATATTCATTTGCACCACGCAAAATGTCATCTTTGGTAACAGAACGTATTTCTTCAAGATATGTATTCACTCGCGAAACATCTCCCATATCGACGGCGGCCTGGCCGAGCATCCGGGCTTTGCTCTCGATAGTAAGATTTTGTGTAACAATGCCCCGCATCAATTGGTTTTTAGCCTTGATTAATTCCTTGTCACCTACAGGTTCGTTCCGTAATTTTTCAATATGCTTTTCAATTACCTCAAGAACCGCGTCCAGGTCATAACCGATCGGCGCCATAAAAGCACCCGCTCCGAAAAGTCCGTCCTGTTCGAGGCTCCAGCTTTCTGCTTCGGCTCCGACAGCCATTTGCTTTTCGGCAACAAGCTCGCGATATAATCTGCTGCTGCGTCCGCCTCCGATTATTCCAGCCATAACATCAAAAACAACCGCGTCTTTGTGTTTAAGAGGAACTGTTCTATAAATAATACCCACACCGGGTGCCGGCGCGTTGTCTTCTTTTAATGTTACTTCTCTTTCTTCTTTTGTTTCCGGTTCTTTTATATCTACCCTCTGCGGGTCCGGGTAACGGGGTATCCAGCCGAAATATTTTTTTGCGGCGTTCTGAGCATCTTTGTGGCTTACAGCGCCTGTAATAATCAGTGTAGCGTTGTCCGGTACATAATACTTCTGCCAGAAATCCCGCAATTCCTGAACATGCGAAGCACGCAAATGCGGAATGTTGCCTATCGGCGTCCATCTGTAGGGGTGAACTTTGTAAAGTTCCGCGAATAATTTTTCATATATAGAACCGTAAGGTCTGTTCAATCCCATGCGGCGTTCTTCTTCCACCACTTTCCTCTCGGTATCAAAGGCATCCTGGTCAATTTTTAAAAACGCCATCCGCTCCGCTTCAAGCCACAAGACCAAATCAAGCTGCTCAGCGGGAAGGGTCTCAAGGTAAACCGTTCTATCAAAACTTGTATAGCCGTTTGTTGAGCCGCCTACTTTTCTTATATATCCGAAATGGTCTGTCGGGCCTAATATGTCGGTGCCGCGAAACATCATATGTTCGAACATATGGGCAAAGCCCTGCCTGTTTGGGTCTTCATTCCTGGAACCGACGTGATACCATATTTGAACAGCAACAACAGGACAGGAAAAATCTTCAAGCGTTATAACATCAAGGCCATTATCAAGCTCGATACGCCTGTAATCAAACATCTTTTCAGGCGAAATTTGCGCCTGCTGTTTACCCTCCGTTCTTGTGGCGGGTTTATCCGTTGTCCGATATTTAGAGTCGCTGCAGCCGCTAATAAAAAGAATTATGATTGCTAAGGAAATTGTTAAATAATAATTCGATTTAAACATTCTGAATTTCCATCTATTGTTCTTGTGATTCACGATGTCAACCTTTCATATTTATAATAAATGCAAAATCTTATTTATGATTCTATTTCATTAAACCCGTTATTATAGAGCAAAACAAGCTTTATTTGTTACATTTATTTTCAATCAGAGTTGAATACTTATGCCGGATTAAGCCGTTATATTATACGGACATCAGGCAACAAGGTTCTTAAGAGGAACTAACCGAAGTAACATGAGCATCGGTGCCCATGTTAGCACGGGCAAGATGCCCGTGCTACACATTTGCCGGTTTTTAGTCTATATTCTGCTCCATTTGAGCCATAAGAGCACCCTGGACTTTGTGCAGTGCAGTTAAATTACTTAGACATTCAATGAGTCTGGCTTTTTTGTTTTCCTTTTTCTTTTTTGATATATTTATCTGTTCATTTTCTGATGTTGTTTTTTCAGATGTATTCGCATCTTCATTTTTTAACGTTCTCTTCCCCAAAACATTTTTATTATCCTCTTTTGTTCTGTCTTTTTCTTTTTCCGGCATTTTCGATTCCTTTCTATTGACAAAAGTAAAATTTATTCGTAGCATTTACGATATTATGTAATACAACAGAAATATATACGCATATGCGAACTATGTCAACCTTTATATACGTATATATGTAAAAAATATGAAAAATATTGATGTAAACGCGACAATTGGGCGTATTGTTGAGCTCAGGACCTCCTTTTCAGGACCGAGAGGCAAAAGTGAATTTGCGCGTGCTTTAGGCATAAGTCCTTCTACCTACAGCTATTACGAGCAGGACCGGATACCGCCGGTAGAAACATTGCTTAATATTTGCGAGCTTACGGGCGCTGACCTCTACTGGCTTCTTACAGGCAAATCCCAGACTCAGAAAGACAAAAGCCAGGCAGAGGGCGGATATAGCAAGGTTTTGAACGAGGTCAGATTGCTTCTCGAAGAACATCCCGAAACAGGTGATGCACTGGAAGCGTTTGTTGAGCTGCTGCGAGAAAAGTGCGCCTCTGAAACAAAAGCTATAACCACCAAAAGCAAATCAGAACGCGATAGAGGGTGGATACCGGTTCTCGGCAGGACGGCTGCGGGCATTGTCCACTGCTGGGGACAGGAGCTTATGCCAGAACCTTCCCAGGCTGTTACCGAGCTCGACAGCCTTGTAAAAAAACACACAGGCAAGGATATAATCTCGGCAAATGAAGCCCCAGTTACGGTCGATTTGCAAATAGAAAATCTAACCGCGAATTTAAGCAGGGAACAAGTGAATCTTGTGCGGGTCAAGGGCGAGCAGCAAAATGAGATTTTTGAATTTATAGATTGCCGTCAGATTTGCGAGGCATTCGGCGACAGCTTTGCCCTCCACATAGATGGCGACAGTATGTCACCTCGGATTAACGACGGTGATATCGTTATAGTCAGCCCTTCTGTTCCCGCGTCAAACGGACAGATTGCCATTGCAAAAATTCGTGACCAAATCGGCGTAACCTGCAAGCTTATCAGGTGCACCGAACAAGCTGTCCACCTGATACCTATTAACGAGAAATATGAAACAAAGATAGCAGGCAAGGATGAGCTGCTCTGGGCACTTGCCGTTTTATGCCATATCAGTCTGCACTGAGACGCCAGCTTAGCTCGTTATAACCATTTATTATCGCCGCAGATAGTTTCAGAAGGCCATAAGATTTAAAATTCACTTTGGAACCGGGCCGAGATGAATATAGGTTGGTTTATCACGTTCACATTTAAGCCAACCGTCTTTATATTCTAAAGAGACGACCTGGATAGAACTGCGGCGCTGGTCAGCAGTGTCTTTTTCGGCATCGGGTCCTTTTCTGCCGGGATGGGTGAAATAGAATAAGTAGGCTCGTTCGTCGCTGATAACCACGTCGGCGTGATGGCCTTTGTTTTGATCATCGTTTCCCGTGCCTGGAGTTTCCAAAAGATTGTTTTCCTGCCGCATCCAGCTCAGACCATTTTCAGAGCGATAGACACCAAGTCCTTGCCAGTTGTCCACAATCATCCACGTATATCCTTTCCAACAGAAGACTTTAGGGCCTTCACCGGGCCTATCACCAATAACCTTGCCCTTATCTTCCCATGTAAACAAATCGTTGCTGTCGGCATAGTAGATTGATTTAGCGTCCTTTTCATTGTTGTACCACATCCGCCAGGTACCATCATCCAACTGCATGACACAGGCATCAATGACCTTATCACATGACAGTTTTAAAGTCGATTGATAGTCCCAATCCAGAAGATTTTTACTGGTTAGATGCAGAATGCTGCGAGGGTGTGACCAGTTGTCGAAGATTCCGGGGACATACGTCAGGTACATATGATACATGTCGTCATGTTCGATAACTTCCGGAGCCCAGTAAGTATCCTGGCCCTTACTGTAACCGATGTTGGCATCCTGTCGATAGGTCCAGGTTGCCCCACCATCGGACGATTCGGCGATACCGACGGGCGAGCCGTGAACCCAAGTTACCCCGGACAGACCAGGCACATTAGCACGCCGGCTGGTATAAAACATAAACCATTTTTGCTCATGACGATTCCAGCACAATACAGGATCTGTGGCACCATCGTAAACCGGATCGCGATAGAGAGGTTTAGGGGCAATTTTGCCCTGATTTTTTGATGCCGAATCTGAGAGTGGAGAGACTCCGGTACCGACAACTGCAAATGTAAAAAGGATTGAGATTAGGCAGAACCTTAAAAATCTTTGCATCTTTTGAATTCTCCGTATCATTAACTTTTTGAAAATATAATTTTCTCCGTTCCTGTGGGTAATTTTAATTTCTAATATTAGCAGTATCTCAATTTTTTATTCAAATTCAAGCAAATTCTGGCTGATGCAGCCGCTTATGAATAAACCGCCTGTACTATTTATTTTTACAAAGACAGCTCCGTCACGGGCGGTTATGAATAATCGGCTGGTTATGTTTTCATTTTGGAGTTTTTCAATACGTCTTTGGCCGCAACTGCATATCAGATATTCTGCGTCAAGCTTTTCGATAAAACCGGATTCAAAACCGCCGGCAGAGCCGTGGTGCGGGGCAATAACAATGTCCGCTTTCAGGTCTTTATATTTTCGTAGAACTTCTTCCTGGGCAAAACGTTCTATGTCCGAGCAGATTAAAATTTTCTTGCCGCTAAAAGTTATCAAAGCGACTATGGACTTATCATTATCGCTGAGCGACTCGTCACCGCAGACCGATTCAGCCGGCCATAAGATTTCAAATTCGAAAGGCTTATTGAGTATTTCGTCATTTATAGCATTTATTTCAAAACCAGTTTTATTCAGCACTTTTGTAAGGAAACCGGCCATACCAATTTTTTGATTGATTAAAAAATCCCCGCTTGCATAGACTTTACCTATCGGATATTGCTGTGCGATTTCAGGCAGGCCGTTTATGTGGTCAACGTCCTGATGGCTGATGACTACTGCGTCGAGCCTGCTGATTCCGCTGTATCTGAGAAAAGGTATAATGACGCGCTGTCCGATATTTTTGCTGTGTAATGAGCCTGCGTCAAAAAGAATATTTTTCCCGCCGCCCTGCAGGACTATTGATTGACCGTGGCCGACATCGAGAACTGTCATAACAAACTCACTATGGCCGACCTTGCCGCCTTTGATGAAACCAAGCGAAACAACAACCGATGTAATTAAAAATCCCATAACCAGCTTTTTCATTTTTATACGACTAAAGACAAGCCAGCCTGTTATTAAAATCGCCGCATAAAAGAACAGGACATAAGAAAGCGGTACCTTTCCTATCAGAATTTCTGAGGGGCACTTCTTGCTAATAAGCTTGACCATCCAGATTAGCATCCCAGCCAAATCATTAAGCAAAAACATAAGAATTGCCGAGATAGTTGGAAAGAACAACGCAAGGACAATCTTTAAATAACCAAGACATAAAATCAACGCTATAAAAGGAAATGCAAGGACTGTCCAGAAACAGGTTAATGGATTGACTGTATAAAAATGATAAAGTAATATGCCTGACCCACCAAGCCAGGCAGCAAAACCGACAGCAAAAATACCTAAGTTATATTTAACTATGAAAAGAATAAATCCCCTTAAAAAACTAACCTTGATAATTTTCGATAACGGCTCAATTATTCTAACATTGAGAAAGCTGATGATACTGTTTGCTAAAAGTAAAATTCCCAGAACGGAAGCAAATGATAATTGCCAGCCGGCCTCGAATAGACAGGTCGGCCTGATTAAAAGTAAGATTATCGCAGCCAGTGATAATGAATTTAGAGGATTCGGATACCGTCTGAAAAATGCTGATGCGCAAAAAACAAAACATATAATTGCCGCTCTTAAAGTTGGTTCGCGAGGGGGGACAATTAAAAGAAATAATATTATGACAATTATACAAACAACAGCTCTTGCCGGTTTGAGCAGGCCGAAACGCCCACACAGCCACCAGACCAATCCGACCAGTATTCCAAGGTGCATACCGCTCAGGCTGATAAAATGCAGCAATCCAGTTTTTCTAAAGGCTTCATAAGTTTCATCATCAATACTGCCGCGATAGCCCAACAGAAGTGCTCTTAACAACCCCGTTTCATTATCCTGCTCGGCCTGTGAAAACAAGGCCTGGTTCGAATAATTATATAAGTAGTTTCTGGTTGCCAACAGAAAGCTGCCGCCGCCTTTGTCCAGCACTTTTATACCATCACCGGTATTTACTGAAGCTCCGACATAAACATTGCGGCTTGCAAGATATTCCTTCAAATTAAATTGGCCTGGATTTGTCGCGCCATCAAATCCGCTCAGCCAGCAACATACCTGTATATAATCGCCGGTCTGTAAACCGAAGACAGGCTCATTGACCTGCACTCGGACTTTACCCGAAACTTTAGCCCAGCCGTCAACAGTCTCGGCCTCAGTTAGTTTAAGATAGAAACTGCCCGAAGGGTCATTAAAGGAAAATTTTTCAAACGTCCAGCCTTTGTTGTAGTTGGTATAAGGATAGCTAATAACAAC
>JAFGGH010000069.1 GCA_016930645.1 Sedimentisphaerales bacterium
CTGGGCAGATAAACAGTTATAACCCTGGAAAAGTGTTACCCATGTCGTCGGCATAAACTGTTACCTATGTACCGGTTGACACATATTCCCTCGCCGTTTCCGTCTCCGTCAAGACTTCTGAGGACAGGCAAGTGGCGTTAAATATTAATATCCCCCCAGCCACAGGTGCTGGGGCTAAACAAATTGCCCCTGCCGCATCCGTCTCCGTCAAGACTTCGCCGAGATAAAAGCGGCAGGGCTAAATTTCCGTCTCCACAGAATTAAAACATATAAGGCACATAAGCATAATTTGTGTTATAATGCGGTTTTTTAACAGGAGACTGTCTATGTGCAAACAATATTTTTCTCAAATCGTTTTCATCCTGATTACGAGCTTTCTTTCAACTGTCTGTAACGCCGATGTAACTCTTCCTGCGATAATCAGCTCAAATATGGTTCTCCAGCAAGACACGGATGTACCGTTATGGGGTTGGGCTGAGCCTAATGAAAACATTCAGGTCCAAACAAGCTGGGGATCCCGAAACTTCGGGACATCAACCAAGGCAGGTTCGGGCGGGGACTGGGAAGTCAAAATCAAAACCCCCAAAGCAGGCGGGCCATACACAATTACAATCAAGGGTAATAACTCCCTTGAGCTTACAAATATCCTAATCGGCGAGGTCTGGATTTGTTCGGGCCAATCCAATATGGAAATGCCCGTCGGTTTCGTCAATAACAATTACAACGGAGTTATCAATTATGAAGAAGAACTGACTAAGGCAGATTACCCGCAGATGAGATTCTTCGATGTCAAAAACGAAATCTCGCTCGAACCTGAAAAAGACTGCGTTGGTTCCTGGCAGATATGCGACAGTAAAACCGCGTATAATTTCAGTGCGGTCGGATTCTTCTTCGGTAAAAAATTACATAACGAATTAAATGTCCCCATCGGTCTGATAAGTAGCGACTGGGGTGGAACACCAGCCGAGGCTTGGACAAGTGCCGAATGCCTCGAAGATGTCCCCGGCTTTGAAGAATATCTCGAGTTGCTGAAGGACCCTGTAAAAGCAAAAAAGGCCATTGCTGAATACGAGCAAAAGCTCGCCGATAGAGATAAACTCATTAAAGAAAAGGACGATGGTTTCGTAAATCTATGGCATAAACCCGACATTGATGACAGCGGCTGGGATACTATGAATCTCCCAACGAACTGGGAAGAGGCTGGGCTTGAAAACTTCGACGGTGTCGTCTGGTTTAGAAAGACCATAGAACTTTCGAAAGACTGGACAGGCAAAGAGTTAACCATCGAGCTTGGCGCAATTGACGATGAGGACATTACCTACTTCAATGGAATTGAAATCGGCACTATGCACGACTGGTCGGCAATAAGGAAATATAAAATACCAGCCGAGCTTGCCAAGGAAGGAAAAAATGTTATTTCTGTAAGAGTCTATGACGGTCAAAGCGCAGGCGGGATGACAGGCCCGGCCAAAAATATGAAAATCTACAAGGCTGACAACCAAAGCCAATCGATTGCTCTTGATGGAATATGGAAATACAGCGTTG
Organism: Sedimentisphaerales bacterium; assembly: GCA_016930645.1. Taxonomy (GTDB): domain Bacteria; phylum Planctomycetota; class Phycisphaerae; order Sedimentisphaerales; family Anaerobacaceae; genus JAFGGH01. The sequence continues at coordinate 1,546 of JAFGGH010000069.1, forward strand.
GATTAGACTATAAAGACATTCCACAAATGCCGGAGCAGCAACAAATAAGCTACTACAAGGCGCCTGCGAACCTTTATAACGCGATGCTGCATCCAATAATACCTTTCGGTATTCGCGGAGCTATCTGGTACCAGGGCGAATCCAACGCGGGAAATCCCGAGCAGTATAAAATTTTATTTCCGGCAATGATTCAATGCTGGCGGGGGAACTGGATGCAGGGCGATTTCCCGTTCTATTACGTCCAAATCGCACCGTATGAAAATTACAGAACCAATTCCGCGTTTCTGCGTGAGGCCCAATTTGAGACCCTCAGTCTTTCTAATACCGGTATGGTTGTAACCACCGACATAACCAACCTCCGGAACATTCATCCCCGGAACAAACAAGATGCAGGCAAACGCCTTGCGCTATTGGCACTTGCCAAAAATTACGGCAGTGAAATTGTCTGTTCCGGCCCGTTGTATAAGTCCATGGAAATCCAAGGCGATAAAATTAGACTTTACTTCGATTACATCGGCGGAGGCCTCACTGCCCAAGATGGAGATTTAACTGATTTCACTATCGCAGGTGCCGACAAAAAGTTTGTTCCCGCAAAAGCGGTAATAGATGGTAACACTGTAGTAGTTTCGAGTGATAATATTAAAGAACCAGTAGCAGTAAGATTTGGTTTTGATAATGCCGCGACGCCGAATTTCTTTAACAAGGCGGGCTTGCCCGCTTCAACTTTCAGAACCGACGATTGGTAAAAAACCGAATAATGAATTACACCAGCACGTTCATTGTTTCATCGTTGATATATGATTCAGCAAAGTAATCGTCGCCGGTGTAATCTGATTTACCTGTCACCCAGTCATAGCCTGAGCCGATATTGCCTGTTTGATTCTGGCCGAACTGCTGCTGATTAAATGCCCCCTCACCTGCGGCGTTGTCCCTGTATTGCTGGTATGTAGTGGAATTGTCTATGCTTGTCTGAACGACATCAAGCTTTTTAACGGCAACGCCCGAATCCTGAAGGCTTTTCACTAATTGCGGCAGAAGCTGCTGGACTTCGGATTTGGTCTCAGGCTTGCTGAATTCAAGCAGACCGGTAATCTGGCCGTTTTCCTCCTGGAGCTTTATCGACACCCTCCCAAGTTCCGGTGGATTAAGATTTATCGTTATTTTGTTTTCGCCCTGTTTTACGGAATTACTTATCGAAGCCTGAATCTGTTCGCTTACAGCTTTGCCAAACTGAGCTGTAAAATCTCCATTGTTGTTTTCAAAATTCTGCATAACCGTATTAGCGGGCTTTTGCTCATTTGCCGCTGCAAAAATTTGACCACCTTCATTTGCGGTTGATAGTAAATCATTTCCGCTATCGGTTTTAGCTTCTGATTTTTGCCCCGCCCAGCGCTGGGCGGGGCTGCCAAAATCCTCATTCTGCAAAGTATTACTCAACGTATCTGCCTGCTGCCCTTTTTGCTCTTCGGTCTTAACAGATGCCTGTTCGGCAGTCATATTAGAGAGCAGCTTTTCCTCACCTAAATTCAGCTCTTGTTGCTGGTTATTTCTAACTGTTTGGCCTGATTCAAGACCGGAGCCTAACTGCTGAGTTGATTGATTCTGCTGTTGGCCTGAGTCCTGACCGGTTTTTACCTTAGCTTGCACCGCGGCCTCTATGGCTGCCTGTCCCGATAAATCGGGATGATTTGCTTGTTCATTTCCCTGCGATATAAATTCTATGCCCTCATTGGTTTTTTGTTCTCCGTCAGTTAGAGTATCTTGCAAAGCCCCGGCTAATTGTTCACCGTTTTGAGCCTGATTTAATAATGCATCTTTGCCGGTTTCCATACCGGGGACTGTTTGCCCTTCAGCCCCCGGCATACTGCTCTGCATTTCACCAACGACCCGGCTGACCTCATCACCCGCCGAACCTCCAACACCCAAAAGATTGTTTTGCTCTAAATATATCAAACGCTCAAGAGTACCTTCACTCGCGGCGTTGTCGGATTCTGTTTCATTTACGGATTTGTTATCCGTATTTTCGCCGGATTCATCGCTTGCTTTTTCTACAGTGGTGTTGTTTGATGTTTTTTCAGCGAGTGTATCTTTAAAATCTCTGTCATCAACACTACCCATCACATCATACTCAGGCGATATATTATTATCGGTCGTTGTGTTAAGTGTCTCAGATTGAACCTTATCAAAAGTCTTAGGTTCAGTTTTATTACATACTCCGAGCCCCGCGGTGTTTGATGCAAAAAACACATTGTTAAGCGCATTTATATCCATATGTAGCCGACTAATGAGCAATGCCCGTGCCACTAATAAAGGCAGCGGGCAAAACAATCGACAAGTTCTTTGTTTGCAAGAGCTTACGGCTAAAAAATTTATCAAAAAAATATGCCCTGTCAAACGGCCTCAAACAGAGCGGATTTTTCTTCCTCAACACAGGGAAATTCTTTCCGCAATAATAATTTTTCTTTTGTGTTTTCGTTCCTTTGCGACTTTGTGTTTCAGCACTTTGCGATGTAAAAAAACTGGCGCTGACTGTATAGATTGCAGACACTGTCTCCGCAACCCGAAATCCCCCTATTCCAGGTTCAGCACACATAATCGTTTTTCTTATAGGACTGTCGCGTAATAAACACCTTAAAAATCTCTTTGGCATTAGTTTTGCTGTTCTGTATCAAAGACGAAAAGTATGCGCTTTTTAAGGACTTATGGTATGTCCCCAATAACCAGTACGGTCGAACTTCTCGAAGCCGGCATTAAAGCCGAACATTTGAGGCAAAAGGCTATTGCCTCGAATATGGCCAATTTAGAGACGCCCGGTTATCGCAGGGTTGATATCAAATTCGAGGAAGTCCTGGCAAAGGCTATCGATTCCGAAGGCAAATTCGATCCGAAAGACATCAAGCCGGAGCTTTATAATCCCAAAAATACTTCGGTAAGAGCAAACGGCAACGATGTAACTCTCGAATCGGAAGTCGGGCAATTAGTTGAAAACTCGCTTCGTCACGAAGCATACGTCCGTCTGCTCAATAAAAAATACAAGCAGATGGAAATGGCACTTCAGGCGCCTTAGGCCTTTGAAGTGAAGAACCTGACGATAGTCAGGCGAGTATCGAAAGGACTCGATTATGAAAATTGACTCGTTTAGTGCTATAGACATAGCAACATCCGGTATGCGGGCACACCAGAAGAATATGGAGATTATCTCCTCGAACGTCGCCAACGCCCGTACTAACGACGCAGGCAACGGCCAGCCTTACCGCAGGCTCGAGCCATCCTTTAAGACCCAATCCAACGACCCGGTGACCGGTGTCGAGCTTCAGAAAATCATACGAGATATGAGCAACTTCCAGAGTATTCTCGACCCCGGTCACCCCCAGGCAGATGAAAGCGGTTACGTGTCGTTACCGAACGTCCAGCTCCCCGTTGAAATGATGAATCTGACCGTAGCCGCTCGCGCATATCAGGCAAACGTGGCGGTAATGAAACGTTATCAAAATATGGTTGAAAGCACACTGGAGCTGCTTAGATAGTATGGAGAAACAGTTATGATTAATTTTAACAGTAATGTCGCTAGCCTGGCACAGAACTACCATGCAAATGCCGCAAAACTAAATCCACAAGAGCAAACCGACGGTTTCAAAAAAACCGTTGATGCCGTAAAGCATCAAATCTCGAAGATTGACGACCAGCAGAAAGATGCCGACCAGTCTGTAATCGACCTACTGACCGGCAAGAATGAAGATATAACTTCAGTTGTCGCCGCCGTCTCAAAAGCGGATATGAGTTTCAAATTGCTCATCGGTGTCCGTAATAAACTTATCGACGCCTACAAACAAACTATGCAAATGAATATCTAAAATCTTAGCTGGGTAATGATGATATGAGCTTTTTAGAAAAAATCGCAGCAATATGGAAAAACATTAATATTGTTCAAAAGGCCCTGCTTGCCGCGATTATTCTGACTATGATTGCGGCAGGAGGACTTTTGATGCACTGGGCATCCAGGCCTGATATGAGGCTTCTTTACAGCGACCTTGCACCCGAAGAGGCAAGCAAAATCGTTGACAAAATTGCCGAAAAAAATATAGCTTATGAATTAAAAAACGGCGGCACAACAATCTACGCTCCTAAAGAGCACATCTATCAGCTTCGGCTGGATATGGCAAAAGAAGGTCTGCCCGAAGGTTCGCAGAAAGGCTACAGAATTTTCGATGATACCAAAATCGGAGTCTCACCAAAAATACAGGACATTAACCTGCAGCGTGCTTTGCAGGAGGAGCTCGCCAAAAGCATTCAAATGATAGACGGAGTCGTTCACGCGAGAATCCATATCGTAACTCCGGAACATTCCATCTTCCAAAGTGAAGATAAACAAACTACCGCTTCGGTAGCTATTCGTCTGAGACCCGGTTTTGAATTAAGCCAAGCCTCTGTCGCAGCAATAACGCATCTTGTCGCAGGTGCCGTTGAAGGCCTAAGTCCTGAAAAAGTCACCGTAGTTGACAGCAAGGGTAAACTGCTCTCTCGGCAAACTGATGAAATGCTCGACAACGGCGCGGACTCAGTTGCTGATTACCGCGAACGGGTCGAACATAATCTTTCTCGAAAAGCCGAGGATATGCTCACCGCCGTTCTCGGACCGGGCAAAGCTTCGGTAAAAGTCAGTGCTGAAATAGATATGACAAGCTTAAGCACGGTAACCGAAAAATACGAGCCTAAAGGAGTGCCGACAAAAGAAGAAATTACAAGCACCTCTGAAAAACAGCCCGGTGAAGGCGAACAAAACACCACCCAGGGCGAAAAAGCCGAAGAATCCATAGTTACCGAATACTCCATCGGCAAAACAGTCGAGCAAAAAACCATAATACCCGGCGAAATCAAAAAACTTACCGTTGCCGCTTTTGTCGATTTGACACCGGATAACGCCGACCCGAACAATCCGGCATCAGCCGAGCCGGTTATGGCAGTAACCGACATTGAACAAATAATCAAAAACGCTCTCGGCCTGAAAGATAGCGACTCATTAAAGGTCGTTCACGCCCGGTTTAACAGGCCGGCTAAATTCATTCCTGAAAAAGAAGAAGCTTCGTCCTGGCCGAGATATATGGCAATCACCAAAAACAGCTCGCTTGGAATTATGGCTATATGCGCATTGCTGGTATTTAGGATGCTCGCTGTCGCCGGCAAAAAAGCCGCTGCCGCTCAATCCGCCGGTGAGCTGCCCGAAGGTTCTCTGGCCTTACCGCAATTGTCTGCTGCACAGGAAGGCGCCGAACCGGTTATTCTAAGAAGGCAAATTGCCTCGGCGTTGCAGAACAACCCCGCACAGGTAAAAAGATTATTCACAAGCTGGGCCGAAGAAAAGGAGTAGGGACGGATGACAGATGACGGATGACAGATGACGGATGACGGATGACAGATGACGGATGACAGATGACGGATGACAGATGACGGATGAC
>JAFGGH010000070.1 GCA_016930645.1 Sedimentisphaerales bacterium
CTAGCTGGGCAGATAAACAGTTATAACCCTGGAAAAGTGTTACCCATGTCGTCGGCATAAACTGTTACCTATGTACCGGTTGACACACAACATCATTTAAACCAGGACAATACCATAAAAAAATTATTGACGAAACGAACTTTTTATTCATAAAATCGTATTATTGTGAGTTTTAACTTTGGGCGGAGTACAATTATCTAAGTTATTTATTGATAAATGAATAGGAGAATTAAAAATGCTCAGGAAACCGACAATGAATAAAATCAGCCATATCACCATTATCGCAGTTTTATTTTCTTTTTTGGTATTTCCATTATTTGCCCAGGACGAGCAAAGCGTTGACGCCCTGAGGCAGATAGGCAAAGCCTTTACCACGATAGCAGAAAAAGCGTCCCCCGCTGTCGTAGGTATCGAAGCCGACAAAATCTATGTACAGCAATACCAGGATTTCCCATACTGGTTTTTTGAGGACCCCTTCTTCGATAATGACGATATGCTCAAAAAATTCTTCGGTACACCCCGTGACAGACAAAAACAGCAACCTAAGGAGAGAAAATTCAAGCAAACCGTACAAGGCTCAGGATTTATTGTCTCACAAGACGGCTATATCCTGACAAACAATCACCTCGTCGGCGAAGCCGACAAGGTAAGAGTCCAGCTTGACGATAAGACCGATCCTCTCGAAGCCAAAGTAATCGGTGCAGACCCCGAATCCGATGTCGCTCTCATTAAAATCGAAAATGGAGATAAGCTCCTGTCCTTCCTCGAGCTTGCCGATTCCGAAAACCTCCAGGTCGGCGAATGGGTAATCGCTATCGGTAATCCCTTCGGTTTAAGTCACACCGTAACCGCCGGCATTGTCAGCGCAAAAGGCAGAACCAACGTCGGCATTACAACCTACGAAAACTTCATTCAGACAGACGCCGCCATCAATCCCGGCAACAGCGGCGGCCCTTTGCTCAATCTCGACGGCAAAGTTGTCGGCATCAATACCGCTATCATCAGCAGGAGCGGCGGAAATATGGGTATCGGACTGGCCATACCGGTTAATATGGCAAAGTCAATATACCAGCAGCTCATCGACACAGGCAAGGTCGTCCGGGGCTATCTTGGTGTTACACTCCAGCAGCTAACGCCGGATTTAGCTGAATCGTTCGATTTGAAAGATACAAAAGGCGTCATTCTTACAGAAGTGCTCGAAGATTCCGCAGCCGCCAAAGCCGGATTGAAATACAAGGATGTTATCATTGAGTTTAACGGTAAACCGGTTGAAGAAGTCAGGGAACTGCAAAAACAGGTCGCACTGCTCAGCCCCGGCACCGAGGTCAAGGTCGTGGCATTGAGAGACGGCAAAAGAAAGGAATTTACCGTTACTCTCGACGAGCGCCCCAAGCCCGAAAAACTCGCTGCCAAGGACCAAAAAATCGAAGCAACTGAGGCCTTGGGGCTTACTGTTCAGGATTTAAATGAAGACCTTGCCAAAAGATACGGCTACGAGAAATTAAGCGGCGTCATAGTAACAAATGTCGAAATGGGTTCACCCGCACAGCAAAAAGGAATCGAACCCGGCCTGTTAATCACAGAAGTAAACAACAAAAAAATAGATAACGTAAAAGACTTCAACGAACAGATGAAAGATGTAAAAGCCGGCGACAAAATCCTGCTGACCGTAACAGATGGCAGGTATCGCCGCTTTATACCTTTGCAGGTGCCCGAAAATGAAGAAGAAAAATAATCTGTAACTGCGAAATCTGATAAACACAATAGGCCTCGTATAATCCGGGGCCTTTTTTATTCTTACCGTCCGATATCCCAATACAAATCTTAAAAGAATGTTATTTGGATTTCCGCAGCCCGAATTTTGAGTTATAATTTATTTGAGTAATTACATAATTCCCGTTTTTAGTCCGCTAAGAACAGCGATTTATATATAAAAACATGTTAAGGATAACTGAAAAGCGGTCGAGGGATAATCTGTAAAACACACACAATTTGGGGTTTGATTAACCGGCAGAGCAAAAAAGTCGAAAAAACAATGGCGTAAAGTGCGATTAGATGCCTTTTGTATAGATTTTTAGCTACGGATTTCTTTTAAAAATTAAGTTATGCCAAAGAGTAATCTTAAATCCCGTTGCGTTAAAGGCTTTTCGATAGTAGAAGCTATGATAGCGGTGCTCGTAGTTGCTATAGCCATTTTAGGAACAATGAGCCTGCGATATCAATCCACTCTCGATTACAGGCGTGCTGAGGTCGGTGTCTCAGGTTCAAGACTGGCACTTATGCTTGTTGAAACCTGGCGCGGTTCTGCGGGCAGTGACACTTTCGACCCCGTCGCAACTTTCAGCACCGACCTTACTATAGAAGCCGATGACGGTCCTGACGAGCCGAGCGGTTTTATACTTCTTGGAAAATATAAAATCGAGCTTAATAACGTGAACTACTTTGTAACTCTTTCCTATAAGGACATAAATTCAGACCTGAGGGCGCTGAACTCAAATGTTACCTGGGAGCAAAGGGGCACCGAAGAAACAGAGGTCGAGGACACGGATAAATCCTTTGCGTTAACCATTTACGTTGAAAAATAATCTTCGGATAAACAAAATGAAAAGAACACTAAAACCAAAATCATGCGGTTTCACAATTGTTGAGCTGATAATAGCGGTCGTAGTAACAATGATTGTCGCTCTGGGTATGGGTATTGTTTGGGCAAATTCTCAGCGAGCTTATCAGGTAACATACGACAAGGTTTACGCCGACGTCGTAACAGATTCCTTTGTGGCAAGAAGGCTTTTTGATTCGACAGTCAGAAAATCTTCCGCAGGTTCAATCGCTTTGGGAAGCAGCGGAGAGTTCGCGGAATTTCAGTATTACAATAACGATGATTCAACTTATCTTGACCGGTACACGCGGTTTTATGTTTCAGATACCGACTTAATGGCTGAATACGGCAGCTTGAATGAAGCCGGAGAACCAACAACTTTAAATACAGATACTGTCTGCGGGAATGTTGACTCATGTGTTTTTAGAAACAACGGCGGCAGTGTAAGGATGATTCTTACACTCGACGACGGTGATAAAAGTAACGTAATCGTTACATCCGCATTTACACACAATTAATTGGTCAGGGGGTATCAAAAAATGAAAAGAATCAGAAAAAATAAAGGCGCAGCTCTCATATTGGCGGTTCTGGCAATGGTACTGCTCCTTGTTACCGGTGGCGGATTGCTGACGCTTGGCTTTCAAAGCCGGGCCTATCAAATCCACACAGCTTCGGATATAGCTGCCCGATGCGCCGCGGATACGGCAATGACCAAAGCCCTTTATGAAATTAATACCCTCTTTGCAAACGGCGAGCTTGGTGACGAACTGCCCACCGAAGCAGATATTTCTCTTACAGGCAGCGAATCGGATTATAGCTATACGATTACAAAAGATGGAAGCACATATACAATTACCGCTACAGGCCAATCAAATGGTGCACAGCGAACCGTAGAAGCAACTCTGGCAGCCTCCAACCCCTTCGACTTCGCCATATTCGCCCAGGAAAATATATCAATGAAAAACAGCTCAAAAATCGACTGGTACAACTACACCGCAGAAGATGGATCTTTGAAGGTGGGCACAAACAGCACTAATAATGGAGCCGTTGAGCTTAAAAACTCAACTGATATATACGGAGATGTCGTCGTAGGAGCTGGTGGAAATCCTTCGGATGTAGTAAGCACTCAAGGCGGCGCTCATATCCACGGTGACACTTACGCACAAAGCTCAAATAATACTCCGCCTTCCGTTACGGTACCTGCATCTCTTGCTGTTTCGCCGTTAAAAGACAAGATAGAAGACGATAAAACATTGACAAGCTCAGACTCAGGTAAATATCCTGAAATTGACCTCGGCAACAGCAAAACCCTCACAATAAAGGGGCCGGTTGAGCTTTATGTTACAGGCAATATAACGCTGAATAATTCTGCCAACATAGTTATAGATGATTCCGTACCAGGTTCATCACTTACGATATATATCGCCGGTAATTATGAAGGCAAAAATTCAAGTGAAATGAACAATAACACAGAAATTCCTAAAAAGTTCAAATTTTACGGCCTGGATACCTGTACGAGCTTGGACTTCAAAAACAGCAGCGAGCTTTACGGCATCATTTACGCACCGAATGCCGATATTACTTTCCATAACTCAGTTGATATATACGGCTCAATTGTCGGAAAAAATATCGAATTGAAAAACTCAGCTAATTTGAATTATGACGCATCTTTAAGAGACCCTACAACTGACGAAAACCTGGTTACTCTTACAATTCAGCGATGGAAGGAATAAAACGGATTTCACAATTGACCGTAATGAACAAGCTCAATGCCCGCTTCACGGAAATATTCTTTTACTTTAGGGTCGCATAGAGTTTCAAATTCGGTTTTACGTTTAGGTTTGGACATAATATCCTTGGTACCTGGGTCATCACTTATCGCAGGATGCGTCAAAACCTCGGCAACTTCCGCATCGTTATAAAGGCTGACGGCGTTAAAGAAGCTGACATCAATCTTACCCATATGCGCAATGCCGTAAATGCACTCCGTTTTAATCAGGCCTTTATCCTGTAAGCGATTCACTCTCGCTAAAGGCCGAAGCGTCTTAGCATTTCTCCTACCCTGGGCGGTCGATAACGGCCAGGGCGTCGCACCGACCTCAACAGGCTCAAAGCAATACCGTATTGCCGGTATCTTATACTTATTCGCAAGTGCACACACTATCGAGTAAACCGCCGGGCAGCAATGAATATGTTTATGCGAGTCTAAATGTGTCGGCTCTATGCCTCTGTCTATGAGCCATTTTATCTGGGCATCCAGCTCGGCCTTTAGAGCCTGTCTTACAGGGTGCGAAAAAACACAAAGAAGCGACAGTGCCTTATGCCCAAAACAAAAATTGCCCTGCGAATCCAGCAGAGGCTTAATCTCAGGATCTTTTGATATTGGCTTGCCCTTAAAGGGATTCAGATGCACGCCGACACCGAGATTCGGATTTTTCTTGGCAATCTTCACAGCCTCTTCAGCCGCAGGCATATTAGTCATTATTGTAGCGCTGGTAATTACACCTTTCTTGTGAGCGGTTTCTACTGCCTTGTTGACTTCCTTCGATAAGCCGAAATCGTCTGCGTTTATAATGAGCTTCTTCGCCATAAGCTAAAAGTGTAAGGACCAAACCGGACATGGTCAATTAGAATTTCTAAGACTAAGTAATGGGTCAGTTACAGGGGTGTCGCGGGCTTCCAGCCCGCGAAAACGCGGCCAAGATGGCCGCGACACTGCTATTCCCCACC
>JAFGGH010000071.1 GCA_016930645.1 Sedimentisphaerales bacterium
GGTGGGGAATAGCAGTGTCGCGGCCATCTTGGCCGCGTTTTCGCGGGCTGGAAGCCCGCGACACCCCTGTAACTGACCCATTACTTACAGGTTATCATTTCTCTTGCTTAAGCCCGAATAATTGTATATAATAAAGGTTTTGACCAAGATGAGAATATGGTTTATTATTAAAGGACAAGTGAAAATGAAAACCTATTGCCTTATAGTTTTAATTCTAAGCATTTGTTCATTGATGATTTTTATCGGAGGCTGTGAAGAGAAAGCCGCTGTCACCAAACCCACAACAGTCCCGATAAATATCGGGATTGAACAGGCAGACCAGCAAGCCACCACCGAAGCTGAGCTTGCAGAGACATTGACTGAGCAAAATGAAAAGGAAGTTCAAACCACCGATAAGACCGAACAAGGCACAGTGAAAATCGTTCTTGAAAAAGATGTTTACGATTTTGGAATGATTGACCCCGGCACAAAGAACAAAGGCGAATTTAATTTTACAAATGAGGGAAACGGTGTATTAAGAATCTCAAAAATCCAAAGCACCTGCGGCTGTACGGTGCCTGAAATGAAGAAAAAAACCTACCTGCCGGGAGAGTCCGGAACCATCGTGGTAACATATACAGCAGACCAGAGAAGCGGCCCTGTGAGTAAAAGCCTTTATATCTTGAGTAACGACCCTAAAAATCCGAGGTTTGAATTTCATGTAAAGGCTGAAATAGTCAAAAAGATAAATTACGAACCGAAGCAGCTAAGTCTGAGGTTCGATAAAGAAAACGCCGGTGTCAAGGATATCAAAATTGAAAGCCTCGACAAAAAACCATTTGCCATCTCAAGAATAACAGTCAAGCCGGAATGTATGAACATTGATTTCGACCCCGCTGCTGAAGGAACAAGCTTTACACTAATACCAAAGGTCAATATAGAAAAGCTTAAAGGCGTACATAGCGGTGCAGTCAATTTCTACCTGACTCACCCTGCGCAACGTACATTAACAATCGGTTTTGAGGTCCTGCCGCCTTTCAAGTCGGACCCGGCTACGCTTATCGCCCTTAACGCCGACCCGGACAAGCCGGTTCGCAAGGTCTTATACATCCTCAGCAACTACGGAGAGGATTTTGAGGTTGAATCCGTCAAAACAAGCAATGATATTATTCAGATCGTCAGCGAGGAAAAGATGCAGGGTAAATATATGATAACACTGGACATTGTCGCACCGGAAAGTGCCGGCAACAGAAGGCATTTCAACAGTAAATTAGAGGTCAAAATCGCCGGAGAGCAAACCCTGACAATATCCTGCGTGGGCTCGATTAAGAAAAATACCTAAAACCACAGGCGAACTTACCCGATACTTAAGCTGTAAATAATAGCAGGGTTTTATAGCTGTTTTTGGGGCCTATAGTGGTTTTTTTGTGTTTTTTTCGGAACTTATCGGCACCGCAGAGGTCAAATAATGTAAAGGTGCGGGAATTTTATGACTAAAACCGTGAGAATTGTGAGTATCTTAGCTGCGTTTATCGTAGTTATTCTTGTTGCGTTTCCGGTAGTTTTCAGTTCGGAAATGAGCGAAGATATTAAGATTTTTCTAAACTCTCCCGGTATTCTTGAAAAATATAAAAACGCCAAAAACACAGTCTCGGATAACACTGAATCCCCGCTTGTGATACAGGCGAAGGCTTTTGCTCTTTACCTTGACCCCCCTAAACCTAAATCCACGCCGAAACCACAGCCGGTTGTTATCGAGCGCCCAGCGCAACCCGCTCCCAAACCGGTTGCGCCGGTTAAACCGAAATTCGATCTGGAGGGGACAAGTTACTTCGCTGAAAAACCGGAGCTTTCACTTGCTCTTATCAATGAACCGGGAAAAGGCCTCAGATGGATCAGGCAATCAAGCAAAATAGGGCATTTGGTTGTAAAAGAGGTGCTCGACGGCAAAATCGTAATTCAAGATGATTCAAGAACTTACGAAATGGAGCCCAAAAGGCCCCCACAAAAAAGTCTTATAAAAAACGATAAGGATTCAACTAAGTCTGTATCTAAAGAACCACAGCCGGTGACAGAAATACCTGCTGTAAACAGAATTACTGAGAAAGTAGCAGATAGACCAGGAACAAGAACCGTCTCGAATAGAAACAGAACCGTAAGCAGAGACACCGCACGGCCAAAAGCCCCTGAATTGACCCCGGCGCAGATAAAACTAATGGATGAATTTTCTAAATCAATAGAAAATATCGATGACCTTGATGAAATAATGCGGCAAGCCGAAATATTTAATGAAAAATTTGAAGAGCTGTCGGAAATCAGCGATGAAGAAGCTGAAAATATAAAAGAGCTCGGCCGTGAATTGTCTGAATCCGATAAGGAAAAATAATCACCCAACAGGAATACTGCTGCCATTAAATTCTACTGCTGCCGGAGAGGTTAGGTCCTAATATCTGAAAAACAAACTTTTTTGGCCTGATTTTTGTGTTCTAATGACATTTTTTTATATGCCCCGGCAATAAAAATAAAACACAAAGTCCTAAAAAACGGGAACTTATCATCCTTGTAAACTGTCTGATTATCTGGGCAGTGAATCTGCTCGTAATACGAGATGATTTTAATAATCCTTAGAACGTAAAAGCTTAAAAAAGAAGGATTTATAAGGTGAAACGAGCCATCCCAAAAACCGATAAACAACAATGTTTCCTGCAGGAGATAAAAATTTGATGCACTTGGAGCTTGTCATGAAAGACAGAAAGATGTACTTGCACCCTGTTTTGAGAGAATTTCTGCTGTTTCTCTGTCTGTTTGCATTGCTTGGCACAGCCGGACTTTCACAGGAAGAAGAAAAGCCATTATCCGAAAGGTTTATGTCCCGCAATGTGAAAAACATCTCCGCCGAAGACGCAATAAGATACCTGGCTCAGGCAAAACTCGGTACCGCTTCGAAGATACCCAATTCAAATACTTTGCTGGTTACCGCTGAGACCGCTGAGCTGTCAAAGGCGAGAGTCCTGCTTGAACTCGTTGACAAGAAAGAACCCTGGGTAGTAATAATGCTTGACGCAGAGCAGGCTCTTAAACAGACAGACTGGAAGAAAAACCTTGCCGAGAATATTAAAGATGTAACAATCGGTGATTTTGCTTCGCCGCCGCATTCAACAGAATCTCCCATCGCTCTTGTTGATTTACACAACGATTCTTTAATCGTCGCTGCTCCCGCCGACCAGATTGACAGGATAGTATCCGAACTGAAAAATATCTCTCAAGCTCTGAGTACAGCCGAGCGTCCTGAAATACAAACGCCTGAAGAACCAAACACAATCACTCAGCCTCAAGGCCCTGTCGCTGAAAAAACAACAATTGAACAAACTCAGCCGACAAAGCTCGCCGGTGAAAAGACTGAAAATGATAAGTTTTTCAACCAATTGATGAATTCTTTGCAGGAAGCAGAGAACGTCGAAGCACAGCTCAAAGGTGAACCGATTCAGCAGGAAGCTCAACCAACTGAAGAAAAAATCCAACCAATCATCGAGACAGATTTATCTCAGCAGCAGGAGCAAAAAGCGCAGTCGGCTATCGAAACGGTTACAGAATCAAAACCTCAGCCTGAGCCGGTATTTAAGCCGGGCACTTCTAAAATAGTCGAAATCAGCCCGACGATTGAAAAACCAGCTTTTGAGAAACGCTCCTATGAACCTGTAGCCTCACCGTTAGCTGATGAAGAGCTCGAATTAGACCTGCCGGAAAAACTCGACATATTGGAGTTAATCGATTTGGTAGGCAAACACCTGAACCTTGATTTGCTCTACGACAAAAATGAAGTCAAGGGTGACGTAACATTACGAGTACAGGACAAAATCAAGGTCGGCGAGCTATATCCGCTGCTGGAATCGGTTTTAAGGTTCCGCGGATTTGTAATGAGCAGGAAGGGCAATCTTGTTACGATAGTTTCTGATAAAAGAGCCGTTGAAATCGACCCCTTGCTGATCGACGACGAAGGCAGAAGACCTGAATTTGGCGATGTGATTGTAACCCGTGTCTTTACATTACGGTTCATCAATACACAAAGCGCCAAAAACCTTTTAGACAAGATGAAAATAGGCCTGCAGATTGAGGGTATCGAAGAAACCGGCAAGCTGATTGTTACGGGATATACATATCGAATGTCCAGGATTGAACAATTGCTGTCAATGATAGACCAGCCGGGCAGAATGAAGCAGTTCAGATACAGACAGCTTCGTTTTACTATGGCAAGAAATCTTGCATCACAGGTTAAAACACTTGCTGAGCAGCTTGGAACTGTCTCAGTTACCGTCTCAGCAGAAGTCCAGCAGCAACCGGCAGACCCGAGAAGGAGAGGAGTTCGGCCGACGCCTCAGCCGTCACCGGCTCCACAAACTACAGACACCTCGGTATATCTCGACGCCGATGAAAGAACAAATAGAATCATTATGATAGGTATGCCCGAACAGCTTGATGTCGTCGAGACACTGATTGATTCCCTTGATGTCGCCCAGCAGGACCTGCGAACGCTGAGACTTTACAATATTCAGTATGTAGGCGCCGAAGAGGTTGTAGATAAGCTTCAGGCGCTTGGAATTATAAGCGGCAGCAGAGCTACCGGCTCGAGAGGTCCAACAGGCAGAATTACCGGGCAGAGAAATCAGCCCGGTCAACCTCAACAACCACAACAGGAGACAGCAACAATTCTGACGGAAGAAGGCCTGGTCGAAGAGCCGCAGATAGTGATTATCGAGTCAACAAATTCGCTGCTGATAAACGCCACCGCCGAGCAGCACGCAGGCATAGCCACAATTATCGCTTACGTCGATGCCGAGCCCGAACAGGCTGCCATAAATTATGTTGTCTATCCACTCGAAAATCAGGATCCCGGGGAACTTGCAGGCGTATTGAACCAGCTTATCCAGGAAACTATCGAAGAGACACAGGGCAAAGATGACAAAGTGGTCAGGACGACAACGAGAGCACGTATAGAAGAAGACATCACAATAATCCCCGAACCTAAGACTTATTCATTAGTTGTTTACGCAAGCAGGAAAAACCAGCAGTGGATAAGTTCTCTGATAAAAGAGCTTGATGCGTACCGGCCTCAGGTTTTACTTGAAGTGACTCTTGTTAAAATTATGAGGGAGGATGCTTTTCAATTCGACCTTGAAGCAATAAATGCGATTCCTAATTTAAATAATTTAAGCTCTATTGCTGGAACTATCGATTTAAAAAGAGACCATGCAGTTGAATTTCTTTCACAACCAAGCGCAGAGTCTGGTAAATTAACCGCTTTTTATGGAGATAAACATATACAAACGCTGCTTACCGCTATGGAGCAGAAAAAATACGGTCGCGTTTTAGCTAAACCCAAGATTCTTGTAAACGATAATGAGAGTGGAGAAATTAAAGCAGAAACTACAACAACTATTGTATCAGCAAAGTCTGATACTCTTCAAACTGCGGATGCCGGTTCAAAAACCTCTACGTCGGCTCAGTTTAATACTTATACTTCTGATATCACTTTAAACATCGAACCTCATATCAGCAAGGGTGAACAATTAAGGCTTAAAATTACTATGAATCGAACAGACTTTGAAGAACAACCGAGTTATAATATTTCTGTTCCTGGTTCTGAACAAAAATTAACCGGTCCAACTCCTCCTGATTTGGTCACTAGTAAGGTTGATACTGTTATCACTGTTCCAAATGGAAAAACCATAATTCTTGGCGGGCTTGAAGGGCTTGATCAGGCCAAGTCGACCGGCAAAGTTCCACTTCTTGGGGATATTCCAATTATCGGCGGGCTTTTTAGAAATATTAACAATACGGATGAGCAAAGCAGGCTTTATATTTTTGTTAAGGCGCATATTCTCAGGCCGGGCGAAGAATATGAAGGCTCAGATATGGAACGCGTTTCTCTTGTTAACAGAAATCGTTTTGAGCAGTACGAGAAACAGATGCAGGAATACGAAGACTGGCCGGGGATTAAGCCCAAGCCGATGGACCCGATTAAGATTCTTGATGAAGATTAAAATACCCCCCGTGGAACGGGGGGTAAATATTTAGCCTGCCGTTTCCATGTCCGCCATAGTTTAAACGAAGGCGGAACGGCAGGTTTTGACCGGTGTGCATCTGAAACAAATTAACCGGCAGAGTGGTGCAACTAATGACTAAAAGTTATATAATAATTGCTATAGATGAAAGATTTACTGATAAAAACAGCGGAAAGGACAGGCCTTGTTGATGCCGAGAAACTGGCTGATTTTCTCCAAAAGAATACCGAGCCGAACTCTCGGCTGGATGAAGTTTTGCTGCGCTGCCCGTTCTTCACCGAAGATGTCGTACTAAAACTTTTCGCTGAAGCCCTGAACCAGCAATACTTCGAGGATATTCCCACAGAAGAAGTGCCCGCCGAATTCATCGAATCAGTGCCTGCGACTTATGCCCAGCATTATTATCTAATCGGCATAAAACCGGATGGCGACCCCGAACTGACTGTGGTTCTGTCAAAGCCTCTTGATGTAAACGCGTTGGACAATATCTCGAAGATGACCAAAATGCCTGTGAAGGGAGCGGTTGCCACCAGGACAGCTATAACTTCGGCTATCGATATAGCATACGAACAGCGAAGTACGGTCATCGAAGAAGTAGCGGAAGAGCTCGACTCACAGAATATCGACCAGCTTGCTGATGAAGTCGCCGCGTCAGATGACCTGTTGGATGTCGTAAACCGCCCGCCGGTAATACGCCTTGTAAACGACATACTATTCAGGGCGCTGCAGCTAAGGGCTTCTGATATACACGTGCATCCTTACGAAGCTAAAATCCAGATTCGATACCGCATCGACGGCATTCTTTATGATACCCTGAGTCTGAACCGTAATGTTCTGTCTCTTGTAATTTCGCGTATCAAGGTTATGGCTGGTATGGATATCGCAGAGCGCCGTATGCCGCAGGATGGCAGGTGCTCTGTCCGCCTCGGCCAGAGAGAGGTTGACCTGCGTGTCAGCACCGTGCCGACCAGCTACGGCGAAAGAGCGGTACTGCGTATTCTCGATAAGAGTACCGCACTTTACGGGCTGGATGAGCTTGGACTTTGGAAAGAAGACCTTGAAAGATTCGACTCGCTGCTTACAAGAACCCACGGAGTTATCTTCGTGACAGGTCCTACCGGCAGTGGTAAAAGTACAACGCTTTACGCGTGCCTGCAAAGAATAAACTCGGCTGAAAAAAATATTATGACTATAGAGGACCCTATTGAATATCAGCTTGAAGGCATAAGTCAGATGCAGGTTGCCGCCAAAAAAGGTATGAACTTTGCCAATACGTTAAGACACGTTTTACGTCAGGACCCCGATGTAATTATGGTCGGAGAAGTCAGAGATGTCGAGACCGCAAAAATGGCTATCCAGTCTTCACTGACCGGGCACCTTGTATTCAGTACGCTTCACACAAACGACTCAGCCGGCGCCATTACAAGACTGCTCGATTTTGGTGTTGAACCTTATCTGGTTAGCTCGTCACTTGTAGCGGTTTTGGCACAAAGACTTGTCAGAAAGGTATGCCCTGATTGTAAACAAGAATATCATCCAAACGACCAGGAATTAAGACAAATCGGCCTGCTGGATATATCAGGCCGGGACGAGCATAAATTTTATAACGGCGCAGGCTGTGACAGATGCTTCCAGACCGGTTATCGGGGCCGAACAGGCGTCTATGAACTGATGCTGATTAGTGAGGAAATACAGGAATTGATATATAAGACCGAAACCGCAGGTGCCATAAAAAGAGCTGCACTGGACACCGGCCTGCAGACCCTGAGGATGGACGGAGCAAGGAAAGTGCTGGCCGGTATAACCACTATCGCTGAGGTTATTCGTGTTACCCAGGCGGATATTATGTAAAGGAGTTTAGTAGCACGGGCTTGGCGCCCGTGCTAACATGGGCGACAAGCTCGTGTTACTTTAAGAGTTATGCCAAGATACCATTACATAGCGGTTGCTGCCGATGGCAAAAAAGCCAAAGGCACAATCACCGCCGAAAGCCCATACGCTGCGCGCAAACAGCTTCGTGTAAGAAATATTCATCCTACCAGTGTTAATGAAATCAAAGGCACAACGGAAGGCTCCGGCAGACTTTTCGGGATTTTCAGAAAAAGCAGCAAGAGCCAGCTTATTGATTTTACAAGACAAATGGCTACGCTGCTCAATTCCGGTATCAAACTCACCGAAGCCCTTTCGGTGCTTATCCTGCAAACCTCGGACATCAGGTTCAAAAATACACTTACAGATATCCGGGACAGGATTGTTACCGGCGAATCGCTTACCGATGCCCTGAAGGATTACAGCGACTATTTTGATGTGATTTATATCAGCATGATTCGGGTCGGAGAGGTAACAGGCTCACTGGGGCCGAATTTTGCCAGCGTCGCGAACTTTATGGAAAAACGCCAAAAGGTCGAATCTAAAATCATCACTGCGATGATATACCCAATCATATTGATTATTTTTGCATTCTTTGTTGTTATCTTTCTAACTACTGCCGTAATACCGAAAATAGCCAAACAAATCGAAGGTACCGGCCAGGAGCTGCCATGGATAACTCAAGCTCTTATGAATGTAAGTTATGTCCTGACCAGTTACTGGGTCTTTCTGGTAATCGGTATTATTGTTCTATTAATTTGGGGAGGTAAAAAGTTCCTCTCAACTAAAAAAGGAGCATACCTCCGTGATAAGATGCTTCTTTCGATACCTGTTTTCGGCCCAATTATAAAACAACGGGTTATCAGTAGGTTTGCCTCTACTCTTTCAGCACTGTTAGGCTCAGGCCTTTCTATGGCCGATGCCCTGAAAGCTGTTTCCGAGGTAACAGGCAATACATTGATGAAAGATGCCGTTCAGCAGGCCAGAGAAAGGATTCTGGCAGGAGCGGACATCGCGACACCTCTTCGCGACAGCGGTGTCATCGGTCCGGCTATCGCGCACATGGTTACAGTAGGTGAAAAAAGCGGTGAGCTTGAAACTATGCTCCGAAATATCAGCGAAAATCTCGAATCCCAAACCGATACTGTAATAGAAAGATTGAGCGCTGCAATCGAGCCGGTTATCATTATACTGATTGCAGGACTGGTTGGTATTATCGCAATAGCTATGCTGCTGCCTATTTTGCAGCTTTCCGCTGAAACACTTTAAGATTTAGCAAGGAGTGTAATATGAGAAAACGAAAAAACACAAGAAGAATTGAAGGACACGGTTTTACAATTATCGAAATTATGGCGGTCATTATTATTATCGGGATGCTCGGTGCTATTGTCGCAGTCAACGTCATAGGTAAAATCGACAAGGCAAGGGTCAATACTACAAAGGCCAGTCTCAGCGTGCTTCACGACGCGGTCATTGCGTTTAATATGGACCAGCACAGATACCCAAGTGAAGACCTCGGCCTTCAAGAGCTTGTTGAACGGCCGACCGACGCCGAATACTGGCCAGAAGACGGATATCTCAAAACAACTGATATACCAAAAGATGCCTGGGGAAATGAGTTTTATTATGAAAGATACCCCGAAAGCGGCAAGTCGTTCGTTATTATCAGCTACGGCGCCGACGGAGAACAAGGCGGTGAAGGTTATGACACCGACCTGTACAGCACAGATGCGTTTTAAGAATTCAGAACAATCTCAGACTAAAACGGCTGCCTTTACCCTGATCGAGGCTATGGTCGCTATGGTCATTGTGGCTCTTCTGGTAGGACTGTCTGTTATGAACCTTGCAGGGCCGATTCACCAAAGCACCTTCAATGCCTCAGCACAGAGGCTGACCTCGATTCTGCAAAGGGCCGCAAATTCGGCTTACCGCAACGGCAAAAGATACGAGGTTATTATCGATTTAATTGAGCAGCAATATGTGCTCAGAGAGATAAGCTCCGGCAACCTCGCAGAAGTTCTTGAAGAAGAAATTATAGACATAACAGAAATGCCCCAATACTGCTATATAAGCTATATCGAGTTCGACGACCCGCAGGAAGATATTGCCCAGGTCGATGAAGAGACCGAAACCCTGCAGGCTAAGTTCCGCGCCGGGCCTGCCGGCTGGCAATACGGGGGGAAAATCGTACTGCTCGACAGAAACGATAATCCTTACACTATCGAAATCAGCACACTTAGCAGAGTCGTTAAGTTAAAACGCGGCGATATTCCAATTCTAACTTCAAAACGTAAAGAGAAAGTGCCGTTTTAAGAATATGTTTATGAAAAACAAAAAAAACGGTTTTACTTTAATAGAATCAATGGCGGCGGTTTTGATTTTAGGCATCATCGTGTCCTCTGTTATAGTTGTTTTCATCAGATGCTCATCCGGCTCGCTCGATTCGATGAGAAAAATGCAGGTCTTTGAAGTGGCACGAGAGAATATGGAAAATACCCTGGCCGAAGATACAGTCTCGGAAAAAAGTGAATATGGTTTCAGCGAAAAATATCCCGATATCGAATGGGCGACAAAAATTCAGACTTTCTATGAACCGGTACATAAAAAAATGTGGGTAAAAGCCGTTTGCTCTGCCCAGTACGAAGATTCAAAAGGCGAAATCCGGACTGTAGAATTTTCTCACTGGCTGACCAAACTCAGCGACAACCAGGTCAAACAGGTCCTAAAGGCCAGGGATAAACTCCAGGAGCTTTATGATGAAAGGTTTGGAGAGGATTTCAATGAACCGTCTCTCGAAGATTTCAACGAGCCGTTTGTCGAAGATTTTAACTTATGATTAAATTAGCAGGAAAAATTGAAAAAGCATTTTCGTTGACCGAGCTGTTAGCGGCTATGCTTATCAGCACACTGGTTTTAACTGCCGCGTTGGGACTGTACGGCAGAATCCGCAAATCGGCTGACAACCTCCATCAAAGAATCGACCGGATTCAGTTGCCGCGTGAAATACTGCAGCGAATCGCTGAGGATATCGATAATATAACCGGCCCGGTTAGCAGCCCGCAAAATGATATAGCCCTCTCAATTAACAATAAACTCGACAATTTTTACCAGACATCGCAATTGGTTATTGAGAGGCAATATTATAACCCAAAAAACCAAAAACAAACTTTTGATAAAATTATATGGCAAACAAATTATAACTACGATGCCAATGGCCTTGTTCTGTACAGAAGCCACCAGGGGCTTACTGTTGAAGACAAATTGTTCGATGAAAACAAGGACGATTGGCAAAAGGAGCTGTTCATACCGGTAACTGATGGGCTGACTTATTTCAAAATAGAGGCATTCAAAGACAAAGACTTTGTGGACAAATGGTCGGGCAGTGCAATGCCTAAAGCGATCAGGGTATCACTGTCTTTTACACCGCCTTACCAGGATATAGACGGCAAATATGAGGTGGATGACTTGGACAAAGAAGTTAGAACTATAGCTGTAAACCGTGCGAGAAATATCAGCTTTAAGTTTGTCGCTCCCGATTACGATGAGCTTTTTGCCGAACCTGAAGAACCTAACGAAGTATCCGATTTCAATGAGTTTACGGAAAGTGAACCGGACATAAATGATTTTTTGGATTTCCTTGAAAACTAAAAGTGGCTCAAAAAGGTAATAACAACTTGAATACAAAATATAATGGCAAAGGAGTCGCTCTGATTATCGTACTGCTGATGCTGACCGTCCTTTCTATTATGGTTTATACTTTGACGACGCGGGTTATGATTCAACGGGGCTCGGAGCAATATATGATTGACTATCAAACCGCAAGATATGCCTGCGACTCCGCCGTAAAATTTGCTCTTGCCACAATTACAGATATTAACACAACACCAATTGTCAGAAAAGACGCACCCGATTTTTCTGATTTGTCCACTCTTGACGAAGAGCAATACCGCCAGCTTATCTCCAACTGGGCCGAAACTCTTACACCGGAGCAAGCCCAAAACTACTTGAAAAAGGAAAACGACTACGGCTCAGGTGCCTTTGACATAAACAGCCTGAACGATGCCTTCGATTTTAATTCTTTGTTTGATGAGTTTAGCGAAGAGGCGATTTCTTTCGACCAGAACAATCTTCAGATACCCGGTCCTTACGGGGCGCAATGGCCTTTTATCACCGAACCTGTAAGTCTTGAGATCGGCAATTCGCATGTAACAATCGAGATACATGATGAAAACGCCAAATATCCAATCGGCTGGGTAATGCTCGATGACCCAAAAGTCAGGCGCCAAATTGTTGCAGGCTTTGAAACCTTTTGTGAATGGATGGATGTTAACGATTTTGTTGTAAAAGACGTCGAGGACGAACTGAAAGAGCTGAATAAAGTCAAAGAATATAAAATCGAATTCAAGGATATAAAAATAACCAAAAGTGAGAGAGTAAAAATTCCGACTCCCACCAGAGGCAGAAGCCGCTCGGCCCGAACAAGATACCGTAACGTTACAAAAACAACAACCATACCCGCTACGGTTCATCTTGCGGACTTTGCAAAGCTGTATCACAGTTCCTTTCTTGATACTGAATCGCTGGCAAGGCCGTTTTATGTCTGGCGAGACAGAAAAGAATCCGCCCTGAAATATATAAGTCTCTGGGGAACGAGCACAATAAATATCAACAGCGCTCCAAGACCTGTTCTTGAAGCGGCGTTTGCTTTCGGCGGACTGTCCGATAGTGTCGAAATTGCCCGGGCTGTTATTGAAAGAAGAAAAATCCAGCCGTTCAAAAACCCGGACGACCTTAGAAACCAGTTATACGGATATTCAGATTCAATCGATAAGTGCCGACAATATATAAGTACAAACAGTGATATCTTTACGATAAGAATTACCGCGAAAAGCGGCAGGGCACAAGCCTCTACCGTAATTGCTGTCAAAAAAAGTGGAAAGAAGATACAAAGAATCGCCGTACTGTCCGGCTGATAGTTTTTCGGAGTTGATAAAGTGCAGAACCAGGAATATCTCGGCATTCATTTAAGCAGACACTCAGCTACGGTTATTTGCCTGCAGTCGGCTCATGATACGCATAATCCCGCAGCTTTCTTTAGTGTATCTCTCGAACAGCGGCAAATCGAAGATGGTGCCGGTTTTATAGAGCTGATAAATCAAATCGCCCAAATCTGCACACAAAAACAATTGCAGTTCTCAACGGTTGCCGTTGCGCTGGATTGTTCACTGTATATGCAGCACGAGATTCAAAGCAGTTTTGCCGACGTAAAACAGATAACAACGACCGTCCGGTTCGATGCTGAAGAAGCCCTCGCTACTGATATCTCCGATATCGCAATTGCTTATCGAATCAAATCTTCAGATGAAAGCGGCTCGAAGCTGAGTATCTTTACCGCCGAAAAGAAAACCCTCACTGAGCTGATTAAAGCCCTTGCGTCGAACAATCTTGACCCGGCTGTCATCGAACCTGATGTTAACTGTGTTTATGCGTATATTAATAAAAATCAGAAATTCGACAAAGAAACTCTCGTCGCGGCCATGTCAAAATCGAATGTTTATTTATTAGGCCTGTTAGGGCCCGGACATAAAGAGCCTCTTATCCACAGAACGTTTTTAATCGGCGACGAACCGGACAGAAGCAAACTGATAATGCAGCACCTGACGTTGACTCTCGCACAGTCAGGCGCCGAAAAATTTTCGCAAATAAGTTTTTACGATTCCGCTGGTTTTGTACAAAACCAGCGTTTAGCGGAGAAATTCGCAGCAGATATTCAGCCTCTGGACCTGAAACCGCCTCAGGACTGTGTCGATGCCGTTTCTTTCGCCTCAGCCGCTGGTGCGGTTTTAGCCGCCGTTGACCAGAAGTCTTCTCTGAATTTCAGAAACGACTATATGCCGTATCTCGGCAGGAAGAGAAGGCTCGAAAATACATTAAAGATTATCAGTGTCTCAGCTTGCATAATACTGCTTGCTCTCGGTTTGAATTTCCACCTGACAATGATGAAGAAGAATCGCCCCGTAAGGCTACTGCACAAAAAATTCGCAGAGGATTACCAGGGCGTTATGCTGGACAAAAAAATGCCTTCGAAATCATCTGAAGCTGTCAGAAAATTACAAAACGAGCTCCGTAGAATCCAGAATCTCAAAAAAGGACTCGACGTGGGTGGAGGTGAAAGTGTTACCGCGAAACTTACCTCCCTGCTGGCCGCATTTAATAAAGTGGCTAAGGATACGAATTTAAATATCGAAAAAATTACCATTACCGACAAAAATATCAGCGTTATGGGTGATACAGCCAACCAGTCGAGCACTTTGAAGTTTCTGACGGAAATAAAAAAGATTATGAACGTGGAATCCGAAAGGCTTGGTACAGACCGCAACCGAAGCACTTTTACCATTACAATCGGGCCTAAGAGATAAGGAACTGTTTAATGAAAGATATCTGGAAAGAATCGATTTTTTACTACATCGCGGTGCCGGCAATTATTGCGCTATGGCCGTTATTAGTTGGACTGTATTATATCCCTAACATAGAACAAAAGTGGGAAAAAGAAAAAGAGAATTATACCAACGCATACGAAGTAATGGACGAAATCCGACAACTCGACCCGGACCGCCTTGCTTACAGAGGTGAGAAGAAAGGTCTGGACTTTGACTATGCAACGGCTATTTACAACGCTACCAACAAGTTGAAAATAAATCCTAAAAATTGTAATGTCAGCTCGAAACCGATCAGGACAACCCAAGGCAGAAAAACAAGAAACTGCCAGGTTGTTATAAACGAGATTAAAATACTGACATTCGCACAGTTTCTCTCAAATCTTCAAATAACATGGGCAAACCTCCAGGCCGAAAAAATTACACTGACCAGGCTGCAGGAGCTGCCTGATTCCTGGAAAATAGACCTGACTTTTAAATATTATTACTAAGAAAAATACTCCGATAGGAGCGTAACGGAGCAAAAAATCAGGTTTTTTGCATTTCAGAGGATTGCTGCCACTATATATTGTATGCTGAAAAAACACTAATTTACTCCTATAATACTCAAAATAACAGCCTGAAAAGCACTTTTTGTTTATAAACCACTATCTGTGCCTCTGATGGTTTACCCTTAGGAATTTAGCGTAAGATATTACTTTTATTGAACTTACATTTCTTGAAAACTTTTCTAAAGTTTTTTGCCGACAGGTGTCGATAACAACACTGAAAACAGGATTTATCCTTGAAAAGGGATTTAAAGGCAACACAATATATAGTGGTTTATGGGCCCTTGAGCGAAAAAAGGATTGATTCGCAACAGGCGGGACAAAAAAGGTACTGGTTATGACGGATTTTAGTGACAGACTGATTGAAAATCTCGACTCTGAGAAACAGCGAAATAACGGATTTAGAACCGATGATGATTTGTTTATGGAGCAGATTTTAAATAATCTTAACAAAACTCCTCTCGGCAAGGTTCTCAAAAAAATTGCCTCAATGCCCGAAGTCAGACAGAACAAGGTTCTTGAAGTACGTAAAAGACTGTCTTGTGATGAATATGAATTAAACAAAAGGCTTGATATTGCAATGGAAAGAGTTCTTGAGGATTTAACACCTTAATCCCGCGAGGACTTGAAAATTCAGACAGCAAATCCACTTCCGGCAGTAAATATAACCGCAGCTTTATCTGCTCTTATAGAATATTTGTACAATATACTCGATATCGCTTTAGGAAATAATCTCAGGAATATCTTCGTCATCGGTATCCATATCAACGGGCTTGTAATCAGGTTGTTTTGATTTTTCCACTTCTTCATTAAAAGCCGCTGCAACTTTCTCCTGAATTTTTTTCCTGCAATCGGCGTTAATAGGATGCGCGATGTCGGCGTGAAGCTTAAGCCTGCCTTTTATATCCTTCCTCATCCTGTTATCAGGCAGCTTTGTTCCGCAGTTATTGCAGTACTTGGCCCGAAGATGATTTTTGCCGCCGCACTTATCGCAATGATCCGACATCTTACGCGAAGGCATTGCGACAAAAAGCCCGTTAGAACCTTCGATAATCTTTATGTCTCGAACCACAAACTCGTCGTCCAGTGTTACTGAGCAAAAAGCTTTTAGCCTGTCATCTTTGTTGCTCACTAATTTTACTCTTACTTCGGTAATTTCCATAATACTGTTCCTCTAATCGCTTACCATCTATTGCTCTTTATTAAAATGCACTTACACACGGTATGTTTGGTAATTTTGCGCAGATACTCTTCGGCTTGCCCCCCATCGTATGACTCAAGAATGTGGTACATGCTACAACCGCTGCCGCTCATACACAATGGCCTGATATTCAACGATTCAATCTGAGCTTTCAGTTTCGCAAGTTCCGGATACAATCCAAAACTGCTTACCTGTAACATATTTGTGCACATTTTTGAAATTTTTTCAATCCTGTTTTTCGAGAGTTCCGCCCTAATTTTTCCATGAAGCTGCTTATATTGGTTATCGTCATGTTTGTAATTGGCGTAAACCTTTGTAGTTGAACAATTTATGTCAGGTAACACCAAAATCGCCGAAAATGAAAAATCTGCTTCAATTTTTTGTATTTTTTCTCCTTTTCCCGTACAAAATGCCAAAGGCCCGCCCAAAAAGAAAGTTATGTCACTTCCTGATCGTTCTGCTAATTGACATAGTTTGTCGCAACTTAAGCCCAATTCGAATAATTTATTAACTCCAATCAAGGCCGCAGCCGCGTCAGTACTGGCTGAACCCAAACCCGCCCCAGCCGGAATATTTTTATTAATCGTGATTTTTAATGGAGCTTTGCGTCCCGCGGCCTCGAATAAATTTTCGCAGGCGGTATAAACAAGATTGTCTTTTCCGTCAGGCCCCCATTCGCATCCTGTGCAGATAACTTCGATTCGGTCTTTTTCCGCCGGTTCGATAAGCAGCTCATCGAAAAGAGTTACCTTGGCCATTATGGTCTCTAATTCATGGAATCCGTCAGGCCTTTCGCCCGCGACCAGCAGCGAAAGATTTATCTTCGCCGGAGCCAGAACTTTCAGGCCGTTTCCAGTTCGAGTTATCTGCTCAAATTCGTTCATAATAATTATCCGCTAACAGTATAACTTATAAAACATATCCTGTCAGGTGTCATTCTGGGTGAAGTTACGAATGTGTCTGAGTCGTTTCCTCGACCTGTGCTCCGTAACTTTAGTGAAGGAGTAAGGCTGTCCGCCGGATTAACAAAATAGATATAATATAGGTAGATAACATTTTAATGGATTCGGCATAATGAAGTGCTGTTTAAATTCTCTAAGGAATAATCAGAAAAGACACTTAAGGCATAAAGTATAAGCGCTGGCATATAACTCCAGGTTATCTCATATAACGAGGAGAAAAAACAAACGCATTCAGTCAGTTTTTGCACTTTTACTGCAAAAGATTCACATAAGTATGAAGGAAAATTTGATGTAGTGTATTTTAAAGATAATCCGTTTGGAAATTCGACAATTTATTTATAGGAAACGTTAAAATGACTTGATAAATACTCTTTTGTAAGGTACAATAAACAGGTTGGTGCTTGACGTACATTGCTGAAAGAGAATGAATTCTATATTTTGATTTAGTTTGATTTTTCGGTGGGATTTAAAAATGAAAGATAAAAAAAGAGGATTTACATTAGTCGAATTGCTGGTGGTAATTGCGATTATAGCTTTGCTGCTCGCGGTCCTGATGCCGGCCTTGAACGTGGCACGGGAACTTGCCAACACTGCTGTTTGCGGTTCAAATCTTAGCCAGATAACGAAGGCTCTTTATTTATACATGATGAATTACGATGAAAATACAGTGTTCGCTATACGCAACGCAAACAGTCCTGGTGATACGGCTTTGTACTGGATGGGCAAGCTGGGTAAGTATATGGGCGACCCTATGTACGGTGAACAATACGAGAAGGGAGAGGTCATAAAAGTTTTAATATGTCCTTCAGCGCCGGCTAAGAGAGCCGATGAGGGCGTGGATCTAAGTTCTCTTGGTAATGATGGCTTGGCGGGCAAGGCAAAAGTGCCGTGGACCCAACGCAGAATACATGAAGAGGACAATGAATACAGGGAAACTATAGGCGGTTATGGTATAAATGCGTGGATAGCGTATGATTCTTTTTATCCGACTAGAAGTAGCGGCTCTTCAGCCTTTAAAAAACATATTGATATACCGAATGAAACGCCGATTTTCGCTGATTGCACTTGGATTTGCGGTTGGCCT
Source organism: Sedimentisphaerales bacterium (assembly GCA_016930645.1). Taxonomy (GTDB): domain Bacteria; phylum Planctomycetota; class Phycisphaerae; order Sedimentisphaerales; family Anaerobacaceae; genus JAFGGH01. The sequence continues at coordinate 18,143 of JAFGGH010000071.1, forward strand.
CTGAAGTTAAGTTTAAATCCTGCACCAACTGCGGCTCAAGTTGAGATACTGAATTGTCCATGGCTTGCCGCTTCAACTAATGAAATGTGGCACTTCCTCATAGACCGTCATCGTATGAAGATTAATATAGCATTCAAAGATACCCATGTAGAGACCGTACCACTGAATAAGCTCTGGTCCTTACCATGGCATAGAGATTTCGAAAAGACAGATACAGTCAACTTACCAAGATAATTTCGAAACTGCAAAGCGGCTCGTTTACCCCGTTAAAGCACTTCGTTCTTTAATGAGGTAAAAGTAGTAATACCTCGAAGTTACATATCTATAATCTTCAAGCATCTGATACGAATCCAGACTGATAAATTGGCATTTGTCGACAGGCGGTTTTTTTGTTAAACTGCTTTTTATTTTTCGGAGAAAACGCGAAAATGAAAGGCACATTAGTTCAGAAAATACTGGCTGGACATATTATCGACGGGGAGCTTTCGGCTGGCAGTCCAATAGGTATTCGGATAGACCAGACCCTTACTCAGGACGCGACAGGCACTACGGCGTTTTTGTTATATGAATCTATGAGTAACGGCCAGGTCAAAACGGATTTATCGGCTAGCTATATCGACCATAACACAAGCCAGTTTGGCCCGGAGAACCACAACGACCATTTATACCTGCAGACAGTAGCCGCCAAATGCGGCGTATATCACTCACGGGCGGGAAACGGAATATGCCACCAGGTTCATCTGGAGCGTTTTGCCAAACCCGGCGCGATCCTTTTAGGCAGCGATTCGCACACACCGACGGCAGGCGGAATAGGCAGCATCGCAATCGGCGCAGGCGGAATGGATGTAGCGGTCGCGATGGGCGGCGGCGCGTTTTATCTTTCCTGTCCGAAGGTCCTCGGTGTTAAATTAACAGGCCGATTGAATGACTGGATAGCGGCGAAAGATGTGATATTAAAACTGCTCAGTCTCCTGACCACAAAGGGAAATGTCGGCTGGGCGGTGGAATATTTCGGCGAGGGTGTAAAAACTCTGACAGTGCCGCAGCGTGCGACAATAACGAATATGGGCGCAGAATTAGGAGTTACAACGAGTATTTTCCCGAGCGATGAGCAGACGGGAAAATTTTTATCTGCGCAGAAACGGCACAGCGACTATAAACCGTTAACGGCTGACGCAGACGCCGAATACGAAAAAATTATTGAGATAAATTTGTCCGAGCTTGAGCCTTTAGCAGCATGTCCATCTTCACCGGATAATGTTAAAATGGTATCTGAACTTTCTGGGACAGAGGTCGGCCAGGTCATAATCGGCAGTTGTACCAATTCAAGCTTTACAGACCTTATGATGGTTGCAGGAGGCCTGAAAGGCAGACACGTCAATAATATGGTGGAACTGGCAATCGCTCCGGGCAGCAGGGAGGTTTTGAATATGCTTGCCCGAAACGGAGCTTTAGCTGATATGATTAGCGCCGGGGCAAGAATTCTCGAATCGGCATGCGGGCCTTGCATCGGTCAGGGCTTTTCGCCGGCTGATGACGTGGTAACGCTGCGGACATTTAACCGTAACTTCGCAGGCAGAACCGGCACTAAAAACGATAAGGCTTATTTAGTCAGCCCCGAAACTGCGGTCGCGGCGGCATTGACAGGCAAAATTACCGACCCGCGAGAGCTTGGTATCGAATACCCCAAAATCGAATTGCCCGAAGAGTTTTTAATCGATGACAGTATGATTGAAAAACCGTTGCCGGCCGACCAGACGGCAAAGGTTGAGATATTACGCGGTCCTACAATTGTCGTACCCGAATCGCCGCAGAAATTACCAAAGGAATTAGCCGGACAGGTTCTAATCAAGGTCGGCGACAAAATAACAACAGACCATATTATGCCTGCCGGCACATTTTTGAAATTCCGCTCGAATGTTCCCCAATACGCAAAGTATGTCTTTAACTGTTTTAATAAACCGGATTCGGTGACCTTTGCCGAAAGAAGCCTGGAGCTTAAAAAATCCGGAATCGGCGGAATCATCGTCGCAGGCACAAGTTACGGACAAGGCTCGAGCAGGGAGCACGCCGCTCTTTGCCCGATGTATCTCGGTGTCAGGGTAGTCCTGGCAAAGAGCATAGAGAGAATCCACAAGGCTAACCTGCTCAACTTCTGTATCATGCCGCTCGAATTCGCCGACAGCAGTGTCTATGAAAAAGTAAACCAGGGCGATGAATTGATAATAGATAACCTGACCGAAGCTATTAATGGCGATAATGAAATTAAAATTTCAAACAAAAGCAAGAGCTTTGAGTTTACCGGCAAGCTGAATTTATCGAAACGCGACAGGGATATTTTGCTCAGCGGCGGTCTTTTGAGTTATACGAAGAAAACGGCAAGTGGTAAATAAGACAATAACAATTTTTGGAACAAGCAGGGCTAAGCCCGGTGATGAAATTTTTGAGCTGGCTTATGAAATGGGCGGGTCTTTGGCCCAGGCCGGTTTTACGCTCGCCAACGGCGGTTACGGCGGGACGATGCTCGCCGCCGCTAAGGGAGCAAACCAGGCGGGCGGAGAGGTAATCGGAATTACCTGTTCGGCCTTCAAATCAAAGGCCAACGAATTTATTACAAAAGAGATTATAACAGCTTCACTCGACGAAAGGTTGGATAAACTGATTGAGCTTGGCGACCATTATGTCGTTTTGCCGGGCGGAACCGGCACATTACTCGAATTGGCAAAGGTGTGGGAGCTTAAGAATAAAGACTTTTTGAGTACGGACAAATCGATTATAATCATAGGTGGTTTATGGGACGGCTTGTTGGAGCTGATAGCAAAAGACGACGCAGACGGCATCCGGCATATCCGACAGGCCGCAGGCCCAAAACAGGTTGTCGATTTCTTAAACAGCCTGATGTAAAAGAATGTACCCCTGTTAGGAAGAAAAAAATGGTCAGGTATATATTATTAGTGCTTTTATTACTACTTCCTGCAAATGCCGCTGACGATATAAGCCAAAAGGAAGCAAAGAAACCGCTGTTGCGGGATGGCTTTGTTCTTATGGGGGTTGACGGCAAAGTTTTTGCCCGTGCAGACAAATGGTATTTCGAGCTGCAGGAAGATGTAAGCGACGGCAGAGCGGCGATTCGAAAAGGTACTAAGCTGCAAATGCTCGAATCAGCCGGTCTTGAAAAAATGCTGACATATATATCGGATAAGCCTCAAAGTTCGTTTAGATTGTATAACGCGATGATTGCAACATACCAGGGGCAGAATTTTATATTTTGTGATTACTTCGTCCCCATTGCCGAGCAAACCGAACCCGCCAAAACAGAAAAACCCGGAAGCAAAGATGTAGAAACCGAAATCCCAATCAATGAGCCGAACGATACTGTGGTGATACCGCAGGAAATCATCGACAAGCTCAGTACCCGCCGCATTATTCAGCCCCAGCAGCTCAAGCAGGGAATCGAGCTGAAACAGGATTCGATTCTTGCCGGCAGGTGCGGCTTTATTGAAAAGAGCGGTGACAAGTGGTTGTTCATGTTCGATTCGCTCGGCAGAAATAAAGCCAAAGCCTCCCTTGAGCTGCTACCTTGCCATGCCCTTGAAAGAGCCCAGAGAAAACAGGCTGAAGAGCCGGAGAAAATCCGTTTCAGGATTTCCGGAATAGTAACCAAATACAAAGGGAAATACTACCTGCTGCTGCAGAGAGTTACGCCTGCGTATAATTACGGCAATTTCGGAAGCTAACAGGTGCAGCCTTGAATGATATGCTCGATAAAATAATGATTCGGTCATCTTTGCCGAATTTTAAGGGGCGGTTAAGCCGGCTGCGCAAACTTCTTCAAGAGGCTTCTTATTTTTCACCCGGCGATGAAAATCACAAAAAGCTCGTCGAGATTCTCAATACTGTAAAGGTACGCAAAGACGCCGCATTGATTGAGTACACCGACAGATTTGATAAGGTAAAATTAACCGCCGATAAGCTGAGAGTCTCTGGCGAAGAGCTTAAGCAGGCACACAGTAAAATCGAACCCGGCCTGCTCAAGCCGCTCCGGCAGGCGATAGAGAATGTCCGGCAATACCAGCAGGAAATATTTATCGGCAAAGATAAACAATGCTCAGGCGGCTGCGGAATAAAATATACGCCTGTATCAAGAGCCGGTCTTTGCATTCCCGGAGCCTCGGCTCCTTTGCCGTCAACTGTGATAATGACAGCCGTACCCGCGCAGGTAGCAGGCGTTGAGGAAATAGCTGTCGTTTCACCGCCAAGGTTTAATGGTGATATACATCCGGTGATTTTGGGTTTATGTTACGAACTTGGCATAGAACAAGTATATCGTATCGGTGGTGCACAAGCCGTTGCGGCGCTTGCCTACGGAACCGAGACGGTAAAACCGGTCGATAAGATAGTAGGCCCGGGTAACCGGTGGGTGCAGATGGCCAAGAAGGAAGTCTTCGCCATGGTGGATATCGATTCGGTTGCAGGGCCGAGCGAGGTACTTGTTATCGCAAACAACTCCGCCAATCCCAAATTTGTCGCCGCCGATATGCTCAGCCAGGCTGAGCACGCGCCGGGCAGCGCGCTATTGTTTACAAATTCAGAGCAATTAGCAAAGCAGGTTATAAATGAGCTTGCCGAACAGGTCAGTAAGTTGAGCAGGGCAAAAGAGACACTCGATTGCCTTATCAAATTCGGTGGAATAGTTGTATTCGATAACCTTAAAGACGCTGTCGAGCAAGCTAATCAGTTTGCGCCCGAGCATTTGCAGATTCAATGCGGCGATGACAGCAGAGGCATAGCTGATAAAATCGAAAATGCCGGAGCGATTTTTATCGGCGATTTTACGCCGGTGGCGGTCGGTGATTACTGGGCCGGGCCAAGCCATACACTCCCTACTGGTCAGACTGCCAGATTTTTCAGCCCTCTAAGTGCTAATGATTTTATCAAATCGACCAGCATCATCGAATACGATAAAAACAAGCTCGAACGAAGCAGCGAGGATATTATCCGGCTTGCCCAGATTGAGGGTTTAGACGCCCATGCCAACAGTGTTAAAATTCGCACCTCGAAAAATTAAGCTTGACTTGGGGCGAAAATTTTGGTTTAATATAGGCACTATGAAGCGAAACCGTAATGAAAACAGACGTAACTGGTGGTGGCCTGTCGGATAAAAAAGCCACAGGTCTGCGGTACTTCGCTAAATTAACGTAAGAAGAGAAAATTTTTGAAGCGGCCTGTTGGCAAAACAGGCTGCTTTTTTTGTTTGTGTTTATGACCGTTTCAGGCTAAAAAATAGCAATTTGAGAAGGAATATATGGAAGATTACAGGCAAATAATAGAAAACGCCAAACCAGGCCGGATAATACCGATTATCCGGCAGCTCGAAATGACCGACCCGATGGACTTTTTCGCGAAGGTCAGTGACTACGGCAGGGCCAAAAACTGCTGCCTTTTTGAGTCGAGAGAGTACTTGGCAGGAACTGCCGCCCTTAGTTTCGGCACGGCCAGGCCCGCTTTGTATCTGACTGGCAAAGAAGCTCAGTTTGAAATAAAAGCGCTCAGCAAAACCGGCAGGCGGATGTTGAAGTATCTGTCCGAACATAAGGAGCGTTTTGAATTTTGCCAATCGGTTGATTTCAGCGATGAGTCCATAACCGGAACCATCGAACAAATCCAAGAAACAATCGACGAGCAAAGCAGGCTGACGACAACCAATCAGATGGATGTATTAAGGGCCGTTGCCTTTGCTTTCAAACTTGCAAGCAAACCTTTCAGGGTTACGTGCGGATTACTTGGCGCTTTAAGCTACGATTTTATAGACCAGTTCGAGACTCTGCCGGCAAACAGCGAAGACCTCCTCGGAAATCCTGATTACGAATTGTACTTTGCAGACAATATTTTCCTGATGGACCACGAACACAAGAAAGGCTACATCATTGTAAACGTTATGATAACCAACGGCAACCGCGCCGATGCGCTTAATGAAGCTCAGCAATGCTTTGACTATTACGAGAACATAGCCCGTTTTGATACGCCAACAAGCAAAAAATACCAAAGCCCTTTGGCGGAAATTTCCACCGATACAGAACAGGCCGAATACGAGCAAATGGTCAATACCGCAAAAAAGCATATTATTGACGGTGACATCTTCCAGGTCGTGCTTTCCAGAACCAAGATGGTACCCTGCGGCGAAGAGCCGCTTGATATTTATAAAAATCTAAGAGAGCTGAACCCATCGCCTTATATGTTCTATCTCAATACGCCGGGCACGACGCTGATGGGTTCCAGCCCGGAGCTGAATCTAAGGGTAAGCGGCACCGAAAACCGCTCCGTTGAAATTCGACCAATCGCCGGAACAAAACCCCGTGGTAAAATCGCAGGTAATATCGATGCAGATACCGATTTCAGGTACGAAGCTGAGCTGAAGCTCGACCGCAAGGAACTGGCTGAGCATATTATGCTCGTTGATTTGGCACGCAACGATATTGCCAGGGTATCTCAACCCGGCTCGCGTATTGTTACCGAGCTTCTCATCGCTGAAAAATACGAATCGGTGCAGCATCTGGTCAGCAACGTAAAAGGGCGGTTACGCAGCGACCTCGACGCTCTAAGCGCATATCTCGCGACTATGAATATGGGAACGTTGACTGGTGCTCCGAAAATCGAGGCTATGAAAATAATCCGCCAGTTGGAAAAAACAAAACGCGGCTACTACGGCGGAGCGGTTATGTACCTGACCGTTGACGGACAGTTCGACAGTTGCATTACGATTCGCTCGCTACAAGTCAAAGACCATACCGCTTATATCCGTGTTGGCGCAGGTATCGTGCACGACTCGGTGCCCAAAACAGAATTTGAGGAAACAGAACACAAGGCCGGCTCCTGTATGAGAGCACTACAAGAAAAATAAGCCACAGAGAAAGGATTAGATATATAGCCACAGAGGTCACAGAGAACACAGAGAAAAATGAATAAGAAAGTTGCTTGGAGTGATTAATAATGAAGAAATTATTACAAGGAGAAGCTTTAGAAAAAAGAGCTATTGAACTTGGTTGTGATATCCAAGGTGACCCAATAACTCGAAGTTCTTCTGGGCGACATAGTCGAGCAGATGATTCAAAACTACAGAAGAGAGTTATTGAGGCCGAACGTAGTATTAGAGAGTCAAGAATTTGGATATTTGCTTTTTTTTCTGCTTGCGCTTCAATTATTAGTGCTATTACAGCAATTATTGCCGTAATAAGTGATTAAGAATTGTTTATAAAATCGCGTCACAATTTATATTTGAGAAAAAATCCGTGTTAATCCGTGAAATCAGTGGCTAAAAAACTAAATAACTCTGTGAGCTCTGTGCTCTCTGTGGCTATAATAATTCTGTGCTCTCTGTGGCAAAAAACTAAATAACTCTGTGAGCTCTGTGTTCTCTGTGGCTATAATAATTCTGTGCTCTCTGTGGCAAAAAATAAAAAAGAAAATACTCTGTGGCTAAAAAGGATTAACCTATGGCTGTTCAAAAAGTAAAAGTATTATTCATAGATAACTTCGATTCGTTCACTTATAACCTTGTGGACGATTTCTGTAAGCGCGACAGTGATGCCAAAGTCTATCGTTCGGATACACCATTAAAAGAGTTAAAGAAAATCGCAGAAGAATTTGCCCCCGACCTGCTCGTAATATCACCCGGCCCCGGAACGCCGGATACCGCGGGAGTCAGCCTCGAAGCCGTGGATTATTTCAAGGCAATTCTGCCGATTTTTGGAGTATGTCTTGGCCATCAGGTAATCGTTCAATACTTCGGCGGCAAAATCGGACACGCACCGCAACCGATGCACGGCAAAGGCTCGCGGGTCGTTCATTCCGGCAAGGGGATATTCGAGGGCGTGGAAAATCCCCTCCAGGCCGGCCGTTATCACAGCCTTTGTGCTTACGTCAACCAACTGCCGGACTGCCTGGAAAAAACCGCCGAATTTGAAGGTGTAATAATGGGCGCCCAGCACAAGACTCTGCCGATTTTCGGCGTGCAGTTCCATCCGGAAAGTATCCTGACACCGGCAGGCGGAAAAATTATCGAAAATGTCCTGAGAATAGCCACAGAGAAAAGATTAGATATATAGCCACAGAGGCCGCAACTTGTCCCGATGTCGTTTATCGGGAGAGGTCACAGAGATGTTAAAATGTAATGGCCACAGAGATTAACGAATGGCGAAATACGAAAAACAAGCCCCGACCGGAAGGGAGGGGATGCCAACACAGAGAGCATTTATCCGCCCGTGGCGGACAGAGGTCACAGAGAAGAATAAAGGAATCAAGTAATCGTGGATAAAATACACATTATTGATGAAATTATTAGAACAGCTAAGGAAAACAATGGCATTCCATTGGGAATCAACACATTTGCCCATGTAACAGGAATCAAAAGAAGCGATTGGCGTGGGAAATATTGGGTTGCATGGAGTGATGCCGTTACCGAAGCAGGATATAAGCCAAACATACTACAATCTGCCTATGATGAAAAGGTACTGATAGAACATGTTGTTTCCTTGATTAGAGAAATAAGGAAATTTCCTACAATTGGTCATTTCAGATTAAAGGCACATAATACAAAGGAATTTCCATCTTATAACCCATTTCGCCGATTAGGAAAAAAACAAGAAATGGCTCAAAAAATTTTAGATTACTGTAAAAGCAAACCCGGATATGAAGACATTATCGAAATTTGTAAAGGAGTTCTCGTTTCTTCAGAAAAGGAAGAAAGAGAGGTTGATTCTGGAGGGGCTGAACTTCGATTCAGTTTCGTGTATCTGATGAAATCAGGGCAATACTATAAAATAGGTAGAAGCGATTGCGTTGAAAAACGAAATTATGAAATAGGAACTAAGCTTCCGGAAGAATTAAAGATAATACATAAGATTAAGACAGATGACCCAAGTGGAATAGAAGCTTACTGGCATAAAAGATTTGAGGATAAAAGAAAAAGAGGCGAATGGTTTGATTTATCAAGCAGCGATGTAAAAGCTTTCAGGAGAAGAAAATTTATGTAAAAATTGCTGCGATTCCTGTTTTGAAAATATATGATGGAAAAGTTTGGGTTTTTTAAAATTAATTCTCTGTGTTCTCTGTGTCCTCTGCCTGCCTTGCCGTAGCTTGAGCGAAGGCAGGTGGCAAAAATAAAAAGGAATACTCTGTGGCGAAGATAACTGAATATCTTGACATTATATTGGAAGGTAATGACCTCAGCTTCGTTCAGGCCAAAGCGCTTTTGGATTTGATTTTCGAAGGACAGGTCAGCGAAGTGCAAATCGCAGCTTTTCTGGCGATGATGAGAATGAAAAAGGCCACCGCCGCCGAAATCGCCGGCTTGGCAAGCTCGCTGCGGGACCACGCCGTGCCGGTAAAAGTTAATATCGATAATCTAATCGATACCTGTGGTACAGGCGGAGCGACCATAAAGACATTCAATATATCGACAGCGGCGGCCATTGTTGCAGCGGGTGCCGGAGCTTATGTCGCCAAACACGGCAACCGCGCCATTACAAGCAGGTGCGGCTCAGCCGATGTCCTCGCCGAGCTTGGTGTGAAAATTGACCCCGGCCCCGATATTGTCGCAGAATGTATCGAAAAAGCCCATATCGGTTTTATGTTCGCGCCGATGTTCCATCCCGCAATGAAATTTGTTCAGCCGATTCGTAAGAGTCTGGACTTCCGAACCGCTTTTAATATCCTCGGCCCGCTCGCCAACCCGGCAAAGGTAAAAGCTCAGGTTATGGGTGTCGCAGACGAAGACCTGATGGAAAGAATCACAGAGACATTAAAGCTTCTCGGCGTCAAAAAAGCTATGGTAGTTCACGGCCAGGGTATGGATGAGATTAGCACTTTAGGCAAGACTAAAATCTGCGAACTTACAGACGGCGAAATTACACAGACGGTTTTCGACCCGGCTGAGCTTGGGATTGAAACAACCGACATCGACCAGTTGAAATCAGGCGATGCTGCTTACAACGCCGCGATAGCCCGTGGCCTTCTTGAAGGTAAAGAAACTGGCCCGAGAAAAGATATTGTTTTATTAAACGCATCAGCGGCTATTATAGTAGCGTCTCTGGCGGATGATTTTGAGGCTGCGATGAAGCTCGCCGATGTCTCAGTAACAAGCGGCAAGGCACTTGAATGTCTGGAAAAGTTAATCGAAATATCGAACAGTTAAATATAAATCGGGAACAGTTGTGTTAATACCTAAGGTTAAAATTTGCGGAATTACAAATTACGAAGACGCCCGCGCAGCCATAGACTTCGGTGCCGACCTTATTGGTTTTAATTTCTACAAAAAAAGCCCCAGATACATCGAGCCGAAACAGGCCGACAAAATTATCACCAGGCTACCTGCCTTTGTCAGCGTAGTAGGTTTGTTTGTAAATGCCGAATACGACCAAATCAGGCAAACACTCGATGATTGTTTCCTTAACTGGCTCCAGCTTCACGGCGATGAGACCCCTGAGTTTTGTGATTCGCTAAACTTACTGAACCTGGGAACAATCAAAGCCATACGGGTCAGGGATTATAAAGATATCAAAAGCGCAGAGAAATTCTTTACCGACGCGATTCTGCTCGACGCCTATGACCAGGAAAAGTACGGCGGGACAGGCCTGAGCTTCGACTGGAATATCGTTGGGCACATTAATAAGAGGATATTTCTGGCAGGCGGCATTAACCCGGACAACGTCGAAGAAGCTATCAAGCTTGGTGTTTACGGTATTGACATCTGCAGTGGGATTGAAGAAAGACCCGGTAAGAAAGACCATAAAAAAATGAAACAGCTTTTTGAAAATATCAGTCACTTAAGAGCATAAAAAGGACAGCTTTACAATGAGACAAAAAGGCAGATTCGGACAATACGGCGGCTTTTACGTTCCTGAGGTTTTGATACCGGCGCTCGAGGAGCTTGAAGCGGCATTTTACGACCATTACCAGGACGAAAAATTTGTAAAAGAGTTAAACTGGTTTTACAAACATTATGCAGGCAGGCCGACTCCGCTTTACCTCGCAAAACGCTTCAGCGAGCAGGTCGGATTTAATGTCTATCTGAAACGCGAAGACCTTGTTCACGGCGGTGCCCATAAGCTCAACAACACACTCGGCCAGGCCCTGCTTGCCAAATATATGGGCAAAAGCAAAATCATCGCCGAAACCGGTGCAGGTCAGCACGGCTTGGCAACCGCTATGGTCGGCGCACTTTTCGGAATGGAAACAAAAATCTTTATGGGTGTTATCGACATCGAACGGCAAAGCGTAAATGTCCATAAAATGAAACTTTGCGGCGCAAAAGTCATCAGCGTCGAGGGCGGTACAGGAACACTCAAAGATGCGATAAACGATGCTCTTCGCTACTGGACGGCGAACGTAACCGACACATTTTATATTTTCGGCTCGACTTGCGGCCCACATCCGTATCCGACAGTTGTTAAGCATTTTCAAAGCGTCATCGGTACCGAAGCAAAACAACAGTGCGCCGAGCAAATCGGAAAACTGCCTGATATGATAGTGGCTTGTGTCGGAGGCGGCAGCAACGCGCTGGGAATCTTTACAGGATTTATCGATGATAAAAACGTAAAGCTTATAGGTGTCGAGGCGGGCGGCGAAGGTGTCTCCACCGGCAAGCACGCCGCGACCATCGTCGCCGGAAAAGTCGGCATCCTTCACGGCGCGAAATCATATCTGCTGCAGGATGAGAACGGCCAGGTACTCGAAACAGAATCGGTAAGCGCTGGCCTGGACTACTCGGCGGTCGGCCCCGAACACTGCCAGTTGAAGGACTCCGGCAGGGCACAATACTACGAAGCCGAAGATGAAGATGTCCTCGACGCTTTCGAGCTGCTCAGCAAAAAAGAAGGCATACTGCCCGCACTGGAAAGCTCACACGCCCTTGCCTGGGTAATGAAACAAAAAGGTAAACTGAGTTCCGATGCAAATGTCATTGTAAATCTTTCAGGCCGAGGCGACAAAGACGTCTCTATCGTTGAAAAATATCGACCATTGATGCAATAACCCTTGTCATTCCCGCGACCTGTCCTCCGTAGCCTTGGCGAAGGAGGAAGGCGGGAATCCATAATTTGAAGATTTATAATTTGAGATTTTTTATGAAAGCATACAAAGAGTTATTTTCAGAACTTGACCGAGCGGCACTGATTCCGTTTTTCGTTATCGGCGACCCTGACTATGATACCAGCCTGGATATTGTTAAGACCGCAATCGATGCCGGCGCCGACGTGCTGGAATTGGGAATACCGTTTTCCGACCCGATAGCCGACGGCCCGACAATACAAAAAGCGGACATCCGTGCGTTAAAGGCCGGTATGAACGTTCACAGAGCACTTGAGTTCATAAAAGAAATAAAGCAATACAAAGACATTCCGATTGGCCTGTTGCTTTATTACAACCTGATATATCAGTACGGCACCGAGAAATTCTTCGCTGATTTTCACGCGGCAGGCGTCAACAGCATTCTCATCGCCGATATGAGTATCGATGACGCTGACGAAGTCCTCGCACCGGCCCAGGCGGCAGGCCTGGATACCGTCTTTATGGTTACTCCGAACACCGAAGACCAGCGTATGAAGCTCATCGCCTCGAAAACAACCGGTTTTATTTATACCGTCTCTGTCCTCGGCGTTACAGGCAGCAGGGAAAGCCTGTCCGATGAGGTGGAGGGACTGGTCGGCAAATTAAAAAAGCTAACCGATGTCCCCGTCTGTGTCGGCTTTGGGATTAGCAAACCCGAACACGCCGTAGCGGTAGCAAAAGCCGGCGCCGACGGCGTGATAATCGGCTCGAAAATAGTCTCATTGATTGAAGCCAATCTGGACAGTAAAGAAAATATCCTAAGCGCCATAAGCCAATTCATAAAAGACGTAAAATCAAAACTCATTTAACAACAAATTTCACTATTTTTTCAGACACAGATTTACGCAGATTATTTGCCAAGAAAGGCTTTATCAATCAATATCATGGACAAGATACTCTTGAATCTTTTCAAGAATAACAAAATCTACAGCCTTCTTCTTATAGTATGACATTGGGTATATTTGTGATACAATAAATGCCGACTTGGTTTTCCACCCTTCACTTTCTTTTATGTTAAAGTGCTCTAAAACTTGTTTGATATTTTCTTTTATGAACTTCTCTTTCTTAATCAACTTTGCGAGATAAGATTTTTTCCCTGTTAGAAATAAATTTACTTCCATAGCAATATCATATGGCCGAAAGCTTCTAATCCTGTTTTTAACATCCATAACATTTATTGTTTTTGTTTTTCGGTTAATTACGAGTAAATCAATCTCTCCACAATCTGGTCTTTTAGGAAATATCTTTGAAAGTCTTTTGAAATTAAGAATACGTGATTCAACATTTTCCTTGCCAAGAATTTCTACGCATTTTTTCTCTGCATCTTTTTCCAATTGGTTATCAAGTAAACGTCTATAACTCTCCAATATCAGGTTAAGTTCAGAGTCACAATCATTAACATAATTACCTGAGCCAACGCTACCCCCCCAAATTAATGCTGATGTATCGCACATTTGATTTCCGAAACAATACTCACCTTGCCCCAGACTTATTATTGGCCTAAGATTAAAGCGATTTTCTGACTTAAAAAGATGATACATAAAAAATCTTTTACCCTTATAAGTATCGAAATCAAGTGAGAGGAAAGCGATAATTTTCTTAAGTTCCTTTTCGTTAGGACAGTCAATAATCTCTTTATTCAGATAGGCATACATTTCTTTTTCTTTAACAATATTGAGCGGCTCAAATCCATTACATTTAATACCACAATGGCTCAAAGCCACTAAAACGGTCAACATATCATTAAATCGAAAGCCATACCTTTTTAGAAAATATTTTTCCAGTTTTTCATAATACGATTTATTGTCCTCATGTTTTTCTTTCACAGACCCAATGTTTTTCTCTTTTAGTACTTGGAACTTACGACTCTGAATTTTTTCTTCTGTTTCTGCATAACGAAATTTTGCAAAATCAACCGTTTCTTGTTCTGACACAATATCAAACTCGTACCGTTCATTTATAGAAATATAGTGTGGGATAACACTGTACTTAATACATTCATACATAATTGAAATGGTCTGGATAATAGAAGACAAGGCGTGAATATAATTCCATTTTTCTTGATTGATAATATTATCACCCCTTAGATTAATTTTAAGGATGGAGCTAATGATAAATTTGATTGCAATAATTGATTTATGGTTTTCGTATCGCTCTTCTAGAATCCTATCAACAACATCATATTCAACGAACTTTGTAGAATCAAAGCCCGCCCGATGTAACAATTTATATTCTTCACCAAGAGCATATTCAAGTTGTTGATAAGCGTGTAAAAGAAGGCTTTTGCTGTATTTAGCCAATTCATCTTCAATATGTTTTTCAAGAAAATCATATATCAAAGAAAGGAGTTTAAGTGCATCTTCGTTTTCATATTTGCCCGTTTTGACATTGGATTTTGATAAGTATTGTGCGACTTCTTGATTGAGCTTGGAAATATCTACATCCTGAATTTTATCATAGTTCCTGTATGAATCTAATTTGGGATTAGATACTCGTTGAGACTCAAAGGCAAAACCTTTGCGATGCTTTAGGATATTTTGTTCTACGTAATTCTTTGCAAACTTTTCCAATTCAGGAAGAGATAAAGTCTTACAATAATACAACAACAAGCTTTTTAAATACTTTGATACGAATAATCTTTCGCCGCTGCTGTCACTTGGTGCGAATAAATCTTCTAATTTATTATAGTCATATACGACTATAGTTCTTAAACCACTTTCGTTTTTTACCTTACCGGTTCTTATTGCCAATGGCTCATCATTAAAAAGGCTACGGTCGTTCATTATATAGCCAATATTTTTACGCTTAACGTAACTCTTCGGTAATACTATTATGAGGGAAAACTGCGGAAGGATTATTCTATTTTCTTTAAGAAACTCCCTAAGACTTTCTTCTAACTTTGAGATATAATATGAGTAAAGGTCTGTAATAAATTCCGCTGTCTGAATTTCAAATGATTCACAAAAAAAGCCTTGAGGTGGTAACGAAATAAATATTAACTTGTCACCATCCAACTTAACGACATGACCACAATCAAGATAGGCCGAATCCATGCAACCGTATCTATTATCACCCAAAGACTTTATCTTGTTGAAAGTGTCAAGGCCATTTCTATTAAGCAATTCATATATATTGTCTTTATATTTTTCGTGCAAATGATTGGTGTAATAGTCACTCCAGCTGTGAGGTTGAAATAAGATAAAGTTGGGCAATAAACCTTGAGACAAATAGGATTCTTTGTTATCAATGTAGTAAATAACTCTGTCCAAGAAATCTACGCTAAGGCATGATACTTTGGAAATAAGTTCGTTATCATTTCTTATAAATTTAATGAAGCTTAATGGCCCAGAGAGCAAATTAAATAGTTGTTCAATATCTTTTAATTCAATAATTTTATCTGTTTCTGAGAGATCTCCTCTGCCAATTTTTAATGCAAAATCTGCAAGTGTGTCTCTTTGATATACAAATATTGTAAACAATTCTACTTCTTTGCTAGGTATGCCATATATCTTAGAAGGTGATGTCACATACCTGATGCCGATTATATCACACTTTGATATAGCTTCACATATCCCGTTCACTTTTTGTTTGCAGATATTAACTTCATTTAAGAAGCCACTTTCATCATCCGTTTTTACTATCTTGAATAATATGATTTTACTGCCATCAACAACTGAAACTACATCAAAATCTTCAACCATATTTGATTTTTCAGTTGCATAAACACCATCTATAATGGCTTTTATTGTAAAAAATTGTGAACAGATTCTACGAAGTTTATTTTGTTTTGATTTTAACAATATTTCTTCCTCTGGGATCCTATCTACAATGTCCTTAGATATTCTATAAAGAGCTTCAATGTGCCCACTTGGCCACAACATGTAGTCATGTTTTTTCGATTTTACAAAAAGGCTGTCGTAAAATGTGGAAGTCAAAATGTTATTCATTATTGTTTCAGGATTGGTTAGTGGGCCAGTTTTAAAAGGCGGCATATCCTTAAAATACTTCTTGGATTTATTTTGAATGATAAAGCAAGTCGACAAGCTATTGTAATACGATTCCGATGGAACATAAAACTTATCTGATTGCTGCTTTGATTCTTTATTAGCAAATATCTTTTTTAGAAGTAAGGTTTGAAATTCAAGGCTGATTTTTAAATACATTCTGATAGATTCAGTTTCTTTTGAAGTTGTACCTGATCTACAATAAAAATCACTAAATGTTTTCAAATACTCATGTGGACGCTCATATGTACCGTAGAAATAATAATATCTGTTTTGTTCCCAGAAAAAAGGAATTAAGTCTAATTGGTTGAAGGGATTGAAGTCCTCAAGTGATATAAAATATGGATTTGTAAGCTCCCAGTAAGAATTAACCAAAGAACAACATTCATTTCGTCCAAATTTCTGGCCTTTAAAATCTTCTGATGGTATTGATAACAATAATCCAAGTAAGAGGTCTATTCTTAATCCATAATTTTGATTGCTGGGGTGAATTGAAACTACAGAAAGCCAGAGGTATAAGTCATCAAAATTGTATTTCTTTAGTTCTTGTATTATTTCTACTGCATTCAATGCTTTTTTCTCAATAGTTTCAAATGTCATTATGTATATTATACTTCATGTAATAATAGTTTCCTATATGTTTACTTCCAAAACTATAGACTTTAATCTCTCCGTTACCTCAGTGTTCTCAGCGGTAAAAAATAATTCGTAAAATTTGTGGAAATTTGTGGCTAAAATTTCCGTGTCTGTCAGTTAACTGTCAGTGTCAGTCTGTCGAATTTTTTGTAAAAATTCAAAAAATTCTCTTGACAAATGTTTGATAATATGTTATATTACACAATAGTTCACAATACAGTGAACAGTAAGCGTCATTTTTAACGTAAAAATAGACATTCTAAATTAACCAATATCTCCGTAACTCCATGTTATATACAATCTTAGCAATCCTGTTTAGCAAAGGCTTTGGCAAAAGTCCCTTAGGGACCGTGGACGAACAGAACTGGTTGGAAAAAGCTTGCTTTTGGAAAACCGGTTTTGTGAGTACACATAGGTTCGTCCCAACGAACCGCCAAAGTTACTCCGTGTCCTCTGCGAGCTCTGTGGTTAAATTATTCGTGGCTAATTTGTTCTACATTTGTAGAGGAGTCTCTACAAATCACACCTTTTTTTACAAAACAAAGCCAATTTCCCTCGTATTTAGCTCAAAAACGAGGATTTGGAAGAAAAACAAAGCCAAACAAAGCCAATTCAAAGCCAATTTTTGGCCTAAAATTGGCTTCTGTAGAAAAACGAACCCAATTTTTACCCGCCTTTTACCCGCCTTGGGCGGGCAGGCGGCGGTTTTATGCATCTTCGCGGATTTCTTTGACGGATATGTTCAGCTTTTCTATCAGGCGGTTCAGGCTGCGTCTTTCAATGCCGAGAATTTTTGCCGCTGCGATTTTACGGCCCTGGGTATATTCGAGTGTGCGTGTAACAATACGCCGCTTGACATCGTCAAGAGTCGGAAGCTCATGTTGCGGATACTGCCTCGAGTCGGCGATAATAAGTTCCATCGGCAGAACGGCAGGCTTAATCACATCACTGAAACTCAGAACATAACCCCTTTCCATAGCATTGGAAAGCTCGCGTACATTGCCAGGCCAGTGATACTTGAGCAGCAGCTCCTTTGCCGAATCGCTTAGCTGCTTGGGCGGCTCATTGTAAAATTCGGCCTGGTTATTCAAAAAATATTCGGCCAAAAGAAGAATGTCTTCCCGACGCTCGCGAAGAGGCGGCACTTCGAGATTGACCACATTGAGTCGATAGAACAGGTCGGCCCTGAAGGCCTTTTCCTTAACAAGCTCTCTGAGGTCACGGTTGGTTGCGCAAATAACACGAATGTCAATGCTGTACGATTTGGTCGAGCCGATAGGAGTTACTTTGTTTTCCTGGAGGACGCGGAGAAGTTTGGCCTGAAGCTCCAGCGGAATTTCGCTGATTTCATCGAGGAATATTGTGCCGCCGTCCGCAGCGCGGAAAAAACCGAGTGTGCTGTCAATCGCTCCGGTAAATGCCCCCCTTGTATGACCGAACAACTGGCTCTCGAATAACTGTCCCGTCAAAGTAGTGCAGTCAACCGGGACAAAAACTTTATCAGCCCGCTTGCTTGTCAGGTGTATTTGCCGAGCGGCCATTTCTTTTCCAACGCCCGTCTCACCCGTGATAATAACAGGGCACCTGCGGACAGCGATGGCTTCTATCATATCGATTATGGAATTGAATGCGTTGCTGTTGCCGATAAAACGCTGACTCAGACCATCACTGAGCACTGGTCTTACGGAACGCTCCTTACCCGCAGAAGGTGTTGCGTCACCCCGTGCAATTCCCCGTTTTGCTTCGAAATCTTCTCGCATTGTCATTCTTCTTCGCTGGGTAGCTGTCTACATACGGACTCCGTACCCTAACTTCTTGAGTGGGAACTCTCTCCGTTAAAATAGCACAACTCTCGGTCACCCACTCCTCTTCTTATGGATTAGTTTAAAAATAAAATCCCGAAATTTCAAGAAAAATTTTCAAAAAAACCGCTGATTTTCTCTAAATCCCCATAATTATCGGATTATAAAAATATTCGGCAATTGGCGCAATTAGGGCAAGTTACGCCAAAAGGACTATATACCAGCCTTAAAAACCTGTTATTTGCGGGTATTTGCTTAAAAACGCAGCGAAAAATCAGTAAATTCCCTTACGTCATAAGATTAGCAGGAAACTTGGATTTTGGGGGATGGAGCGAAGAAAAATTACACAAATTTTGTGAAATTTATTCAATTCAATGCTTATTTTTCATTCTTATGCGATATCGACCAGGCCTAAAGTATCGCCGAATTTGCCAAGCAGGGCTTTGCGTATGTTCTTATTGTTCGCGTTTTGCAGCATCGGGTCGGAATTGACAAGGTCAAAGGCGTTTTTGCGGGCGAGGACAAGCAAATCATAATCATCGATAATATTTGCGATTTTCAAATCGGGCAGGCCGTGCTGTCGGGTACTGAATAGTTCGCCGGGGCCGCGTAATCTCAAATCGTGCTCCGCGATTTCAAAACCATCGTTGCTTCGAATCATTATTTCAAGTCTGCTTTTTGCTGTTTCGTTTTCTGTTTCGGCAAAGAGCAGGCAGTAAGATTTGGCCTGTCCTCTGCCGATTCGGCCTCTGAGCTGATGGAGCTGGGCAAGGCCGAATCGATCGGCGCCTTCGATAACCATAATCGTCGCGTTCGGGACATCGACACCGACTTCGATGACGATGGTCGAGACGAGGACATCGATTCGGCCTTTGCGGAATTCGTCCATAATTTTCTGTTTATCCGCCGACTTCATTCTGCCGTGCAGGAGTTCAACCTTGAATTCCGCAAAGATATTTTTGCTTAAGATTTTCCATTCATCTGTTGCCGCTTTGACCTGGCCGTTTTCGGTGTCGGTTGTACTTGCGATTCGAGGATAGACGAAATAAGCCTGCCTTTTGGCTTTGAGTCTCTGGCGGATAAAGTCGTAAGCCTTTTGCCGGTCTTTTTTATCGACCCAGCGGGTGATTACCGAGCCTCTGCCTGGCGGAGAATGTTTGATTATCGAGACATCCAAATCGCCGAATGCCGTCATTGCCAAAGTTCGTGGAATAGGAGTTGCGGTCATTACGAGGCAATGCGGGGTGTGCTCCTTCCTTAGCTCGGCCCTTTGGTGGACGCCGAATTTGTGCTGCTCATCGATGATTACCAGCCCGAGAGATTTGAATTTGATGTCCTTTTGCAATAGCGCGACGGTTCCTACGACAATATCAAGCCGGCCTGATTTGATTTCCTTCAGCAATTGTTTTCTTTTAGTGCCGGTTATGCCGCCGGTAACGAGCGCTCTTTTTACCTTGCTGTCTTTGAGGTACCTTTCGATTTTCATAAAGTGCTGACAAGCGAGTATCTCGGTCGGTGCCATAATCGCAACCTGTTGTTTATTCGCGACCGCGAGAAGCGCGGCATACAGGGCGACAACAGTTTTGCCCGAGCCGACATCTCCCTGCAAGAGCCGGTTCATCGGTTTAGAGCTTGCCATGTCGTTCGTGATTTCCTCGATTGCCTTGTCCTGGTCTTCGGTCAATAAAAACGGAAACCGCTTTCGGATTCGATGGTCGATTTTTTCGGAATTCGGCATCGGCTCCGACTGCGTCAAGTGCTGTGTGCGGTAGCGTCTCAAAGCCAGTCCGAGCTGCATTAAAAAAAGCTCATCGTACTTCAGGCGGCGTTTTGCTTTTTTGAGCTTTTCCTCGTCAGGCGGATTATGTATCCATTCGAACGCATCGCTGCGCTTGATGAGGAGACTTTGTTTTCGGTAATTGCCATCGTAGAATTCATCTACGAGCTGCGGGACATTCTCTAAAAGCGGCTTGATTATTTTTTTGATTTGTCCGCTGGATAAACCGGCTTTGGCAGGATATATCCCGCCGCTGAAATACTCCACCGCATCTGCGACTTTATCTTCGATAACGGTAAATTTCGGATTGGTCATCTGGAGCTGATGCTTGTAAAGCGTAACTTTGCCGGTAGCCATTATTGTCTGGCCGACCTGCAATTTGTCTCGGAGGTATCCGCCGTGGAACCAGATAACCCGGCATCTGCCGGTACGGTCGGCGATGACAGCCTCGAAAATCGGTATCTTCCTGAACTGCTGATAGTCGGTCGATTCGACAAGTCCGATGACAGCTGAATCATGGTTGGGTTTCAGGTTCGCAATTTTTTGAAGTTCAGGTACGAAGTTATAATCCCTCGGATAATATTCGAGCAGGTCGCCTGCGGTATTGACGTCAAGCTGGGCGAAGATCTGCGCACGTTTCGGTCCGACTCCTTTCAAGTACTGAACCGGCATATCCAGGCTGAAATTATTTTGAGATTCATTCATAGATAATTATTCATTGAAGCCGTGGCGGCCTATGAGTCTTACAAAGCGAACATCGCAAATGAACCGTTCTGCAATTTTATCATTTTTCTTTTCGAGGGCAACCAGCCTTTGTACACCTGTTGGGCCGACAGGGGCTACCATAATTCCGCCGTCGGCAAGCTGGTCTATAAGAGATTGGGGGATAGTCGGCAATGCTGCGGTTACTAAAATTTTGTCGAAAGTACTGTCCTGCGCCCAGCCGCAGCTTCCGTCACCTGTACGAAACTCGACATTTATAATTCCAAGCTCGCCCAATATCTTCTGTGCTGCTTGTGACAGTTCTTCAAAACGTTCGACGGTATAAACATATTTGGCGAGCTTGCAGAGTATCGCAGTTTGATAGCCGCTGCCGGTTCCTATTTCCAGGACTTCGCAGTCTGGTGTGATTTTCAGCTCTTCGGTCATCAGCGCGACTATATAAGGCTGGGAAATAGTCTGGCCGCAGTCAATCGGCAGCGGGCCGTCGGAATAGGCCTGGCCGAGGTGACTATTGCCGACGAAAAGCTCTCTGGGAATTTCGGTCATAGCTTTCAAGAGGCGAGGGTCTTTTATACCTCGGCCTTTGAGGTCTCTTTCAAGCATCTGCCGCATCTGTAGTGTAAAATCCTGATTCATAACAAAAAAATGATAAAATCCCATAAATTCTCTTGACTGAGGGCTTATCTTGTACGATAATATATATAGCGACTGTAAGTGGCCGCCTGTGTGGCGACCTTCCCTTTTGGGGCAGCCGCTATTTTTTTATTTAGCCCAGTTATTTTTCACCCATTCCAGAACGTCAGAAGTCCTTGAGCCTGTACCTGTTGTAGTCAATTTTTCAACTATTTCAAATGTTTGTGCATCATATTTGCTGACTCTGAAGCCCAGTTTATACTCTTCATACTTGCGTATGTAATAGGCGGCAATATCCACCAACTGAAGCGCGAAGCTTTTTTGTGAGTCAACAAAGAAACCTTTTTCTATAATTCTTTCAGTCTTGAGTATCGATGCTCTATCCAAACGGAGTGTCTTCAGCGATCGTTCTGCCGCATCATAGTTTTCCTTTTGCTCGTCGAAAATCAACATTCCGAGTTTGTCCGAGCCTTGGCTTTTTATATAATGGTCAACCTCCATACAAACAAAGGGCAAGGCCATTATATAAGGATTGACCTTAATGCCGGGTCCATAGTGGAATTCACAAAACTCACTGAATTTAAATTTTATAATTCTTCTGTATATAACAGGGATATTATTAGCATAAAGAAGATTCAACATCTCATCTCTGAAAGAAAGTTGCTCTTCAAAGCAAAGTTTTGAAAAGAGGCCCCGCCCACTTTTTAGCTCTTTTGCCTGAACATGAAACGGGTCTGGAAGAGGCCGACCGAAATATCTAACTGCGATTTCGAGAAATTCTTTTTCCAGTGAAAACCATTTTAACTGGTCAACGATAATTGCTGCCATGATGAAGACAGGTTGTTCAGTATCCTTGAGATTTAATCCTGTGTTCCCGGACTCGTCAATATAGACTAAATACATGCTCTTTGCTTTAAGTTTAATATATGTTTTCTTATACAAATATTATGACTATAATCACTCTTTAGCGGCGGATTTGCAAAGGAATTTTTGAGACTTTAATGTTCGTTGCTATTAGCAGGATAAATGATAAAATGTATAAGTTGCGTATTTAAAATCAACCGGATTTTAAGGAGTGAAAGATGAACATTAAAAAGATTCTGTTTTATCTGCTGGCGGCTGTATTAGGCGGGTGTGTGCCTTCACTGCATCCGCTGTATTCTGACAAAGACGTCATATTCGAGGAGAAGCTTTTAGGTCAGTGGAAAGAAGGGGATAACATCTGGACGTTCGAGAAAGGCGCAGAGCCCAATTCGTATGATTTGAGTATAATGATTGACGAAGAAGACGGCAGGTTTAAGGCCCACCTGACAAAGATAGAAGGTAAATTATTTCTCGATTTGTTCCCGGAAGAAGCCGAAATTAACGCCAACGATTATTACAAAATGCACATCCTGCCGGCGCACAGTTTCCTGAAAATCGAAGCGGTTGACCCTAATCTCGTAATACGGGCGATGAACCCCGACACCATGAAGGAGCTCCTTAAAAATAATCCTGACATATTGAAGCATGAGTTCATAGAAAGTGATTACCCTGTTCTTACGGCATCGACCGAGCAGCTAAGGAAGTTTATGGCAGAACACATGAAAGACGAAAAATTTTTCGGTGACCTCACTAACCTCGAAAGAATCGTTACTGCCAAGAGTGAAGATGAAAAACCGGCTGAGCCGAACAAATAAATTAACTAAAAGTGCTTAAATAATGAAAGAGCAGACAGAATTTCGCCGCTATCTGGCTAATGTTGATTCAGATTCGACAAGCCAGCGTTTTACTGATTGCCTTGTGATTGGTGCCGGTATTGCCGGACTTCGCGCCGCCATTGAGGCAGCCGGTCAGCAGAAAGTTGTCGTTGCCTGTAAAGGTTCCCTGCAGGACAGCAACACCTGGCATGCCCAGGGCGGAATAGCATCGGTCCTTGAAAAAGATGATTCGATTAACTCTCATATCAAAGATACTCTTGCGACCGGATGCGGCCTGTGCGATGAGAATACCGTTGAGCTTGTCGTCAAAAACGGCCCGGAGCTGATAAAACAGCTTTTAGACTGGGGCGTGGAATTTGACTTTGAAGAAGGACACCTTGTAACAACAATCGAAGGCGGGCACAGCCATTCGAGAATCGCGCACGCTCACGGTGATGAAACCGGCAGAATGATTGCAGAGGTACTCATACGGAAAGTCAAAGCGAATCCGAATATAACTATTTTGGAGAATTTTTTCAGTATCGATTTGCTTACTAACGGAGATGATAACTGCGTCGGTGTCATTGGAAAAGACGAAAAAGGGCTTCACATTATCTGGGCGGCCAATACGATTCTGGCAACAGGCGGTGCGGGTATGTTATTCCGCGAGACTACTAATCCCGAGGTTGCCACAGGCGACGGCCTGGCGATGGCATATCGAGCCGGAGCGGTACTTACTGATATGGAGTTTATGCAGTTTCACCCGACGACGCTTTATATAGCGGGAGCTTCACGAGCTTTGATGTCGGAAACGCTTCGCGGCGAAGGCGGAATCCTGGTAG
Source organism: Sedimentisphaerales bacterium (assembly GCA_016930645.1). Lineage (GTDB taxonomy): Bacteria > Planctomycetota > Phycisphaerae > Sedimentisphaerales > Anaerobacaceae > JAFGGH01. The sequence goes on from JAFGGH010000071.1 coordinate 42,344, forward strand.
ATGCCGAAGGTAACCAGTTTATGAAAGATTACCACGAAAATGCGGAATTAGCGCCGCGCGATATAGTCAGCAGGGCGATACTTTCACATATGCTCAAGACCGGTGCTACTCACGTTTATCTTGATGTCCGCCATTTCGACAAGGAACATTTTGCCGAACGGTTTCCACTGATTAGCGAGATTTGTGAGAGTTTCGATATTGATATCAGCAAAGATTTGATACCGGTCAGACCCAGCGCTCATTATATGGTCGGCGGAGTCAAAACCGACAGCACCGCCAAAACGAGTATCGAAAATCTTTTTGCCTGCGGCGAGATTGCCGCAACAGGCCTTCACGGCGCCAACCGTCTCGGCAGTAACTCGCTTCTGGAAGGGCTGGTATTTGGAAAGACAGCAGGCCAACAATCTTGTCAGGTTAATAGAAACAAAGAGTACAAAAGACCCAAAATAAAATATGATGTGCCGCGTTCGGACAGGACAAGACTCGATACCGAAGATGTTACAAACTCGCTCCGCGCCCTGATGTGGCGGAATATTGGAATTACACGGACCGAAAAACAGCTCGCAGAGGCACAGGAAATCATAAGATTCTGGCAGCGGTATGTGATGGACAAAGTTTTTGAAAGCCGCCAAGGCTGGCAGTGCCAGAATATGCTCACAACAAGCCTTTTGATGGCAAAAGCCGCACGGCAGCGGCAGGAAAGCAGGGGCGTGCACTACAGGTGCGATTTCCCCGAAACCGACGACGCAAACTTCAAAAAACATATCGAAATTTCCCGAAACATCTGACCTGAAATCTGGTATAATAAATAAGCTCATTGAAAATTCAGAGAGTGGGTCGTGCGGTCGCCCCGCCCAGCGATGGGCGGGGAGGAAAGTCCGAGCAGGGCAGGGCACGGTGATGGCTAACAGCCACCGTCCGATTTATCGGAAAGGGAAAGTGCCACAGAAAATACACAGCCCCGCACCTATTTTGACCAGTTTATAACTTAC
>JAFGGH010000072.1 GCA_016930645.1 Sedimentisphaerales bacterium
AGGGGTGTCGCGGGCTTCCAGCCCGCGAAAACGCGGCCAAGATGGCCGCGACACTGCTATTCCCCACCCATAACTGACCCATTACAATAATAAAAACTTTAAGATTGAAATTATTCTTTAAGTTTTGTAATAATAGATAAATGTTTAAATCCGGTCGGGCTATGGTGCAGAAGAAAAAAAATAAGATGGCGCTGTATGAGGTATTCTCCAAAGGATTGGCTAACTCGCGCCGTAGCAGAAGCTTAGAGACGCTTCGCCCGACCGCCGAGCAGAAAGTATCGCAGGGCCGGGCAGAGGCCGGTTTTCGGCCTGCAAGGAATATGCCTCCAAAGCCGCGGATGTTTCAGATAAACCGCGGCAGGCTTGAAATCTCGATGCCTACACAGTTGGCTGTAGCTGTATTGCTGATATTGGCGGCATTGGTTCTTACGGCATACCGCCTTGGTGAATGGCAGGGACTTGACAGGGCTGCATTGTCTAAGGCCGTCGAAGAAAATAGCGCCCAGCCTGCCGGAGTGCAGGAAGAAATTGTTACTCCTGAAGCTGAGTCTGAAGATACCAGTGAAGCTGCCTTTGCAGAAGATAGCGCTTCAGGTGCCAACTGGATAGTAATAGCGACACATAAAAACAAAGACCAGCTCATACCGGTGCAGGCGTTTTTCGCGGGTTACGGTATTGAGACCCAGATTAGACAAAAAGGAGAAACGTTTTTCCTGCATACGAAGCAGACATACGATAATCCGGGTCGTTTGGGTACGGACGGCTATCGTACCAGACAGGAAATTATTAAAATCGGCGCCTCTTATGAGCCGCCGCCGGGATACAGGAATTTTGATTTCAGTACTGTTTACGGAATGAAAAGCTTTGAGTAAATATTTTGGAGAAGTTAGTAAAAATGAGTATTGACCGTTCACTAAAAATTAAAGGAGCTTTGAGCAGGCATCGCAATGTTCTTTCACGCACCGAGCGCATAGAAACCCTGAAAGACAAAGAGGAATGGGAAGAGAAGAACAGTGTTTTCGGCCTGCCCAAGGTGGCTCATAGAAAGAGCCACGCCGGTAAAAAATCAGCAAAGCCTGAGGAAGCAGCAGCAGAAGGCGCTGAAACGCCGGCGGCTAGTCCGCAAACCGAATCTGCAAGCTAAACACAAAGGGGCCGGCACAGCCCGGCCCTTTAATCTTGTCTTTTCCCAAATGAAAAATTCTTTGAACATTGATAAATGGCTAAAGCTGATTCGCGCAGAAGGTGTCGGGCCCAGAACCTTTGATAAATTAATAGACCGCTTCGGCAGTATTGATGATGCTCTCAGTGCTTCGGTAGGACAACTGACGAAAGTTGACGGCGTAGGCGAAAAAAAAGCAAGACAAATAACCTCCACACGTGACAAGTTCGATGTTGACGCCGAGCTGGAGCTTGCACAAAAGCTCGGTGTCTGGATTATACACCGCCACGATGAACGCTATCCGGCATTACTGAAACAAATCGACGACCCACCGGTAGCGCTTTATATAAAAGGGACTTTATTAAAAGAAGACAATCTGGCTGTTGCGATAGTGGGCTCCCGGAGATGCAGCACTTACGGCAGCGAGCAGGCATCACGTTTCGGCCACCTGCTGGCATCGGCGGGCTTCACGATAGTTTCCGGTATGGCAAGAGGGATAGATACATCCGCGCATCACGGGGCCCTTTCAGCAGGCGGCAGGACGATTGCTGTGCAGGGGACCGGTCTTGCAAAGATATTTCCGCCTGAAAATGAAAAGCTGGCGGAGCTGATTTCAAAATCCGGCGCATTAGTGAGCGAGCTTCCATTAAACTACGAGCCGCTTTCGGAAAATTTTCCACCCCGCAACAGGATAATCGCCGGACTGACACTCGGTACTATTGTCATCGAAGCGTCACATCGTTCCGGAGCTCTTATTACCGCTAATTTTGCTCTCGACTATAATCGCGAGGTAATGGCGATACCCGGCAAGATAGATTCGCCGTTCAGCAAAGGGACAAATATGCTGATTAAGCAGGGCGCTCGCTTGGTGGAGTCGCCTCAAGATGTACTCGATGCTTTAGGATATATCGGTCAGCAGCTAAATGATTATGCTGTGGAAAAAACGGACCAGGCCCAAAGAAATATCGAGTCAAAAACCAAAACAAATATAAAAATCAAACTCAGCAGCGATGAATCTCGAATCCTTAAAAATCTCGACCATGAGCCTGTTCATATAGATGAGCTTATAACTACAACAGGCTCATCAGCTTCGAAAGTAAGCTGTGTGCTTGTCGGCCTGCAGTTGAAAGGCCTGGTAAAACAGCTCCCCGGCAACTTCTTCAGAAAAAATTGTTAAGCAAATACACCAGATATCCAAAACCGCGCGGACAAACCTTGTAACGTTTGTGTTTCAAAACCAGGTTCGTATACGTGTTATTATAAGCTTTCTCTAAGTTTTTTGGCGGAGTCTATAAGCGCTTCGGTATCCAGCTGCTGTTTTTCTTTCAGCTCAAAAGTCCATTCGTATTTATCGACGATACGTTTTGGATTCAGGAACTGGGCTACAAAATCCCAGGGAAATTTGTCGTGGGTAGGCCTTTCGAGCCTGCGGTGAGTTTTCAGTGTTTCATATCCGTCCTTGCTGATTCTTACGTTATAATCGCCATACCAGTTGAACGATGTGGTTACGGGGCTGGGGCCTATCTCTTCATCATTTAACGTTACCAATGCACCATCAGGTATGGTTTTAACGGCAAGCTGTCGTTCGACACAACCGCCCAACAATAAAATAACCAAAACAAAACAACCAATCAGCGGCAAATATCCCTTAGCCATTCTAAGATTCCTTAATTAAACACCGAGGTTATTATAAATAAAAAGGTGTTTTTGCAAAGCCTAAACATAAATTATTTATTCACCGAATGTTCATTTTTCGTTTTCGTAATGCTTTTAAACGTAAGGCTAACATTCTGTAAAACCTGATTTTCCCGCATAAAAAGGCCTTTTCATAGAACCATCCCAAACGGGTAATCGCGTGGTACATACACTTGAATTTATATTAGTCATGTGGTATAATATAGGTATTGCGAAGTAAGGAGTAATCATCAGGCTCGGGGCGATTTTCCGCTTTCCTCTCCCTCCGCACGTCTCGAGCCTGTATTTTTTAGTCCTCTTATCCCCACAAACACAGCGTCCAGCCGGATAGAAGGAAATAGTCATTGACAAAACAAGGTTATTCTTTAGTATTTAACGGCTGGGAATTAAATTTGTTTTATTAATGTTGTCAGGAGTCAGTAAATGAAGAAAAGCACAGCTTTGTTAATCACGATTATTGTTTTGAATGTTGGCACATTTTGCCAGGCTGAAGAAGATCCCGGGTATTTAGGTTTTAGTTTTGACCTTACATATACAAGTAAGTGGCTCAGTAAAGGTGTCGAGGCCTATGGTTCGAAAGGCGGACTTTTCAAAACCATCGATGTAGATTTTTGGCAGACAGGCTGGGGAGTAAAAGTTACCCATCGTAACGCAACTTCGAGCGGTTATGTTGACAGTCAGAGGTTTGATTTCAGGCCTTATTATAAAGGCTTGCTTTTCGACGGCGAAAGATACCAAACGAATTATAATTTAAGTGTCGGTTACGAGCATTACCCCGGTCTTTCGCGTCATAAGGCAAATACGACCTACGAATGGATATTCGCTTTTTCCTGGCCGAAGCTTTTGCCCTGTGGATTAGTACCGGGATATATCGCTCACTATGAGTATCCAGCATCAGGCGGTGACGTTAACAGGAAAGTCGCAGGCTGGGTACATCGTTTTCTGCTCGGCTATGACCTGAAGATGGAAGAATTACCAAACCCGCTCCATTTGTCCACAGAGGTTGCTTATTATGACGGCCTTGGCAATAAGTGCCATGATTGGGCGTATTTTACAATCGGTATGTCGAGCAAATTTAATATTACAGAAGACCTTGCTTTTGTGCCGGGTGTCTATCTTCAGAGAACAATGGACAGGTCGATTTCCAAGCACAAGGACATAGCATATACGATGCTCAGTATGAAATATGTTTTTTAATCGCCTGTTATAGAGTAAGCTATGGAAATTAATACGAAGGTCTTTGAGACTCCCAATGGTCTTGTAGAAGGCGTCCAGACTAAATGGGAAGTATTTAATATTCTGATTGTTACAGGTTCTAAGGGATTTTTGGCGTGTCCTGCGATTGATATTGATGCCTGCCAGAGATACGGTGTTGCAGCGGCACTGGTGGAAAGCTCCGCCGACAACCCTATAGGCACCCTTGAGCGATTTGCAAATCGTAAAATTACAAAAGTAAACGCAAAGGCATCTGAGCTGGGAATAAAAGTGGGTATGCCAGCAACCGAGGCCTTTGCCCTTATCGCATAAAGGGTTTCAGAGGAATTTTTCGCCGGAATGTTTTTCTATCAATGCCAGAAGCTCTTTTATTCTTTGGATTTCATCAACCGGGCAGATGAGCGTGGCATCGGGTGTATGTGCTACGACTATATTATCAAGGCCGATTCCCGCGATTAAATGGTCTTTCTGCTCAGTCAGGATAATCGAATTTTTGCAGTTTAGAAGTTCACTGTTAACGGCTACGACGATATTGTTGTTTGTGTCTGAGCTTATGATATCTGCAAGCGCGGTAAACGAGCCCATATCGAGCCAGCGGCAGTCGAGTTCTATGGCGCGAACGCTTTTGGCCTTTTCCATTACCGCGAAATCTATGCTGATTTTGGGAAACCTTGGAAAATACTCATCGAGAGTTTGTTTCTGGTTTGGACTGTCCCAGTCAGCCTTTATTCTCTGAAGTGGTTGGGTTGAGTCTGGTAAAAATTCCGCGAGATTTTTAAGGATTGTTTTTGCCTTCCAGACGAACATACCGGAGTTCCAGAGATATGAGCCTGATTCGAGATATTTTTCAGCAGTAGTAATATCGGGTTTTTCTTTGAAATCTTCGATAGTAAGGATTTTATTCCTGCAGTCCGGATGGGTGTTACTTTCGGAATATTTTATATAGCCGAGCTGGGTGCTGGGAAAGGTCGGCTTTATGCCGAATGTGAAAAGCTCATCGGGATTTTGATTAATATAAGTCAGCGCGTCGGACAAAGCTGTTTGAAAAATTTCCGCCGGCTCGATAATTTGGTCGGCGGTTACAACAGCCATCGTTGCATTAGCGTCATATTTATTCAGTATGGCCGCTGCCAGACCAATAGCACCTGCCGTATCTCTGACGACAGGTTCGGCGATTACGTTTTCGTAAGGTAATTGCGGTGCTGTTTCTCTTACGAGGTCGAGATAGGCGGCGTTTGTTAGTGCAATGATATTCCTAAAATCAAAAACCGGCAGCAGACGTTCTATGCACTGCTGGAGGAGTGTTTGACCGGCAAGGATTTTTAATACCTGCTTGGGGCGATTTTTTCTCGATAAAGGCCAGAGCCTTTTGCCTGTGCCGCCTGCCATGACCACCGCGTAGTTCATGTTTACCTCCGGTGACTGGAAATCGTTAATTGCAATTACTTAATTATATAAGATATTTATCGTCAAGCTTCGTAAATGGCTGGATATTTTTTGCCATTTCTTCAAATCCCTCCCTGCCCATCAGGGCGAAAGTAGCTTCCTTTCCAAGCTCGACAGCAGGCTGGTCGTAGGCATTAATGTTGAACAAAGCACCGGCAAAAGAGGTGATGACCTCGAACAGATATATGAACTGGCCGACCGTATATGGATTCATCTGTGGGAATAATATTGTCATACAGGGACGTTTGTCGGTCAGCATAGCATATTCTGTCGCGAGCTTTTCACTGTTAATCAGTTTTGCCATCTGTGAACCGGATAGATACCCCAATTCCGGCGCGGTATCCGGTGCCGGGCCTATCGGCAGGGGACTTTTGAAATCTTCGACCTGCAGGAAGGTAAAGATTTTATCGTTTGGACCTTCGCGGTAAAGCTGAACCTGGCTGTGCTGGTCGGTCGTGCCGAGAGCTTTGATTGGAGTAGGCCCGACGAAAACATTATTGCCCTGGAGGTCTTTTGTTTTTCCGAGTGATTCGGCCCAGAGCTGGCGATACCAGTCGGCAAAATCTTTCAGATGATAGCTGTAGGGCATCATTACGGAGATACGTTTGCCGCGATTGTAGTAGTGGTAATTTATGGCTGCGATGATTGCAGCTGGATTTTTGAAAAAGTCGGTATCTGTAACCCGCTCATCCATATCGGCGGCACCTGCCAATAACTGGTCGATGTCGATTCCGCAAATAGCGGCACTTAAAAGGCCTACCGCACTTAATACGCTGAATCTGCCGCCGACTCCATCCGGCACTTCGAGACTGCGGAGGTTAGCCTGGTCTGCGATTTTTCGAAGCGTGCCCTGTTCGGGGTCGGTAGTAGCAACAACTTGCCTTTGAAGAGCGTTGGCCCCGAGTTTATCCAGCAGCATCTTTCGGATGATTAAAAACTGGCTTGCTGTTTCTGCTGTTCTGCCGGATTTGCTGATAACGTTGAATACGGTTTTGTCGAGCTTATCTTCAGCCCACTTTAGAAAAGAGTTTAGCTGAGCGGGGTCAACATTATCAAAGACAAACAGCCTCGGTCCTTTTCGTTGGTTATCGTCGAGATTATACATATACGGATTTAAGGCCGTTTGCAGGGCGATATTGCCGAGCGCCGAGCCGCCTATTCCCAGTACGACAAAATTTTCACATTTATCGCGAAGTTCATTGGCAACGGCTTTGACCTTCGAAGCTGTCTCTTTTTTGTATGGAAGGTCGCGGTAGGGCGTTTTACCGGCTTTTCGTTCATTATTTAATTGGGCTATCAAAGGTGTGGTTTTTTCAGATAGTATTTTGAATTGCTCTTCGGTGATACCATGCTCGGCGCCGATGATTTCGGCGGTAACATTCTTGTAGTAGAATTTTATCTGTTCCGGCATATACTATTTCCTTCCTGTAACATAATTTTAAAACATATCGTTATATATCTATAGTTTCGAGGTTGGCGTATTTTAACATCAGGGTTTTTGTTTTTCCAGAATTGAATCTCACTGTTACGGTGCTGTTTTCACCAAGGTCGATAAGTTGTGTTATCCTGCCTAAACCGAATTTTTTGTGACGTACAAGTTGATTATAGCAAAATTGAATATCAGAGTCGGAAGTATCATAAGAAGGTTCGTATTCATTTTCAGCGTCGGAAGATTCTTCATTTTTTCCCTCGGCGCTAAAAGGTACACCAAGCTCGAATAAAAATTCCGAAGGGATAGTACGCATTAGCTGACCTCTGTATGTTCTGTAACGGGCGCAACTTATGTTAAGCCTCAGCTTGGCTCGTGTTATGCCGACAAAAAACAAGCGGCGTTCTTCTTCGAGTTCATCATCATTTTCCGAGCTTCTTTCGTGCGGTAATAATCCCTGTTCGGCGCCGATAATAAAAACGTTTTCAAATTCGAGACCTTTTGCGGTGTGCAGAGTCATTAGCGCGACTCTGTCCTGAGCGGTATCATAAGTGTCAGTGTCACTGAAAAGAGCGATTTGCTGTAAATAATCGAGCAGGCCGGGCTGGTCGGTACTTTTGTCGTATATAACCGAGGCATCTATCAAGGCGGTAACATTATCAACCGCGTCTTTGTCGGCAGCGGCCTTTAAGGCAGCTTCCATCCCGGACAGCTTAAATACATTTTCTGCAAGAGGCTCGACAGTGCCATCAGTATCTTTTGTGAGATTTTCAATCATATCAATGAATGCGGCGATTTTTGTTTTTTGAGTGTTACCGAGAGATTCGATATTCGCCGCTTTTTTCATCGCATCGTACAGCATAAGATTGTTGGAGGATGCGTAAGCTTTGATTCTTTCGATTGAGGTTTTGCCTATCCCTCTTGCGGGAGTGTTGATGATTCGCAGCAGGGCGACTTCATCGGATGGGTTAACCAGGATTTTCAGGTAGGCGAGGATGTCACGAATTTCTTTGCGGTTATAGAATTCGACTCCCCGCACAATCTGATATGGTATTTTATGTTTAATAAACGCTTCTTCGAGCGGACGGGAAGAGGCGTTTATTCTGTAGAAAACAGCTATGTCTTTTAATGATACTTTCCGGTCGGCCAGTTCAGCGATTTTTTCAGCGATAGATTCGGCTTCATCGGACTCGTCTTCGGATACTGTGATTTCTACTTTCCCCTCAGAGGTTACAGTAGGTATTAAAGTTTTTTCTTTTCGGTTGATATTCTCTGCGATGAGCCGGTCGGCAATTTCGAGTATTGCAGCGGTGCTGCGGAAGTTCTGTTCGAGTTTTACTGTGGTAGCGCCGGGAAAATCCTTCTCGAAAGCAAGGATATTTGAAATATCCGCTCCCCGCCAGCGGTAAATGGACTGGTCGGGGTCACCGGTAACACAGATATTGTTGTGTGAAGAGACAAGGGCCTTTGCGATTCTGTATTGAGCGTGATTTGTATCCTGATATTCATCGATGAGCAGATATTTGAATCGCGTGCCAAGCTGCTGTCTTACTTCATCGTTGCGCTCCAGAAGAAAGGCTGTATATAAAAGCAGGTCGTCGAAATCCAAAGCATTATTTTCACAGAGTATTTGTTGATACCGGTTATAAAGTTTCGCCAGTGACTTACTGAAGAAATCGTCCGCCATTTCCTGAAAGGCATCAGCTTCAATCAGCTTGTTTTTCAACATAGAGACCGCATCGAGCATCCGTGCCGGGGGGAAATTGGAAGCTTCGAGGTTGCAGTCCTTAACAGCGTGCCTCATACAGGTTCTCTGCTCGGATTCGCTGTATATGGTAAAATTCGGCTTAATATGCGTATATTCAGCATGACGCCTCAATATTCGAACGCAGAGAGAATGGAAGGTACTGATATGTGCTCCCGCAGAGGCTCCTAAGACAATTGCCCTTTGTTTCATTTCCTCAGCGGCTTTGTTTGTGAATGTTATGGCACAAATATTACCGGGATAAATTCCCGAATCTATAAGAGCTGCGATTCGGTGAGTAATCACCCGTGTTTTACCGCTGCCGGGCCCCGCTAAAATAAGTAAAGGACCATCTCTATGCAGCACAGCTTTTTTTTGGGAATCAGTAAGCTGTGACAATTCTTTGTTGCGCATAAGGCTGTTGTTGTCTTAATTTAGGGTTGGCTGGATTGCTTTTCCCATTCTTCAAAGTACAAATTTTCCTCTTTTAGAAGTCTTTCGGCGAGGTCTGGCCTTTCGATTCTTATTCGTGCCGCCAGAGACCTTCTCATTTCTTCAGGATAAAACGGGCTGTTAAGGAAGTCAAGAAGGGCGATATACCGCAATTTATCCATAGACGGCAGACCGAGTCGATGCTGTTCATCTTTGTATTGTTGTGTATATATCTGGTAAATTTCTTCAGCCATCTGTTCTCTGTTTACGGCCTGGTCGTCATCCCGCAGAGCGTACAGAAAGTAGCTTTCAGAAAGGAGCGGATTTATAATTGCTTTTGTGCTGGTAATCTCCAATGCTTCAAGCTGCTCACGGATTCTTCTTCTCATAAAAGTAACCAAATCGACCTTGAAGTCATCACTTGGGTAAAGTTCTCTGATTTCGTTGTAAATTTTTCGCGCCTGTTCCTTTAAGCCTGCAAGGTAAAATTCCTCGACCGCGCTTTTTAGAAAATTGCGATGCCCGATTCTCATTCCTTCGTAGGCGCCAATATCTTTTTCTTTATATTTTTCAATGGTTTTCTTTACAGAGTCATCCATAGGTTGGAACATCCTGAAGTCGTATCTGAGGAAGACTGATTGTTCGAGCTGGGGCCTTCGGTCCGGCCTTAGTTGTAGCCATTCCTTCGGTAAGGACTGTGTATATATATACATTCTTCCATGTTCATAAAGGTTTTTCAGGCTGTGATTGACTATACGGTCTGTGTTTGTCTCCTCAATTGAGAATTTTTCTTTGGAACCGGCCTGCAGGCCTTTTACCGCCCAGTAAATCGCGTGTGAATCGGCAAGACGCCAGTCAAGTGGAAGATGGTGATTCGGGTCCTTAAAATCAATTGGGCCGTATGTCTGGTTCATCTGCTGCATAAACTGTGGTTCGAGTTTCCAGACATTCCTGAGCTGGTAAGCTTTGGCAAAGACGTCGAATTTTTCCAGTGTTTCGGTACCGCGGTATTTATCTATCACTCTGAAAGTCTCGGGTTTAAATTTATTAGGCTCGTTTCTGAGAGTCAGATATTGCGGCACTAACCGGCTCTCTTCGGAAAAGGAATTGTCTGTGGCTGTAAGGTCTTTTATAAACTGTACTATATTAAGATCTGTTTTTATTTTTTCAAGAGACTTTGGAGATTCGGCGAGTTTCCGAAAATACTCTTCTGTTGCCGCGACCAATAGCGGCTCCATAGATTTGGCAAGCTGGAGCTTATAGTATAAATGAGCATCGTCGGTAATGTCTCCGATTTTGTGTTGAAAAATTCTGGCGAGTTCCCTGTACAGACTGATGTCATTTGGATTATAGACGATGCCTCTGTCCCTGAGAAGTTCGTAACCATTTTTAACCCAGTGCCATCTTTGTTCCGGCTGAGATGCCGGTAAAGCCACAGAAATGTTATACGCCATATTCCACGCGTGGAATTCCCATACTTCAGTTAAACGGGGCTGTAATGTAACTATCCATTCGGCTATCTGTTTTGCATCGAAAAACTGTCCTTTTTCTTTCAAAGTTTCGGCGCGTATCCATAATATATCAACGATAAGACCCCGAAAAGCGCCCAAAGCGATTGTGGCAAATGCCAGCGAAGGCGGTGCATTTTCAAGAGGTTCATTGCGAACCAGGTTCATTTGTTTTCTGTGTTTATTGATGGAATCGAGCTGGCTGCCGGCTACTATAAGCCCGGCCAGTGCAACTACAACAGCAATCAAACAAATTATATAGTCTCGAGAACGCATAATTAACGGGTATAAGCTGAGCTGTTAAACTGTGATTTTTGCTATTTCTTTAAACTTAAATATTAAGACGGAAAAAGCTAATATTATTCCTGATTTCAGAAGAATCATAGAAGCCGCGATTTCAGCGATAACCGCAATGCTTATTAATCTTGCCGGAATAAGGTATTTAGATGGCGTATAATAATCGAAGTGCGGTATTAGTTTTATAAAAGGCATAATAGTATATTCATAAAAGATGTTGATGTTATCGCCGGGGGAATCAAGAGATTCTGTAATGAAACCGCTCAATATCGCCGTGCAAAACAATGAAAGGCAAAGAAGAATCGCTACGGGAAATGAGAGAAATGTTGCCGCTAAGGTTCCAAGGGCCGCCAGGAAAAACAATTTGGCAAATATCATAAAGACGGCCCTGATATAGTTCGATGTAAAGCCGCCTGCCTTATAAAGGATTTCAAGGCCTTCTTCTTCTCCGGAAGGGAAAATTACGACGGTGTTATTAATCGGCGGATTGAGAAAAGCGACACCGAAATAACCGTCGGCGGCGACGGCATCAGCCGGTACCTCAAATTCCCTGGTGATTCCTAAAATGTCCTTTCGTTCGATAAAATATGTTCTGCCCGGCCCGGATGTTATCGGTGATATCTGCCTGAGGTCTCCAACGGCCCAGAGACCGTATATATTCATATCCGGCGGGTTTATGGCAACATCGTATTGGAATCTTATAAATATTTTTTGCCCTCGGCCTGAAACTTTGACGTTTTCAAAGTCCCACTGGATTTGCCTGCCGACAGGCACGGCGCGTTTCTCCATTTGTTTTATATAGGTGAGGTTTCGCATTATACTGTTATAGCTCATCCCTTTAGGAAGCTGCTCATTTTTTTTTAGTTTAAGATAAATTTCTCTGACTTCCTCACGGACATCCGGCTTTGGAGGTATAATTGACGCTCTTGCCGTGAAGAATTCGTTTTCAAGCTGCTGCTTTTGCTGAGGGTCGGCTTTGTAATGGTATGGTATATATAAGATTATTGAATAGATTATGGCTGATACCGGTATTAAGATAATTAAATCGAGCATTACAACGCCGAGAAACTTGCCCATTAGCAGTTCGATTCTGCGTATCGGTTTTGTAAGGACGGTGTAAATCCTTTTTTGTTTGATATCATCGGTCAAACTGAAAGTGGCGACAATAATCGTAAGTATCGAAAGTAAAAGACTAACCAGTGCCAGTGAGTATGTAGTAAAACTTTGCAGTCTGCCTTTTATTGTACCGTCGCCGCTCATTGTCAGGCCCATAATGGGAATGATGATAATCATCAGCAGGATAAATGCCGCCGCTATTTTCATTCGAATTGCCTGACGGATTGTATTTCGGGCCACCGCCCAGATGCTACGCATTTCCAGCTCTCCCTTTATTTTCATCTGCCTGCTTATCAGCGTTGTCTGTTTGGGAATCTGTTAATTCTTTAAGAAGGTCTTCGCGGATTTTTTCTTCCTCTTCAGTTTCTGAGGCGATCTGTTCTTTTTGTTCTACCGGCTTTGGTCCGTCTTCCTGTCCGGTCAGTTTTCTAATTAATTCCGTATCTGGCCGCTGTTCGATATGAACTTCAGCGGGCTTTTGAGTCTGTACGGGTTCGGATTTCGGCTCTTTTTGAGTTTCTGCAGTTACCAGTTTGTCGAGAATGCCTTTTTCTTTGTCTTTGGCTGTAAGGAACTCACCTATCTGAGTTGTACTGACCGCCCCGGAAGTGGTTGCGGCTTTTGTCTGAGCTTTGGCAACGGTGCGAATGAAGAACGACTCGAGTTTTTCCATGGGAGACGTTATTTCAAAATCCTTTTTTTCGGCGATGATAAGCCCCTTTATACTTTCTATAGTCGAAGGATTTAATGAGTCGGATATAATTTGAGTCTTGTAAGTTTGTTGAAGGAGATCTTTGACCTTTCCTTCAGCCTGGATTGAGCCGCCGTATAATATGGAGATTCTGTCGCACACGTCCTCGACATCAGCGAGCAGGTGACTACAGAGAAGAACTGTTTTGCCTCTTTTTGCCAGCTCGGCAATCAGGTCTTTGATTTGTCTTGTTCCAATGGGGTCGAGACCGGTTGTAGGCTCGTCGAGAATCAACAAGTCAGGGTCGTTTATCAGCGCCTGCGCCAAGCCAATTCTTCTTGCCATACCTTTTGAGAAGGTGCCGACCTGCCTGTTAGCCGCGGCTCTCAGGCCTACCATGTCAAGCAATGCTTCGATTCTTGATTTGCGTACTCTTGCAGGCAGCGAAAACAAGCTTGCGTAAAAGTCAAGGATTTCCCGTGCCGTAAGATATTTATACAGATAAGATTCTTCAGGCAGGAAACCTATACGTGAGCTGATTTTAGTAGTAGTGGCATCTCCGCCAAGGACGAGAGTTTTGCCTTTTGTCGGATGCAAAAGACCGAGCAACAGCTTAATTGTTGTGGTTTTACCCGACCCGTTAGGCCCCAGCAGCCCGAAGACCTCGTTATACCTGACTTGGAGGTTCAGATTGTTTACAGCGGTAACTTTCGCTCGTCCCCAGAGGTCGGAGAATATTTTTGTCAGCGAAAAAGTTTCAATGGCGTATTTATTGTTTTGCATCATAATTCAATATAGATTGTATGAGAATATTTTTCCGGCCAGATTAATTTGTCAGCCTTGCATCTGCGGCAATGGATGCTGAAGCTCTTCTCCGTAACGAACCAGCCTGGCGCTGTTAAATACAACAACGAGTGAACTTAGAAAATGCAGTACCGCTGCCATTTTCGGATTAATCATAAATGAGAAGATGATTCCCAAAATTATAAAGCTGACGCCAAAACCAATGTTCCAGAAAATAACAGTCCTTGTTTTGCGGGAAAGCTTGACTAAAAACGGCAGCCTTTTCAAATCATCGCTCAGCAGGGCGATAGAAGCTGAATTTATCGCGACATCGCTGCCTGCCGCTCCCATCGCGATACCGAGGTCGCCCGCCGCAAGGGCAGGGGCGTCATTGATACCATCGCCGACAACAACCACGGTATGTCCCTGCTCTTTGACTTTTTCGACGATGGATAATTTATCCTGAGGCAGACAATTGGCCTTGAAGTCCGTACAGCCAAGCTCGCCGGCAACCCTGTTTGCGACTTCTTCACGGTCTCCGGTGAGCATAGTTACCCGCTTGACTCCAAGATCGAACAGTTCTTTTACCGCTTGTTGGGCTTCGGGCCTGGTTTTGTCCTGCATGCCGATCCAGCCGATACATGTCGAGCCTTTGGCAATGTACAAGGTGCTGAATCCCTGCTCTTCATGCATTGCCGGGTCGGGTACATTATCCGTGTTTATATTGTTTTCTTTGAGAAAGGTGTCCCTGCCTACTATGACACGTTCGGAATTAATAGTTGCCGTTACACCTTTACCGGGTGTTTCTTTGAAGTTTTCAGCTTTTTGCAGCGTGAGGTTTGCCTCTTTTGCTACCTGCTGCAACGCTCTTGCGGCGGGGTGCTTACTCATTTGCTCGGCCGATGCCGCCGCGTTTAGAAGGTCAGCCGGTTCGACATTTTCTGCGGGAGTCAGCCTGGTAACATAAAGCCTGCCGGTAGTAACAGTTCCGGTTTTGTCGAATATCATTGCGGTAATTCTGCCTGCAATTTCTAAATCCGCTACGTTTTTGACTAAGATACCCAGTCTTGCCGAAGCGCTTATCGCCGCTACCATAGCTGTTGGTGTCGCCAGAATCAAGCTGCAGGGACAGGCGATGATGAGAATGGTAATAGCCTGATTCCAGTTCTTCGTAAAGAAAAGAAAAATGACCGCTATCATTAGAATCGTCGGAACATACCATTTTACGTATTGTTCGATAATTCTGACGATAGGAATTTTTGTTTGCTCAGCCTGTATAATCAGCGATTGAACTTTACCGAGTGTAGTGTCTTTACCGGCTTTGGTAACTTTAAATTCGAGCATACCAGTAAGGTTATTGGTACCGGCAAAAACCTGCATACCGGGTACTTTATCGACAGGCAGTGATTCACCCGTAATTGACGCTTCATTGATACTGCTCATACCGCTTACCACCTCGCCGTCAGCAGGTATGTTGTCTCCGGGACGTACTCGCACTATGTCTGCCGGTTTTAGCTGGCTGACTTTGATTTCTTTTTCCGAGCCGTCCGGAGAAAGCAAGTATGCTTTTTTGGGTGTAAGTTTTATCAGCGATTCGATTGAAGCGCGGGCGCCGAGAGCTGTTCTGGTTTCTACAAGCTCGCTCAACAGCATAAAGAAGGCTACGATACCGGCTGTGGCATAATTTTCCGTGGCAAAACAAGCAAGGATGGCAAGGGCGGCCAGCTCATCCATGTGCGAATGTCTCTGGATAAGACATTTTAAGGCATGCCAAAGTATCGGCACCGACAATAGTATAGCTCCTGCCAGCGCTAATAGTTGCGTCTGGAAGCTGCTTGGCCCGTATAAAAAGCCGAAACGTGCAAGACCGCTTGTAACCAGCAATGTTCCGCCTGTCAGTGTTAAAATCAGAGCAATACTGACCCTGACCTGTTTGCCGTGAGTTTCATAACCTTCCAGCTCGGTTTGTTTAATATGTAAATGCTGATGAACCATTTATTCGTATCTCTTGAAACTTTCTTATTGTTTATTTCCCTTGCTTTTATCTTCTTCGGTTTTCTTTTTTATAGTCGGGTCGCGGTTTAGCTCTATTCTTATTTCGCTGCCCCTGGCCGAACCTGTCGGTTGAATAATCATTTTTTCATCTACGTTTTCGAGTATGCTCTTAATCGCTTGGCGATATCTTTCCTGGACGACAAGCTTAGGCCGTTTTCTGTATTCAGGCAAAAGCTGGTTAAAGAACTCGGCATTGGCCTGGGCCGATTCGACTATCTGTCTTTTGAACGCATTTGCGTTGGCGATTTTTTCAGCTGATTGACCTTCAGCTTCGTTTTTTGTTTTATCCGCCTCGGCTTCGGCTTTGGAGATCTCCGTTTCACGGATATTGATTGACTGAATGAGTTTCTGAAAAGCCGCGTTGACCTGTCTTGGCGGCGCCTTGTCTTCGAGCTGAACGGACACAACCCTGATTCCGCATTCGATATTATCGAGCTTTTGTTGTAGCCGCCTTTCAACCCTTTCTGTAATGATCGCAATTTTATCATATAAAACATCATCAATGGTAAAATTGACAATAGTGCTGATAACTGAGTCGGCGAAAATATCTTTTAAAATTGGTGTTATGTTTTCAATAAGAACATCGGAATAGTTCTGACCCGGCTGGATACTTTCCCAGTCAATAAAGACATTCTTAAAGAAAAGCTCCGGATTTTCGATTTGATATGTTAGCTGCCACATGGTATGAACGATGTTATAATCACTTTCCGGAGAATCCGTTAATTTCTGCTTTTCGCTGCGAGTCAGGCTGTAACCTTCCCGAAGAGGATTAATCGTGGGCCCGAAGTTGGGTCTGGTTTTTGGAGAGTCCGGCAGTTTCCTTTCCTCATACCACAACTCGTCGAGAACCAGATTAACTTTTTTAGCAACCGGAATTCTTACCAGCTCTTCAATCGGGTAAGGCCAAATCCAGTGACCGCCTGATTTGAGTATTCTTTTGTCTCCCTGCCCGCGGATTTTGCCGAATTGAAGCACAATGCCTTTTTCGTCCGCGCCGATTTCCCTCCAGCCGGAAATTATAAAGACAAGCGCAATTACAGCCATAATAATCTGCAGCAGAATAAAACTTGCCCGAAGGGCGTCAGAAAGAAACTTGCTTGCCAAATCCTGTGGCGGATTTGCCTGAATTTGGTCTTTATTTTGTTGTTCTTTGTTTTCCTGTTCAGTCATTCTTTTTGTTCGTTAAGTTTAATATTTTATTATTCCTTTTTTTCTGCCGGTTCAAGCTTAGGTATTTCTTTTAACAGATTAAACGGCTCTGTGTCGGCGCTGAAGACAATTGTCGCACGTTCTTTGAGAATTTGTTCGAGGGCTTCGAGATTCTGCAGGAAAATTCCAAACAGCGGGTCCGCTTCGAGCATCGCGAGATATTTTGCCGCTTCTGCAGCTCCCCGGCCTCTGATGGTTTTTGCTTCTGCTTCCGCAGCGGCGAGTATTTCGGTCTTCTCAGCCTCGGCTTTGCTTGTGATCCTAAGCGCCTCTGCAGAGCCCTGTGCTTCTAATGCCATGCTTTTTCGCTCTCGTTCGACCCTCATACGCTCAAAGACATTCTCGGTAGTATCTTCACTGACTTTGAGCTGTTTTATGCCCATTGTGACTATTTCTATACCGTAATTATTAAGAGCCGGTTTGCTTATGTCATCAAGCATTTCCTGCTGCATTTGTTCGAACCTGATTTTTTCAGGGTCACTGTTAACGAATTCGCCGAATTCATGCAGACCGACAACTTTGTTCTGGGTGTCGTTAATCTGGCTGCGCAGCTTCGACTCGGCCTGTTCGGTTGTACCGACGGATTTGAAAAACGTCAATGGTTCCTGTATCCTCCAGACCACGTATGTATTAACGATTATAGGCACAGCTCCTTTTGTGGTGGTCTCCCCGGTTTCGGTTTCAAAGACCTTCATTCTCGCGTCGAACTTTAGTACCTGCTCGATTGGCATAGGCCAGTTAAAATAGAATCCCGGCTTCATAATCTCACGAACGGGATCACCGAAACGTGTAACAATCGCAAATTCGGTTTCCCTGACCTGAAAGCACGTAAAATAAAGTGCGATTGCTACGATAACCACCGCGACGAGTATTGTGATTGCTAATTTTTTCATTGTTCTTCGGGCTCCTCAAGACCTGCTACATTAAACAGGCTTCCTGTAATTGATTCTCTCAGATTAACTATAAAGACCTGCAAATCCTTTTCGTCCGTGACAACAACATACTTCCTGATATTTTTAAGGGCGTCATTGAACATGTTGAGCCTAAGCTGTCTTTTGTAAATCTGTGGCGATGTCTTGTAGGCTTTTAGATGGTCTGCAAAGCTTTGCCCCCGGGCTTTGGCTAATGTTGATTCTTCGAAGGCAAGGCTTTTTGCCATTCTGAGTGTCTCAAAAATCTGCCCGCTTGCCGAATCGAAAGAATCATCGAGCTGTTTTGAGATTTGTCGGGCCTTTGCGGGGTCTTGTTTTTCGACGCGGTCGCGTTCCATCGCAAGGTCGTAAAGCTCGTTGGCCTTTTCAACCGAACCGGCAAGCCGGCTGAGAATAACATTTTTAATTGTATGAGCTTTTAGTATCTCGGTGTGCTTCTTCTGTACGGCCCCGACAACAGCCTGGTAGTCGGCCGCGACTTTAACAGGCGGGTGAATTCCCTGAATACCTACAAAAACAACATCAATACCCAGACCGGCTTGGTCGGCCTGTTGCTGAATTCTTTCCGTCAGTGTCTTTTTAACTATTGCTCTGCCGGAACCAAGTATGCTTTTTTCCAGATCTTTATCGGTTTCCACTTCCACCGTTGCGCTCGCGGCAAAGCGGGCAAGCTCCCTGTAGCAGATAGCCTCAAGCAGTTGTTCGGGATTTTCGTGGTTATAAACAAAATCGTAGAGACGCTTTACCTTATATTGTACAGGCACGTTTGCGTTGATAAGACTGACAGGAACCGTGCCTTCTGTATGGGCCTGACCGGTCTGCCGGCTGGCAACCATGACTACTTCTTCTAATTCGTAATGTTCCTGGCCCCAGAGCAGGTGCTTTTCCGGTATGGTTTTGCCGCTTTTGTCTTTCTTCGGTTTATAGCCGATTGGAATTTCGTTTATTTTATCCACAGGATATCTATACACTATATCAATCGGCCAGGGCATTTTTAATGACAGACCGGGCTCGATAAGCCTGACCTGTCCCGAGGCGGTAAGAGGATTTCCAAACCGCTCGACGATTGCCTGTTCATCGGGATTAATTACTACAATGCAGCTTAAAAGATATAATATGATTGCGGAAAATAATATCAAAGGTACGATTGCTTCTTCGAGCAGTTTATAGAACCACGTCTGAGAAACTTTGAAGCCGAACTGGTAATCGATAGCGCCTGCTACTGTATGCAGGATTTCTCCCGGCTCATTAAGTATCCCGAGAAATCTGCTGTCGAAAGCGGCCCTGCTGTATTGGCCCTCGAATCTCGGCCTGTAAATATCCAGTATGCTGTTTAAAGCGGTTTCTGTCCCGAGAATTACCAACAGGCCGGGTATAATATAAGAAAATACGGCGAGAGGAGTTGATGTTCTTGTGACCAATGCAAGGCAAACAGCGAGTATAAAGCAAAGAATCGCAGCACCGAAAAGGCTGCTGCCGCCGGCTCTGAGAGGCTTATACTGATTTTGAGTTGCCATTCCCGTTGCGTATTTTGAAAGAAGAAAGCCGGCAAAAGCGAATGCTACCATGAAAACCGCACAAAGCAGCGGCTGTCTTGTTAACTCCGCTTCCAGCGGTGCGTTTTTAAGCTGGTATAAAAGATAAAGGCCGATGCCAATTTGATAAATTGCAATAACGCCGCCGAATACAGGGATGAACCATTTTTCCAGTGTGGTTAGTCTTTTTTGAGCTACGGCGAAAAGCTCATCCTGCATACCCTCCTCGAAGATAGTGCGATTGCTCTGGTCCGAGGCGAGCTGTTTCATATCCAGTTTTTCCTGCTCAGCCAAAGACCTTTGATGAAACTGTATAGCTAAGACGAACCAGATTAAAGCTGTTGACAGGAGGTAAAAACCGATATGACTGATGGGGCCAAAACCGCTCCATTTGCCTAAGATAAGTATCAATATGAAGAACACGACGCTCGAAAAAAGCGACGCGATTGACAGGTATTTTGCCCGCCTGGACGATAGCGTCATATATCAAAACCCCTGAACAAAAACAAAACAAACAAAGTAGAAGTAATAACTTATATCAGGCATTATCGCTTTACAATTATAAAGTTGTGTAATATAACAATAAAAATTTATATGTGTAGCGCCAATTATAAAAATGACCAAGCTATTTTCTATTGCTAAAAACACGTTTACAGAGATATTGAGGCAGCCGATTTACTCGATAATTATCGTTGCCTCACTGTTTCTTTTCTTCATTACCGGTCCATTGACTATGTTCTCAATGGGTGACGACGATAATAAAGTCTTACGCGAAATAGGTTTATCTACGCTTTTTCTGACAAGTTTGTTCATTTCAATCTTTGCCGCTTCAGGGGCGGTTGCAGAGGAAATTGACAATAAAACCGTCAGCACCGTCATAACCAAACCGGTCGCTAGACCGATTTTCGTTATATCCAAGTTCGTAGGGGTAGCTTTAGCGGTGGCTCTGGCGCATTATATCTGCACAATAGCGTTGTTACTAATGATACGTAATGGAATTCTTGATTCTGCTGATGATGTTAACGACAGGACGGTCTTAGTGGCCGTAGCGGCGACAGCGGTTCTATCTGTATTGTTAAGTGCTTTCTTTAACTATGTTTACGACTGGAAGTTCTCCTCTACAGCGGTGGTTTTATTATCGATTTTTGCTACCGTCAGCATTGTTTTATTGGCATTTATCGACCGCGACTGGAGGTTCAATCCGGCTAAAAACGGCATAAATCTGACCGATATCTACGCGTCAATTTTGCTTCTTTTGGGGGTTTTATCCATTGCTGCCATGGCTGTGGCCTTGTCGGTTCGCTTCAATATGGCTGTTACTTTAGGCGGATGCATGGGATTTTTTATGGTGGGGCTTGTCAGCGATTATGCCTTTGGCAGGTTCGCAGACCAGAGTATTCTGGCCAAAATCGCGTATTTTATCGTACCGAACCTCCAGGTCTTCTGGGTCAGCGATGCGATATACGAAGGCAGCCCTGTACCTGCAAAATATATACTGATAACTGCTGTTTATGCGGTTTGTTACATAATCGCTATCCTGTCAATAGCGATAGCCCTGTTCCAGCGCCGCCAGGTAACTTAATTTCATTTATTTGTTTATAGGTTTCGCGGCTCGTATCGTTTAACATCAGGCGGATTTACGTTTTATCCCGATGTATCGGGAATACGAGCAGCGCAAACGAAAACGATTTCTATATTCGGATTTAGGATTTGACTTTATACAAGCTATTTCAGCTCGACAGACCAGTACGCATTATCGAGAAACTGCTTCCAGCTTTTGTATCTCTTATGGCCGAGATGAACATGTAAAAGAGGATTACATTTTGGTTTTTCAGGTTTGCGGATAAGGGTCATGTGAGCGTGTTTTGGAGTGCGGCCTCCTTTTTTGACATTACATTTGGTACAGGCACAGACAATATTGTCCCAGCAGGATTCACCGCCTATGCTTCTGGGGATAATATGGTCGAGGGATAATTCAGAGGTTGCAAAGCGTTTGCCGCAGTACTGGCAGGTGTTTTTATCGCGTGCGAATATATTTCTGCGGTTAAACTTTACTTCGTTTCTGGGCAGCCGGTCGTAAAAAAGAAGCCTGATTATACGTGGTACAGCAATGTGAAAACTGACCGTTGCGATCCAGTCATTCCCGTCCGGCTCGAATTGGCGTTTGAATTTACTTACATCGCACCAGGACTGGAAATCGTAATTGGCGTAAGTGTTGTCCTCCAGCGAGACTACTTCGGCAAGCTCTCTGAACAGCAGTGAAAACGCACGTTTTACAGAGATTACACGTATGGCCATGTAGTGCTTATTCAGCACAAGGACATTACACCCCAAAGCTGAATGGTGATGCATAGTGAGCATTTTTAGCCGTTAATCACCCTTTCTCTTGACGGTATTCATAAATTGAAAATAACATTAAATCGTATATTTTACAAGTTTATTATTTGTTAGGTTTTTTTCCTGCCAAGGCTAAAAAACCGTGTTTAATAGCGATGTATGTATTGCAAAGGCAGGATTCGCTTTGAAGCTTTTGGCCGGATAATCCTCTTTATGATAATAACGTATAAGATTATGAAATTCTTGAACAGCGGTAAAAAGATTATGAGTTTTCAGAGTTTTCAGGTTCTTTTGGCTTCTCTGAGCCTGCGGGCACAACATTTTCAGCTCTTAAACCTTTTTCACCTTTAACTACATCATATGTGACGCTTTGGCCTTCATTGAGGGTTTTAAAGCCTTCTCCTGCAATGCTTGCATAGTGGACGAATATGTCCTGACCATCTTCACCTTCGATGAAACCATAGCCCTTGCGGCCGTTGAACCATTTAACTTTACCTTCCGACATAAGAAACTCCTTTGGATTATCCTTACAAATATCCTCCGAGTCGGCCATAATTGTATTACTCAGCGGCGGTACCATCATAGATGATATTTGTTTACAGATTTTCAGATATCCGAGCTCGTTTGAACAGACCTTGCAGATTTATCGGAGAGAGCTTTCTTCATCTGCCTTCCCATTTTGAACTTCACAGTTCTTTTAGCGGGCACCTGAACTCTTTCGAGAGTTTTTGGGTTTTGTGCGGCTCTTGAAGCTCTTGTCCGGGTTTCGAATACTCCGAAATCCCGAAACTCCAGGCGGTTTCCCTTGGCCAGTTCGCTGGTTATGTCATCGAGAAAAGACTGTACGATTCTCTTGACAATAACCCTTTTGGCCTGTGTTGATTCTGCTATTCTATCAATGAGCTCCTTCTTTGTTACTGTTGACATAAATTACCTCATTTTAACAAAGAAAAGAAAACTTGGTTTGTTTTATAATAAACGCCGGGCTGATTTGTTATGCAGAGCACAGCGGTAATTCTAAAGTCAAATTTTTTATTGCAGTTCGGCACTTTTAATTCGTCATTAATTACGTATATTACAATTTACATATATAGCCACAAACCACTATACTATAAAGACTTCTAAGCGACAAGGATTTTTTGTATAAAATTTTGAAGATAATTAAAATTGTTTTTTCGACCCTTTTGGGGCATTTTTTTGAAAAACCGAACAATAACAGAAATAAATTTACCGAATTGATAATAGATGCGATAATCAAGATTTGTAATTTACTTCAAGATGCAGGGATCTTGGATTAGGAGCCTTAATGTCTGATAGTAGTGTCAAGGCACCAACGGGTGACAAATACAAAAATGACTCTGAAATAAGGGCTATAGTGGAAATAGTACAATGGCTTTTAATTGCACTTATTCTGGCATTGTATTTTCGCGGTTTTGTAATGGAGGCCTACCGCATTCCGACCGGCAGTATGGCAACGACATTAAAGGGTGCTCATTTTCGACTTCGCTGCAGACAATGCGGTTACAGATTCGACAGAGATTTTGAATGTGCCAAATATGACCTGCCAGGCGATACACTTCCGGCAAGCGGCAAGGCCGTTCCGAATGATTGCGTATGTCCCAGTTGCGGCAATGATATGACTTTCGTAAATCCCGTATATATAGCAAACGGCGACCGGATTTTAGTGTTGAAATGTTTGTACCAGTTTCTTGAGCCAAACCGTTGGGATGTGATAGTTTTCCGAGATCCCTCCGAACCCCGGGACAATATAATAAAGCGGCTTGTAGGACTTCCCGGTGAGAAAATACAAATTGTAAACGGAGATATTTATATTAACGGAAAAATAGCACGAAAAGACGAGAACCTGCAGGAAAAACTCTGGATCGCGGTTTATAACAATGATTATCAGCCTGTTCAGCCTGATAGAGATTCTTTTAACGGCCGTAAATGGGAAAATCCTTTTCGGAATTACAAAGGTTCAAACTGGCGGATTGATGAAACGGATAAAACAAAATTTGTTCTCGACGGTGGTAATAAGGAGCTTCATTGGCTTGAGTATGACAGCTCGCTGGGAAATGATTTCAAAGCGGATATTGCTTATAACGGAACTTCATTCAGAAAAGAAAGGCCTTATTACAGTGATATTATGGTTCGTTTTTGCAGTGAATCTAATAGCGATGATTTTACGACCGGTGCACGGATAAGCAGGTATGGACAGGTATATTGCGGTTGGACCGAAGGCGATAAATTGATAATTGGTCGGGTTAACGGTTCTTCAATAAAAGTTTTAGCCGAAACTGCCGTTCTGTCGCAAAAATCTGAACCTGCAATAGTGAGTTTTTCTGTTGTGGACAGATTTATTGAATTCAAATTCGGTAATAGGAGCGTTGGTTATAATTTAGAAAGCAGCTTTGAACAGTTCAATTCTGAACAAGTTGATATCGCACCCGAAGTGTGGATATTCGGTTCGGGGGAGCTTGTTTTTTCTCATCTGGCAATTTACAGGGATATTTACTATACTGAGCAGCATTACTATGGTGGTGGCGAAGCAAGAGCCGCTGGCAAGGACGGTTTTTACCTTGGGCGGGATGAATATTTTGTTCTTGGCGATAATAGTCCGGCGAGTTTCGACAGCCGATGGTGGACTAAAAGCGGCTATGGTAATAACGGTACGGTTTACTCCGCGGGCATAGTGCCGCGGGATTATCTCCTGGGCAAGGCGGTGTTTGTTTACTGGCCGAGCGGTTTTCGGCCTTTTGGAAATTTTGGCAAAGCAATAATACCTAATATTGGACAAATGAGATTTATTCATGGCGGAACAGAAAAAAAGTAAAACAACAAAGCATAAAGATGTTGTAACTGAAGTAGCCGGTATTTTTGAAGAATTAGCCGGCGCGCTTATTATGGCTTTAATGATAATAGGATTTGTTGTTCAGCCTTTTATCATTCCGACCGGCAGTATGGCCGAGACATTGAGAGGGATGCATTTCAGGCAGAGGTGTTCGCAATGCGGATATCGGTACGAGAGAAATTTCGAGACACGTGAATATGGTTTGAGTAATACACAATCACCCTGGGGTGATAAAATACCGCCTGTGTCACGCTGTCCGAGCTGCGGGTATTATAACGACAATTCCTGGCCTGTTGATGTTGCGCGGGGTGACAAAATTTTAGCGCTTAAATGCCTGTATAATTTCTTCGAGCCAAAACGCTGGGATGTTGTTGTATTTAAAAATCCGACCCAGCCCTCGCAAAACTATATTAAACGCCTTATAGGAAAACCGGGCGAAACAGTCGAAATCATCGACGGTGACATTTACATAGACAACCAAATAGCCCGCAAACCGCCGAAAGTGCAAAATGAATTATGGATGGTCGTTTACGACAGCAGATATGAGCCTGTAAATCCAGCAAAGCCGGCTTTCAACGGTCACGAATGGGAAATCCCGTTTCAGAATTATGGCAACAGCCGCTGGCACATTTCAAAAAACGGCAGGGTGAGTTTTGAGCTGGACAGAGTGAGCAGCATTCAGCATCGTCTTGCTTATGATACCTCGCGCGGCAACAATTTTGGGATTAATTATGCTTATAATCCGGTGGAAGATTACGGGGGTATGCCGAAATGCAGTGACATTAAGGTGTGTTTTAATGTCGAAATGAATAATCAAGATGCGGACTCATTAATTGGTGCCTGTTTACGGAAGTATCAGCGGTGTTATAAAGCCTGGATTACATCCTCGAATCAGGCTTATATAGCTGAAATGGAAATGGGCAGAGAAAAAATACTAACGGAAGGGCAGTTTGAAATTCCAAAGAGCAATAGACCGCTAAAAATTAAGTTTTCAAATGTTGACCATTTACTTACGTTTGAGTTTGGTGACGAAAAACTTCAATATGACCTGGGACTTTTACCCGAGGACGCCGGACGTAAAGTACCTGAAGCTGAACCGGAGGTGGAAATAATAGGAGCGGGCAAGCTCCGTGTTTGGAATGTGGAGATTTATCGTGACATATATTATACATCTCAATCACCTTACCAGCACAGTTTCAAAGGTGCCGCTGTTGAAGGTAATCCGCTCACTCTAAAGGACGACGAGTTTTTTGTGATGGGAGACAACAGCCCGCAAAGCCTTGACGGAAGATGGTGGGACAGAGCCGGAATAGGCAACAACGGCCAGATGTACCGCAGGGGGATTGTTCCGAGAGATTATCTTACAGGCAAGGCGTTTGTGGTTTTCTGGCCGAGCGGCTACAAACCGTTTGAGAGATTCCCGCTTAGACTTGTTCCTGATGTCCGACAGTTCAGACTTATCTACAGCGGCTCGGATAAAGAACAATAGAAAAACTTGGCCAGGCGAATGTTGACTTTTGCGTTTGTTAAGGTTAAATTACCGCTTTGAAATTGCTATGTAGAAATAGATAGACTTTCAATGTCATTTCGACTGGAGCCCTCCCGAAGTACTTCGGGATACATCGGGACGAAATGGAGAAATCTATTAGATTTCTCGACTTCATCCCGACACCAGCCATAGGCTGGTAAAAGTCGGGATTCCGCTCGAAATGACAAAGAGTAATTGAACATGGACGTCTTGTTTAAGAGAGCGCTGGCAGGCTATGAAAGAAACTGAGAAAATGCAGGAGCGATTCGAGGAGATGAGCATTCTCGAAGAGCTGAAAAATTCATATCTAAACTATTCGATGAGCGTTATTGTCTCCCGTGCGCTGCCTGATGTCAGGGACGGACTTAAGCCCTCTCAGAGGCGTATTTTAGTGGCGATGAATGACTTGAACCTCGGCCCTCGCAGCAAACACCGTAAATGCGCGAAAATCTCCGGCGATACCAGCGGTAATTACCACCCTCACGGTGAAGCGGTCGTATATCCTACTTTGGTGCGAATGGGCCAGCATTGGAATATGCGTACCTGCCTTATCGACCCGCAGGGCAATTTCGGCAGTATAGACGGCGACCCGCCTGCCGCTATGCGTTATACCGAAGCACGTATGACAGCGGCGGCGACCGATATGCTCGAAGACATTAAGTACGATACGGTCGATTTTATTCCCAACTATGACGAGACCCGAACCGAACCTGTTGTGCTTCCTTCCAAATTTCCGAATTTAATTGTCAACGGCTCGACCGGTATCGCTGTCGGTATGGCGACAAATCTTGCGCCGCATAATCTGGGCGAAGTATGTGATGCGCTTTTGTTAATGATTGATGACCCGAATTGCGGCTTCAAGGACATAATGAAGGTGCTTCCCGGCCCTGACTTTCCGACCGGCGGTATTATCTGCGGCAAAAAAGGTATCGTTAACGCTTATACGACCGGTAAAGGGCACCTGACAGTCCGCGCTAAAGCGGATGTCGAAGAGTCGAAGCGGGGCAAAACTCATATTGTCATTACCGAAATTCCATATATGGTTGTCAAGACTACCATCGTCTCGAAGATTGCTGATTGTGTTCAGAATAACCAGATTGCGGAAATCTCGGATATCAGGGACGAATCCGACAGGAAGGGGCTTCGGATTGTTGTTGAATTGAAAAAGGACGCAGAGCCTGAAATCGCTCTCAATAAATTATTCAAATATACCCTGCTGCAGAACACGTTTGCTATTTCTAATGTTGCGTTGGTTAATAATCGGCCCGAGACGCTGAATATCAAACAGCTTTTGGCGCATTTCCTTGAGCATCGTAAGGTAGTCATTCGCAGACGAAGTACATTTCTTATGAGGCGATGCCGAAACCGCGCTCATATTCTTGAGGGCCTGATTCTGGCTTTAAGTGACATTGATGAGATAATAGATATAATCAAAAAATCTCCGGATGCCCCGACAGCTAAACTGAACCTGATGAAAAAAGCTCTTAAGCTTATGGAGCTTGCGACTCTTAAGAAAATTCTTCCCAAAGAATTTGTAATTGAAAAGAGCAAAGGCAAGCACTACCTGACCGGCCCGCAGGCTGATGCCATCCTGACAATGCAGTTGCAAAGGCTTACCGGGCTGGAAATTGAAAAGCTTGCTAATGAATATGCCGGCCTGATGGAACAAATAAAAGGTTATGAGGCGATACTTAATAATGAAAAAGTGCTGCTTGGAGTTATTCGTGATGACGTCGCCGAGATGAAGGAGAAGCATTCCAGCCCGAGGCGCACAAAAATCGCCGGCATGATAGAGGATTTTAATATTGAAGATTTGATAGCCGAGGAAGAAGTCATCGTTACGGTTAGTAACAGCGGCTATATAAAACGTTTGCCGAGCGATACTTACCGCAGGCAGGGCAGAGGCGGTACGGGAATTATCGGTTCGGACACAAAGGAAGGCGATTTTATTGAACATTTGTTTACCGCATCTACTCACGATTACTTATTGATATTTACCAATCGCGGCAAGTGCTACTGGCTGAAAGTTTATGATGTCCCCAGTTTGTCGAGGCAGAGCCGCGGCAGAAGTATTGCAAACCTCCTGCAGCTTGGCGACCAGACGATAGCCTCGATTATTAACGTAAGCAAATTTGATGAGGACGTTGATGAAGAGTCCGAGCGTCAATTACTGATGGCCACGCAGAACGGCCTGGTCAAGAAGACCAGGTTAAGCGCTTACAGCAATCCGCGTTCGACCGGTGTCATAGCGATTAAGCTCGACCCGAACGATGATGTTATAGGCGTCGTGCTGACATCAGGAAAAGACGACATTGTATTAGGAACTCGCGATGGTATGGCGATACGTTTCAAGGAAAAACAGGCGCGTTCGATGGGAAGGGCATCCCGTGGAGTTATAGGGATTCGGCTGAGAAAAGGCGACCAGGTGGTTGGTATGGCGGTAGCCGAAGAAGGCGGATCTCTGCTGACCGTTTGTGAAAACGGTTACGGTAAGCGAACATTATTGGATAATTACCGACCACAGAGCCGCGGGGGCGTAGGCATTAAGAACATCAAAACATCTGAAAGGAATGGTAAGGTTGTTTCGATGAAATCTGTTAACGCCGCCGATGAGATTATGATGATAACAGCCAAGGGTATTATTATCCGCACCGGCCTGGACCAGTTGCGTTCTATCGGCAGAAATACTCAGGGCGTAAGAATGATAAAACTCCGCGAAGGTGATAAGCTTGTTGCCGCTGCGAAAATCGCACCGGAAGAGCAGCAGGACGATAACGGCGCTGAAGACGAAAGCAAAAAAACCGAAAACTCGGACGATAATGATAAAACTGCTAAAAAGGAAACCAAGGCGATAAAACAAGCAAAAGAGGAAACCGCGCCGGCAAAGAAAAGAAAGAAAAGCTGAAAACAATTGCTTCATCGGCGCGTTCTGTCGGAAATAGAAGTTTTGAATCAGTTGAAGGGGGATACTTATAATGAGTAAAACTCGCATTCTATTAACTGCGTTTGCTTTGGCATTTATTCAAATTTCACTTGCCGAAGAATATATAACCGATATCCCGCTTGAGAAAGTAGAACAGGCTTTTAATAAGCCCCTTCCTCCACACCCGAGACTTTTCATAAATAAAAATCAGGTTTCGGCCCTTCGGGAAAAAATCAGGACAAACGATAAGCTGAAAGCGTTTTATGATTCTATGCTTCAGGAAGCGGACAAAATACTTGAGCGTCAGCCCGTTCAGCGCGTTATGACCGGCAAGCGTTTATTGCACGTATCTCGTGAGTGTTTGAAAAGAGTTTTTATGCTAAGTACCGCATACCTCATCGATGGTGATGACAAATATCTTAAACGCGCCGAAAAGGAAATGCTCGCCGCGGCGGCTTTTGATGATTGGAATCCCGCCCATTATCTTGATGTCGCCGAGATGACGGCGGCTTTGGCTATTGGCTATGACTGGCTTTATGACGGCCTGTCCGAAGAGAGCAGGCAAACCATCAGGCAGGCGATTGTTACAAAGGGTATCGAGCCTTCGTTCGTCGAATCCAGCCAGAACTGGTGGATAAAATGCAATATGAACTGGAACCAGGTTTGCAACGGCGGCTTGGCTCTTGGCGCACTGGCCATTGCCGAAAATGACCCCAACCTTGCCCGAACAATTGTCCATCGTTCCGTAAATGGCGTGCAGTTTGCTATGGCCGAATATGAACCGGATGGTGCCTACCCTGAAGGGCCGGGGTACTGGATTTACGGGACTTCTTATAATGTTCTTCTTTTCGCCGCGCTGGATTCTGCTTTGGGGACGGACTTTGGATTATCTGAGAGAAACGGTTTTGTCAAAAGCGCCGATTATTATCTCCACATGACGGGGCCCACAGGTCAGTATTTTAATTATCCTGATTGCGGCTCGAAGGGTCTTTTTATTCCGACCATTTACTGGTTTGTTCAAAAATACAACAAACCGGCTTTATCGTGGAATCAGAATCAATTCTGGCAAAAGGCATTAAAAGACGAACCGTTAAAATTGCTTGAACATCGATGTGCGTCATTAATATTGCTGTGGAGTAACGTAGATATAGAAGTGCCAAAAGAGCTTTGCTGGATGGGCAGGGGGGCCAATCCGGTCGCGGTGTTCCGTTCGAGCTGGACAGACCCGGACGCGGTCTATCTTGGTATAAAAGGCGGCTCACCCGGTACCGAGCATGGCCATATGGATGCAGGCTCGTTTGTTATTGACGCCGAAGGTGTTCGCTGGGCGATTGACTTCGGGCCGGAAAATTATAATAAAATTGAGACACTCGGAATGGACCTCTGGAATAGAAGCCAAAATTCCGACAGGTGGAAAATTTTCCGCTATAACAACTTTTCGCATAATACGCTCGTCGTGAACAACCAACAGCAGCGTGTAAGAGGTATGGCGACGATTACTCATTACTCGGACAAAAAAGAATTTCCCCACGCTGTTATTGATATGACAAGTGTCTATAAAGGCCAGCTTGCAAAGGCTGTTAGAGGAGGGGCCTTGATGCCTGCCGGACAGATTATAATACAGGATGAGCTGCAGGACGTAAATCAGCCGGCCACAATTCGATGGGCCATGGCAACTCCTGCCGAAGTTAATATTCAATCAGGCAAACTGGCTTTGCTCTCGCTGGACGGCAAAGAAATGCTGTTCGAAATTCTAAGCCCTGATAACGCAAAGCTGGCCGTATATTCGACCGAACCGCGTGCCGATTATGACCAGCCAAATCCCGGTACAAGGATGGTCGGCTTTGAAGTAAAACTCTCACCTGATGAAGAAATGCGTTTAGCTGTGCGATTGACACCGGCGCCGCAAAAAGTGAAATTAAAAGACCATAAGCTTGTACCACTGGCGTCCTGGTCACAGCCGTTAGAACCCTGATGTTAATAAAGATAACGCTAAAATTATGCAGACGAAAACCACTTACAAATCATCAAAAAGTTATTTGCCCGTCTATGTTATTGCAGGCAAGGACGCGTCTTCTGTTAATGCCGAATGCGACAAACTGCTCGATGAATTGATAGGGCAGCAGGACCGGGCCACAGGACTATCAAAGCCGGATGCGGACAAGGCATCGGTTACTGAAGTATTTGATGAGTTGCGTACGCTTCCTTTTCTGGCTAAAATACGGGTAGTTGTTATAAAGCAAGCTGGTAACTTTATCAGCAATAACCGACAGCTTCTTGAAAATTATCTCGACAAGCCGGCATCTACGGGAGTTCTCGTGATGACGGTGGATAATCTGGATGCGCGTACCAAATTTGCAAAAAAGTTAAATAAGACAGGCAAGCTGATTACGGTTTCTCAGCCTTCGGCCAGGGAATTACCCGCAAGATTAAAAGATTATGCCAGCCAGGCTCATGGTAAACAATTAGCTTCCGAAGCCGCCATGCTTTTGGTGGAGTTTATAGGCGACCAGCTGCCGCAGCTATATAATGAGATTGATAAACTTGCTGTTTATACTGCGGATAAAAAACAGATATCTGTAAGTGATGTTGATAGTCTGACGGGGCATAATCGTCTTTACAATTTATTCGATGTTATTAATTCTGTCATTCGTAAAGATACGGCCAATGCCCTGAATCTGCTTCGACAGGTGTTCAGCCAGGATAAATCTGCTGAGTATACATTTGTCGGAGCTTTTGCCTATCACCTTCGTCGAATGTTCACCGCTAAGGCGATGCTGTTACAAGGTATCAGCGAACGGAACATCGCTGAAAAGATTCGGATATGGTATGACCGCGATAATTTTTTTGAGGGCCTTAAACAAGCTTCATTATGTCAAATCGGCACGCTGCTTGAGGAACTTGCTGATCTCGATTATCAGATTAAGACAGGCCGGAAGAATGTACAAGCTGCGGCAGAAGAACTGGTTATGAGAGTGTCAGTCGCCGACGCTCCATAGCTATGGCGACGGAGCGCCGATTAATTTTATGACACAATACTGTGCTCTATTGTTTTGCTTGGTTTTTTCAGATATTTATTTAGGATATCAAGCAGGCTTTTACGGTCAATCGGCTTGCCTAAGTAATCGTCACAGCCGATTTCTATACATTTCACCTTGTCGCCTTTCAATACACTTGCGGTTAATGCAATAATTGGAATATTTATTCCCATTTTCCTTAATTCCTGCGTTGCCTCGTAACCGCTCATGACAGGCATATGCATATCCATAAAGATTAAATCGAAAGATCTGTTTTTGGTTTTTTCAAGTGCTTCTTTACCGTTCGAGGCTACAGTAACTTCCAAACCGATTTTTTCAAGTAAAAGACGAATCAACATTTGGTTCGTTGGTGTATCCTCGACAATGAGAACTTTACCGGTAAATTTCTGGTCGTCATATTTTACAAAACCGCTGTTTTGCTCGTCGGGGACTTCGCAGGACTCATTAATTGTAGGCTTATTTTTAATATCTGTGCCGGCAGGCAAAAGAATTGAAAATTGTGAGCCCTGACCGACATGGCTTTCTACGGATAATTCTCCTTCGAGAAGATTTACCAGGTTCTTGGCTATGGCAAGCCCTAATCCGGTACCTCCGTATTTACGTGTAGTGTCACCATCCGCCTGAATAAATGCATCGAAAATACTGTGTAATTTATCGGGAGAGATTCCTATCCCGGTGTCTTTAATATCGAATTTGATAAACGGTCCTTCTTCTTTCTGTACAAGGCAGACATTTAGCTGAACATAGCCTTGTTCTGTGAATTTTATAGCGTTATTGATGAGGTTTATTAAACATTGCTGGAGTCTGACTGGATCGGTTCTTATCACTGCGGGGAGGTCTTTTGAACAGATTGTTTTGAATTCAAGATTTTTCCTTTCAGCAGCAGGTGACATCATTAGTTTTATGTTTTCGATAATTTTTTTCAGGGAACAATCTATCTTTTCAATTTGCAGTTTGCCGGCTTCAATTTTGGAAAAATCAAGTATATCATTGATTATCTGAAGAAGATTTTTGCTGCTTTCCCGGATAATATTAACATGTTTTTCCTGTATTTTGTCTAACTTATCTTCTGCAAGAATATCGCTGAATCCGATTATTGCGTTCATGGGAGTTCTTATTTCGTGGCTCATATTGGCCAAAAACTGACTTTTAGCTACGTCGGCTACTATTGCCTGGTCGGCGAACTTATTGGCGCGGCTTACTGAAGCCTTTAATTGTTTATTTACCTGCTTTATTTCATTTTGTACCTGTTCCGCACGCAATTTTGCATTTTTAAGTTCTTCTTCCGTCAATTGACGTTGCTGTATTTCGGTATGAAGGTTTTCCCTGTGTCTATCGAGTTTTTTCTCGATTCTGAGTATATGTAGATAGAACAGCATAAATAATACGATCGCGATAATTGTGCAGAAAACTATGAGTGTTACCGTCATTTTCATTTGTGAGGTATACATATCGGTAACGTTTATTAGTACGATAATATCTCCGAGACCCTGTCCTGATGCATTGTTTAATCTTAAAAATCCACCGTAATACTTCTGGCCGTCGTCATTGATGCTAAATAGCGGCTGACTGTAATGGGTGGGACTGAAACGTATAAAGTCGGTTAAACCTTCCGGCATATGGTCAATCGTACTTTCGGATATTATGAAATGTTCGAATTGGTCCCATTTAGATAAGCCGGTGTTATCGACGTTTTTACTTATGTAATGTTGCCGGTCAACATTGGATTTATTGACTGTAAATAAAAGCTCAGCCTTAAGTGTTTTCTTCAACTCAAAAGCCATCTGTTTGATGTCTTGATTCAGCTCGATGTATCCTGTAATCTTTTGTTCCACTATCCAGGGATAAACAACCGTAAAGACTAATTTACCGTCCCTTTCAAGCTTCATGCCTTCAGTGGATTCACCTTTTATTGCTGTTTGTGTGATATATATGTTTTTTGATTTGGCATCATTTGTACAATCACCGTTGACTTTCAACAGACAAGTTAAATCTTTATTATAAAAGGATAAAGTGTTTAGCCCATATTTATCGTTAAATACACTTAAAATGTATTGTGCTCGCTCTTCCAAAGCATTATTGTCGTTTGATTGCCAGGCCTGTATCAGTTCATTGTCCTGTTGAATAAAACTTGCCAAACCGTTTACAAGATTGGTGTTATATTTCATCTGCCAGGACAAGAGACGCTCGACTCCGTTAAGACGGGTAGCGGCATCATATTTGATATTTTTATTGCCGAGCCAGAAAACACCTAATATCGCTGAACCTAAAAGCACAGCCAAAGCCAAAGCTACCGGTATAAGCAGCGGCAGTTTAATTTTTTCACTATTTTTGGACATTCAAAATGCTCGTAAAATCGCGTAAATGCCTGTATCTCGGCAACGATTGAATATCGTCTTTTTTTTGTATGTATTTTGGTTGAAAAAATAGAGTGTCGTAATAAAAGGATTGATACGAATATATAAGAAGAGAAAAAGATTTTATGGGACAATAAAGAATATGTGTGAATATTTTCAAAGGTTAGCGGATTTTTCGGACGCTTAGGGTTTCAATTTCTATAGTTTATGTTATATTTTTCGAGGTTTTTAACAATGTGTTAAATTTCGCCAAGAACGTGATAATTAGAAGGTTTTTTTATGAAGAAGCTAAAAGCCTTAAAGTGTGTGTTCGTGCTTATGTCTGTTGTTTGGTTAGGCGGTTTAACCGCTTGTGCTGATGAAGGAATGTGGCTTTATAATGACTTTCCCGTCAGGATTCTAAAAAATCGATACGGCTTCGAACCGACTAAAGAGTTGCTGGAGCATCTGCAAAAAGCGTCTGTACGTTTTAACAGCGGCGGCTCGGGTTCTTTTGTGTCGAAAAATGGTCTGGTGATTACCAATCATCACGTTGGCGCCGATGCCCTCCAGAAGTTCAGCGATAAGGACAATGACTACTATCGTAACGGTTTTAATGCCCGCACAAACGCGCAGGAAAAACGTTGTCTCGACCTTGAGCTTAATGTCCTGATTAGTATTGAGGATGTAACAGACCGGGTTAATACCTCGGTCAAACCGGAAATGTCTGCGCAAGAGGCCTTTATTGCCAGGCGCGCGGTGATGGCCCAGATAGAAAAGGAATCTCTCGAGAAAACCGGTTTGCGAAGTGATGTGGTAACACTCTACCAGGGTGGTCTTTATCATTTGTATCGCTTTAAAAAATATACGGATGTCCGCCTGGCCTTTGCTCCGGAGAGACAGATAACCTTTTTCGGAGGCGACCCGGACAACTTCGAATATCCGAGATATTGTCTTGATTTTTGTTTGTTCCGTATCTATGAGAATGATAAACCCGCAAAAATCGAACATTACCTCAAATGGAGCCGGTTCGGTGTTGGTGAAAATGAATTGATTTTTGTTTCCGGCCATCCGGGGCATACCAATCGTGATTTCACCGTCGCTGAATTGGAATATCTTCGTGATGTTAGCTTTCCGTACCGGCTGAAATGGCTGAAAAAAACCGAGGTGCTTTTAAGTGTTTACAGCAACGAAAATAAAGAAGATGCAAGACGCGCAAAGGACGATTTATTTGGAATTGTAAACAGCCGCAAAAGGTTAAACGGAATGTACGCAGGCCTTCTTGAACCGGATTTCTTCACCAAAAAGAAAACCGAAGAAGGAAAATTTCGACAAGCCATAGCTGCAAAGCAAGACCTTAAATACGCCTCCGATGCGTTCGGTAGGATTGCTGAAGCTCAAAAGTCAATTTCTGAAAACGAGCTGCGTTACCAGTTACTGGAAAGCTGGAAAGGATTTTATAGCGAGCTGTTTTATATAGCGCGAACATTGCTTCGTGCATCAGATGAGCTTGCAAAACCCAACGCCGAACGTCTTAGAGAGTTTGGCGATGCCGGGCTTGAGTCGCTGGAGTTTCAGCTTTTCTCTGAGAAACCGATATACGACGACCTTGAAGAGTTGAAGTTAGCTGATTCACTCACCTGGCTGGTTATGAACATCGGGTATTCCGACCCTTTGGTGCAAAAAGTCCTTGACGGCAAAAGTCCGCAACAGCGTGCGATAGAACTGGTAAAAGGTACTAAATTAAAATCCGTTGATTTTCGCAGAAAGTTGTACGATGGCGGAAAGGCTGCTGTAGACACCGCTAATGACCCGATGATAGCCCTTGCGAGGATTGTTGACGCCGATGCCAGAGCGGTCCGGTTGATAATGGAAATTCAGGACGAGATAAAACAGCAGGCCCACGCCGATATTACCAAAGCACGCTTTACTATTGAAGGTACGAGTAATTACCCGGATGCGACATTTACTTTACGTTTGGCCTTCGGTAGAGCGAAGGGATACGAGGAAAACAACCAAAAAATTCCATATCAGACAAACTTAGCAGGCCTTTATAAAAGGGCAAAAGAGCACGAATACAAACCGCCTTTCGACCTTCCTGAAAGGTGGATTAAACGTAAAAACAAGCTCGACCTGAAAACACCGATGAATTTTGTCACCACCGTTGATATTACAGGCGGCAATTCCGGCAGCCCCGTTGTAAACAGTAAAGGCGAGTTCGTAGGGATTATATTCGATGGAAATATTCAGTCGCTTGTGACTGACTTTTCCTATTCCGATGAGGTTGCAAGGGCGGTTTCGGTCAATTCCCAGGCGATTATAGAATCGCTGTACAAAGTTTATGAAGCCAAAAAAATTGCCGATGAGCTGCTCGACAGGAAGTCGAAGAAATGATTTATTTGCATTACCGGTGAAAGATATAAAAAACGCGCCCGGCAGGACTCGAACCTGCAACCTTCGGATTCGAAGTCCGCGACTCTATCCAATTGAGCTACGGGCGCTAAAACTCCACTCTCGAAAATCCGATTGTTGAACTGGGGAACAGGGATTCGAACCCCGACTAACTGATCCAGAGTCAGTTGTGCTACCGTTACACTATTCCCCATCTCGTTTGATATGATAACGGATTATTGGCTTTTTTCAAGACAGCTGAATTACATGCCCTTTGGAACGATATAGATTTCCACCCGTCTGTTCAGCTGGTTACCTTTTTTGTTGGGTTTGTTTGGAGATACAGGCCGGTATTCACCAAAGCCTCTTTCGCTTACTCTTTCCGGAGCGATGCCGTTTTTGGTCATAATATTCAGTACGGATATCGCTCTGTGCGCCGAAAGATGCCAGTTCGTCGGGTGTTTTGCTCTGGTTTCAGGTTTGCCGATGGGAATATCATCGGTATGGCCGGCGATTATAATATCGAATTGTTTGGCCTGCTCCGAAGCCAGTATGTTACATAGCTGCTGAACCGCCTCTACAGCCGATGCCGCGACTGTATCACTGCCCGCATCGAAGAGCAGGTCGCTTTCGAATTTTACAATCCCTTTATTTTCATCGAATGTCACCATAGGCTGACTTGCAGCGAACTCTTTCAGCATTGTGCTTAATTCGACAGGCAGTTGCGCGCCGCCGCGAAGAAGCTGCTCCTGCATAGCGTCAATCAGGGCCTGCTTGTCTTCGATTGCCTTTGTAAGGGCATCGACCTTTTCCTGAAGTGCGCCGCCTTCGATTCCCTCTCGCTCCTTTAACGCTGTCAGTTGCCTTTGTAGCTGGTCCATTTGAAGCTTGGTACTTTGAGTCTCGCTTTCGAGTTCTGATATCCTTTTCCGCTGAGTGTTATTCTGCACCCTGAGGTCTTTGCATTCGGGTTCACATCCGACTGTCAGAAGGACTATTGCCGTTAATGATATAAACGCTAAACATTTTGCAGCTCGCATCTTTACTCCCTTTCAAAAAACTACGCCAAATAAATTCCTTTTTTCTTGTTCCTTTGCAAGACCCACAACGAACTCAGTTGTTTTGTTCAGCATATAGGTGTACGGATAAATAGTACCCATTTAGCCGTTCACGTCAAGCAGAAACTTATAAATTGTTTATCAATCCCGATTCGCTGTTTAGCCCGTGTTTTTATCGGATTACGAAACAAAAATCCGAATTTTGTCAGCCCCCTGCAACGCAGGGGGCTATGCATGTGTGTTATTTATCATTCTAACCACAGCGAAAGAAATCCGGAAACTTGACGACTGTGGATGATTGGGGTAATGTCTGCTTAATTGTTGTTTTTATTAATTTAGAAAAGCTGAAGAAATGAAAAAAACGCCGTTAAATAATGCACCAGGCCCGGAAAATAATCGTCCTGAACTTACAGTTTTCGAGCCTGACAAATCCCGTACGTCGGTTTTTTGTGCTTCGGGAAACGGCCCTTATAACAATACACGAAAAGCTCTTGCCAATATCGATTTATCACCGGCAAAGAATAAACGCGTCCTGCTAAAGCCCAACATCGGGCGAGATGCAAAACCACAAACGGGCATTATCACGAACCCCCAGGTCGTAGCCGCCGCAATTGACGCTTTCAAAGATGCCGGAGCAGCCGTCGCCGTCGGCGAAAGCCCTATCACCGGTGTCAATATGTCCCAGGCCTTCGAAACCAGTGGAATTAAATCCGTCGCCGAAGAACAAAATTGCCCCTTGCTCGATATGGACGTTCGGCAATACGTCCCTGTCGATATCACCGATGGCGTCGCGATTAAATCACTTAAACTGTGCAGGGAAGTCACCGAATACGATATTATTGTTTCGATTCCCGTAATGAAGACACACATGCATACAGGCGTAACCCTGTCGGTCAAAAACATGAAAGGCTGCCTGTGGCGGCGCTCGAAAGTCGACCTCCACATGCTCCCGCAGCTCCCCGAACACCAGGAAAAACCTCTCGACATAGCCATAGCCGATATGGCCTCGGTACTGCGCCCGCATCTATCCATCATTGATGGTACGATTGGAATGGAAGGACTTGGCCCGAGCGCCGGCAAACCTAAAACGCTCGACGTCGTACTCGTAGCATCCGATGCCTTTGCCGCCGATTCGATAGCGTGTGAGTTAATGGGAATATCCGCACACGATGTCCCCCATTTGAAAATCGGCGCAGAACGCGGCTACGGAGTCATTGACCTCGATAAAATTAATGTATCTCCTGAAAATTGGAAAGACCTTAAAAACCCATTCGAGCCGCCGCCGATTAAACTTTCCGTGGAATTCCCGGGATTTACTATTTTAGACATACAATCCTGCAGCGCCTGCCAGTCAACTCTGTTAATGTTCTTGCAGCGTCACGCAAAACAGTTGCGTAAAAATGTATCGAAAGACAAGAATATCATTATCGCCATCGGTAAAGGCCACGAAGAGCTCCCGCCCGGCACACTATGCATCGGCAACTGTACTGCCAAACATAAAGACTGCGGAATATTCGTACCAGGCTGCCCACCCGTTGCAAGCGAAATCCTCAGAGAATACTTCGCTTAAAACGTGTATTTTTGAGTATTAGAATTTCGAATTTGCCTGTCCTCCGTAGTCCTGATTTCAGGACGAAGGACGGATTTAGGACTTGTCCGCCGCTTGCCCGCCTTAGGCGGGTAGCTTTAGTATAGGCGGATTTAGAAATTAGGATTTTTTCTTTGATTATCTCCCGCACCGGCTTTAAATATTATGAGAAACACGCAAAAGATTTCTTATAAAAAATAAAAGCCCGAGCGGGCAATATAAAGATATAATAAAAGTACTCGTTATGAGCATTCATACCAATAGATTGGTTGACACCGTTGGATTCGAGATTCTCGGAAAAGCCCTTGGAAAGGATGTAGAGGTTTCGCTGGGAAAAGCTATAGCTGCTGGTGCTGTATTCCCTGCTGGTTCAGATCCTTTGTCGGTCTTCCGCGAAGCTCTATCGGAATCAATCCGCACCATTGAAACCAACGAACGCAATATTCTTTTCCAGCGGTTTCTCAGGGATGGACCTTATGAAGACAGCGGTAAGATTCCCCCGAAGATGGTCTCCAAACGTCTTTCCGATGACGAAACTGCTGCCGCCATTAGATTTATTTATTATCGTGTCATCAACTATTTTCAGGGCGCTCTCGGAGAGTTACTTGCCGCCGCGCCTTGCTGTAAGGTTCTAAAAAAGCTAAAGAGAAAAGGCATACTTGCCGAAGCTGCAAGGCTCTATATCGGTGATGTGGTGGGCGTGCACAGGAAAACTCGCAAAGGTATTCTTAAAGGCGCTGACTTTCATATTTTAATTGAAAAACCTAACACGGTAACTGTAGCAGGTGTTGCGGAGGTTAAATCATATTTTCAATCAAAGAAGAATCTTAAATCGCAACTTGATAAACACATAGCAAGAGCAAAAGAAGGTTTATGTGTGAATGATACGGACTATCCTCCTGAAAATGTTATTGTTGGCTATGGGAAGAAACGACAGGTGGTTCGAATCGCTGTGTTGCCTGACGACTTGAAGTTGCCTCGCACATTCCGCTTTGAAACAACAAAACATGGACGCTTGCTACATGTTGATCCCGGTGTTCCCAAAAAACCGGAGGACTCAATAGTAAGAATTAGAGATGACCTGTGGCAAATCACTCTAAGGTGGTCTAAAGAAGCCCTTGCCGCTGCTGCCTTTGAAATGACTTTTTGGTACATGGGAAAGGTTGGCGAAGCTATCTATTCCCACGGAGTGCCTAAAGAATGGTCCGAAATGACTGCTGCTCAGGCAGGTTGCAACGCAGCCAAAATGATGCTTTATTATGCAATACTACGATGCCGCACTAAGAATGAAAGCCAAAGGGCCATAGCCCTTTATAACAGCTATGGTTTCGGCTACGCATTAGGAACGAACTTCAAAAATGCCAAAGGCAGACGTGAGATGTTATGGCCAGAGGATCTTGATGAAATCTTAGCGGATGGATGCACAAAACACGGATGTAAATTGGGGTAACCTTCAAATTTCATTATTATTTTCCCTCAACTCTTTCTCTCTAAACTAAATTAGGCCTGGTAAACCAAAGTGTTCTGGCAAGTCCACACGCAAAAGAAATCTTATCAAAAACATAAACCAGCCCGATACAATTTTGTGATAATTCGTGTAATTTGTTGTTAAAAATGTCTCTGCGCAATCTGCGAAACTTGTCTCGCCGAAGCCTTGGCGTAGGCGGCTCAGCGTCTAAAAATCAGCCTCCAAACTCCCAACCGTTAGAACACGACTTAAGTATGTGCTTAATTACTTAATTACTTAATTACTCTTAAAAGCTTTGGTATTAGATGCGCAGCATCTGTGGACGAACGATCTTGCTCTAAAATGTTAATATGCTTAGCTTTGGCACATACTGCGTAGCAGTAGCAGTTGAGAAAGAAAAGATTGAGCAA
>JAFGGH010000073.1 GCA_016930645.1 Sedimentisphaerales bacterium
GGGCCTGCCCACCGTAGCCTCGGCGAAGGTGGGCCTGCCCACCGTAGCCTCGGCGAAGGTGGGTTATCCTGTCTAAGTAATTCGTATCCTTAGCGTTCTTCGTGGTAAGATAAAATCCGTATAATCCGCGCAATCCGTGGTTCCAAATTTTGTGTTTTTTGTGTCTTTTGTGGCTATATATCTCTGTGAAATCAGCGAAATCGGCGTCAAAAAAATAACGAGCATCGAGTACTTGTACGCATCAGGCGTATCCCGTACTTGTCCGCCGCAGGCGGATCGATATTAACTACTCACTACTCACTATTATCTAATCACCATTCTCTGACTTCGATTCGGTTTTGGCTTGTCGCGGCATTGCAATCGTGCCTGTGCGGGCGGTGGCCTTGATGCCGTACGGGCGGCAAACATTTATAAAGGCCTCGATTTTCGCTTCCGGGCCTGATATTTCCACCATCACGAATTTCTGGCCTATATCAACGACCTTGCCTTTGAACATCTCTATAAGCGCAAGGATTTCCGGGCGTTTTTCCGGCGGTGCAGAGACGCTAATCAGCATTAAATCACGAGCGACTACCGGCTGGCCGACATAGTCCTGCACCTTGACAACCGAGATAATCTTGGCGAGCTGTTTGCGGACCTGCTCGACAACCTTGTCATCGCCTACAACAACAATCGTCATACGGCTAAGGGCCTCATCTTCTGTTCTGCCGACAACCAGCGAATCAATATTGAATGCACGCGCGGCGAACATTCCGGCGATGTGGGCAAGAACTCCGGGTTTATTTTCAACCAAAGCGCTTATTATATGTTTCATTTTGCGTCCTCTCAAAAAGGGGTCAGGAGCTATTTTATATTAATGATTCGAGAATGTCCAGACCGTCCATTTCATCGAGGCTGGCGCCTGCAGCGACCATAGGCCAGACGTTTTCTTCCGGCTCAACGTGGAAATTGACGACGCAGGGCTTCTTCTCGGCGAGCATCTGATTAACGACCTTAGGGACATCCTCTTTTTTGTCGCAGGAAATGCCGACAGCGCCGAGCGCTTTTGCGACTTCCTCGTAGTTCGGATTCTTCAGGGAGCTGCACGAGTACCGCCTGCCGTAGAACAGTTCCTGCCACTGCCGCACCATACCCATATAGCCGTTGTTAATAATGCAGACCTTAATCGGCAGCTCATACTGAACGGCCGTAGCCAGCTCGGTCATCGTCATATTGAAGCTGTGGTCGCCGTCGATATCGATAACCGTCTCTTTCGGCATAGCAACCTGTGCCCCAATCGCTGCCGGCAGGCCGTAACCCATAGTTCCCAGTCCGCCGGAGCTTAAAAACTGACGCGGCCTGGTAAACTTATAAAACTGAGCTGTCCACATTTGCGCCTGGCCTACGCCGGTTGTGATAATCGCGCTGTTTTTTGTCTGGGTGCATATTTCATCGATGACGTACTGAGGCTTTATCTTGCCGGAGTTTTTATCGTACTTGAACGGAAACTTCTTTTTCCATTCGGCGATTTTGACGAACCATTCGGCTCGGTCTTTATGCTTAATTTCTTTGGTAATGGCCGGCAGAATATCCCTGGCGTCACCGACGACCGGAATATCGACATGGACATTCTTGGATATGCTGGCAGGGTCGAT
Source organism: Sedimentisphaerales bacterium (assembly GCA_016930645.1). Classification (GTDB taxonomy): domain Bacteria; phylum Planctomycetota; class Phycisphaerae; order Sedimentisphaerales; family Anaerobacaceae; genus JAFGGH01. The sequence continues at coordinate 1,635 of JAFGGH010000073.1, forward strand.
ATCTATATGAATGATTTTCGCGTGCGGCGCGAAAGTCTTAATCTTGCCGGTTACACGGTCATCAAAACGAGCGCCGACCGCAATGAGTAAATCGCACTGCTGGACGGCATAGTTGGCGTAGGCTGAGCCGTGCATTCCAAGCATATCGAGAGAATGAGGCTTGGTCTGGTCGTAACTTCCCAGACCCATCAAGGTCATAGTTACCGGTATATTCGCTTTGTCGGCAAGCTGACGTAATTCTTCCGATGCGTTTGCACTTATAATGCCACCGCCAACATACAGCACCGGCCTGTCGGAATCATTTATGGCCTTTGCGGCATTTGATATTTGTCGGCCGTGGCCTTTATATTTTAATTTGTATCCGGGCAACTGCATTTCTTTGGAGCCGTCGGGAGTATATTTATCAACCTCGACATCGACCGGAATATCGACAAGAACCGGGCCGGGCCTGCCTGTCGAGGCGATATGAAAGGCCTCGCGTATTGTCCGCGCAAGGTCTTTAACATCCTTGACGATGCAGTTATGTTTTGTGACAGGACGAGTTATACCGGTAGTGTCGGCCTCCTGAAAGGCGTCGTTGCCGATAAGCTCGGTTCGCACCTGGCCTGTCAGGGCAACCATCGGGACCGAATCCATCATCGCCGTAGCTAAACCGGTTACAAGATTGCAGGCGCCCGGGCCGCTGGTCGCGATGACGACGCCTACCTTGCCGCTTGCGCGGGCATAAGCATCGGCCGCATGGCAGCCGCCTTGCTCGTGACGCGGGATTATAACTTTTATCGGGGCATCGTAGAGCTTGTCGAACAGCGGCAGTACAACACCGCCGAGATAACCGAATAAAACATCGACACCCTGCTCGACGAGAGTATCGACAATTATTTGGGCGCCGGTTTTAAGGGAAGATTCGGCTTTTGGTTTGGCGGATTTCGCCGTGGATGTTTTCTTTGCGGACATCTAAATTCCTTTCCTGATTGATTCCAGTCTTTAACAGCTTTTGGGGACTTGCCCGAAAAACCGCATTGCCGTTATATCGGCAATGCTGCCACTTCGGGGTTTTTACCCCACTATTACACCGTAACCCCCCGATTATCGGGGCGTTTCAGGTTCGTATCCGGGCGTTTACGCCCAAAATACGGTACTATTATATATCGGCCAAATCAAGATGTCAATTGATTTAAGCTTTTTTTAAAGAAATTAGAATCACGTTTTTGGGCCATTTTGCTCCAAATAAATCCTCGTTAAACCGACTCAAGCCTTACAGACAAGGTCAGTCGCATCCCTCCAGCCAGTTATCACAGAGTATCAGCAGTTCCTTAAAGTCAATTATGCCATCCGGATTAAGGAAAGGGGCAATGTCTATTGTAGGATTATCCTGCTGGTAGCTTTCTGCCAGAACAGCAAAGTCACCAAAATCGACATCACAATCGCCCGCAAAGTCTCCAAGATAAACATAGTTAAACTCATAAGCGCCGATGTCAATTGTGTTGACATCATTACAATCACCGTCAACAACTCTGGTGCGGCTATCGAAATCGAGGGCGCTAGAATCGGCAAAGCATGGGTCGCCTGCGTCGATGCACGGTGAAATGTAATCGATATGCAGGTCGCCGAAAGAGTCGTTGACGTCGTCAAAGCTTCCATCCGGACCGGGATAAGGTTCCTCGACGAAAAGAGGGTCAGAATTTATATTTGTTGCGTGCCAGTGAAGCGATGAGCCTGTTAGATCTATAATACCGGCTAATCCTCCCTGCATATCGCAGTAAGCAATTGTAACCTCAGCAAAACCGCCACAGTTGAATATAACAACAGAAGCTCCCGAAGGGGCTGTATTGGTCCAGAAGATATCATGGTCCACAATTAAAACACCATTACATACAGTGATACCTCCGCCGCCAACAGTCGCTTTATTTGATATTATGTCACAATGTTCAATATAAGGATTGCTGTTCTTATTGAATACGCCGCCGCCATATTGTGCTGAGTTTCCGATAATAAGCGAGTTTTCGATTACAGGAAAGTGGGTGTACAGATAGCCTTCAAGATATATTCCGCCTCCAAGGCTGGTAACAGCGTTTCCGGCAATGAGGCAGCGTTTAACCGTCGGCTGGCAGGTATAGAAGTAGAGTCCGCCGCCTTCGTCCGCTGAATTGTAGATTATGCGGCAATCCTGTACTGTCGGGCTGAAATCAAAACTGCTGATGCCGCCGCCGTGGTCCGCGTCATTATATGTAATAAGGCATTTCTCTATAGTCGGCGCACTATTACCACAATATATTCCGCCTCCGTAAGCTGCGGAGCCATTTCTTATTGTCAACCCTCTGATAACACAATTAAGACTCTCTCCGCTGTCAAATAAGACTACGCTTCCATTTTCATTTCCATCTATAACTGTACTTTCGACAATATTGGTATCGTTTGCGTCGACACTTGTCAGGATTATGTCTATGCCTTTGAAATCGATATTTTCGTAGTAGATATTCGGTTTGACGATGACTTTCATACCGGATTTGCCGGCGTTGATTCCTCTTTGTATCGTACTGAACGGATAGTCTTCGGTTCCGTTTTCCATACCAGGCGTGCAATTATTGTTGTCCACAATCAGCTCGTTCGGCTCGGTGACTTCGAAGTATTTCGGTGCACTAAGCTGCGATTCTGCTGTAGCAATTTTAACATCACCACTTAAAGCATCAGAAGGAACCGTACAGTAAATTAGTGTATTGCTCCATTGCAATTCTTCGCCCCAGTCACCACCGTTAAAAATCACATGCCCCGGTGTATCGCCAAAATTGTCACCTTCGATTTTAATATACGCCCCAGGCGGCCCTGATGCCGGCGTGATATTTGTAATTGCAAAAACTTCACCGTAAAAATCTATGCCCCATACGTTACCCGATACATTAGCATTATCCACGCTTGCTCCGGTTGTAACCTCCTGGCTGGTGAAAATGTATCCTATGACCAGCGGAGATACAATATAAGTCTTGTTCGATTCCAGGTTGTCAAATGCGTATATACCATTACTGTCTGAGTCAGAGCAGGCAATCAAAACCGGCGGTTCTTCATTCGGGTCTGCATACACGATAGGATTAGGAATAGGGATACCACAAGCATCAAAGATTCGTCCACTAATGATTTCGCCGTCGCCGGCAGCGGTTATGTGAACATTATAAACACATTTATACACAGATGTGTAGTCGTCTTTATCCGTATCAATATCCGGCAAATTGTACCAGGCGTTATCATCACCATCCCAGCCCATATTCAGATGATGGTAAGGAGTTTCCCCATCAAATCCATATCCATCACAGACAATAGCGTGGCCGCCGCTGCTGCCGGTTATACCAAGCAGAACAGGGTCCTTGGCATCAAGATTAGGATTTATCATATTCGTCAGACCTGAGCCAATATTATTGCCGCCGTTATAGCCTTTAACTGCGTTGCCATACCCGAAAAGATCTTTCAATGCATCGGAAGCTTTAAGCGTATCAGCAGTTGAGCCTGGCGGTGATGTGTTGCGATAGTTCATATTGACACTTAGCCCTGCATCGTAACAAAGCGATCCAATGGCCTTTCGCTGGGCTTCCGGAAGTACAGGACAATTAGCTTCAGGGTTCAGCGGCATCTGGCTCCAGTTATAAGCACCTCCATTTTCATCTCCGCCGAGTGTGTTTGCATCGTCTGCCACTCCATTTATATAGATAGTATAGTTTTTTATGCCAATTCCATCTGTAGGATACTGATGGTATCGCATAAGTTGTGCCATAGCCGTAGCAACACAACCGGCATAACCACTGCCAATGATATTTAAGGCAACATAATAGTTATAGCACCACAAACTGCAGGCTGCACGCTGGCCCCATAGACTCTGCAGTAATGGAGCAACGCGAACCTCGGATATGCTGCCGATTCCGGAACCCGTTTGTACATTATATCCTCCATCCATACCTAATCTGATTAAGCTATTCCATCTATTTTGAGCTTTCTCTGCTTTTTCAGCAGGCAAAGCTATTCCAGTTTGACTATGCCGACGTGCAGCATCCATTCTGCCGTTAAGGTCTCTGGTAACCAATGCACCTAACGGATTGTCAAGTGAAGGGTCGAAGATTCCCTGTTCAACAAATCCTATTATGGGCTCTAACAGGTCATCGGCTGAAACAATCACAAAGCCGTTAGGCTGCATATAAACGATGTAGTAAACCGGCTCGCCATTGACACCTGTGAATATCTCAACATTCCTAATCTGTTGACCAATCTGTGCATTAAGAGGCCGATTATCAGTTTTAAGCCAACCTCGCACAACCTTTTCAGCCTCATGTGCCGTTGTTGGCTCAGCCCATAAAGAATTATTAAATGAGTACGAAAATAGAAGGATAGTTGCCAAAATAAAGGTTTTAAACTTCATTTTCTTTTCTCCCAAACATACTTTGCTCGTTCTGTTTATATTTGCTAAAGGCTATTTAGAAGGAATGCTAAAAAACGTACCTCAGCCATCTTCCTCTTAAGATAGCCATATACGTGTAATATGACGTATTATAACACATTAGGACTTTTATGCAAGAAAAAAATAGGCTGCTAAACGCCTAATTTAAGCCTATTACAGCCATTTATTAATGGGTATTCGCTCGACAGCATAACGTAAGACGCAATACGAATAACTGCGATTAATTCTATCGCCAATCCCATCAAAGACAAGGCAAATTCTGGCAAAACCGCACTTGTCCACAAAGGGTGGATATTCTGAATTCTGTCTTCTGTATTCTGTATTCTCTCAAAAAAATTCGGAATTTTTTCGAGATTTCTCTTGACAAATGTTTGCTCACATGGTAAAATACGTAATAGTTCACTCAATAGTGAACCACAAACGTCATTTTTGACGTAAAAACGAACATTCATAATTGTTTAGCAGTTGTCGGCCTGCCTCGGCGAAACGAAGTGAAGACGGGCACGACAACTTGTTTAGGAATATCAATAATTACTATACCATCATAAGTCCTTGTTAATCAATATGTTATGAATACGTTTTATTACATTTTTGTGTTTTTTGCGCCTTATGTGGCTATCTTTCTGTAACCTCAGAGCTTACGACTCTACATTTGTAGAGAGGCCTCTACAAATCACACCTTTTTTTACAAAACAAAGCCAATTTCCCCCATTATCAGCTCAAAAACAAAGATTTGCAAGAAAAACAAAGCCAAACAAAGCCAATTCAAACCCAATTAACCCGCATATTTCATAGGGGGATTAAAATCAGCGGCGGCAGGTGATTTTGGTTGAAAGTTGGTTCAGCAGGCTTTTTTGACAC
>JAFGGH010000074.1 GCA_016930645.1 Sedimentisphaerales bacterium
CTAATAGGCTCGGCAATGCTCAGACATTCCTTTGATAATATTATCACAAAAATTGTATATGTGGTGGTCGTCCACTGGTATGGAATCCTGTGGCTGTTGTTTTCAACCCTGATTATTTACGAAATTACAAGATTATTTGTCAAAATCCCGCCTTCCATCGCAGGGGCTTGGATATTGTCAATCGCCGCTATTGTAACTATATATTCGATGATTAACGCGCAATTAATCCACATCAAAAAACTGACAATCCCCGGCAATACCAATTGTAATATGGTCCAGCTTTCCGACATTCATCTCGGCTCTGTAAGTATTAATTTTCTAAAAAGAGTCATCGAGAGAACAAACGCTTTAAATCCGGAGCTGATTTTTATCACCGGCGATATGGTTGACAGTTTAGGCAACAACAAACAGGAAGTCGTCGCAAATTTGAAAAATCTCAAGGCCCCTGTCTTTTTCGTTACCGGTAATCACGAAGGATACACCAAGCGGGTAAACGTAATAGAACTTCTTTCACAGGCAAATATCAAGACTCTAAAGGATGAAACCGCGGATTTTAACAGTATTCAAATTATAGGCATTGACGAAAGCGATGATATAAAAAACATAGGAAACATTATCAGTAAGTTAAATATAGACCAGTCCAAATTCACAGTGCTGCTTTCGCACAGACCTGTGCCCATTAAAATACTTTCACAAATGAAAATCAACCTGGCATTATGCGGCCATACCCACGCAGGCCAAATATTCCCCTTTAATTTTATAGTTGGATTATTCTATAAACCTGTATCAGGTCTGCACAAATATGAAAACAGCTGGCTTTACGTAACATCAGGCACAGGCACATGGGGACCGAGAATGAGACTGGGCTCAAGAAGTGAGATAGTCTTAGTGCAAGTCAGGAAAAATTACTGAGATGCTTTTCGAGCTGCTCGGCGGCGGTCTTCCTCTTTTAGGAAACGCTTACGGATTCGAATAGAATTGGGGCAAATTTCAACAAGCTCTTCAGCCTGAATATATTCCATCGCTATTTCAAGGCTCATCTTTCGTGCGGCCTTGACCTTTGCAGATTCATCTTTGCCGGACGCCCGCATATTGCTCATCTGTTTTACTTTTACCGGATTTACAGGAATATCATTATCCTTGCAGTGTTCTCCGACAACCTGACCTTCATAGACCGTTTCGCCCGGCTCAACAAAAAAAGTCCCCCTGTCGTACAATGCGTCGAGAGCGTAAGCCGTAACCTGGCCGGTATTGGTTGAAATCATAACGCCCGCTTTTCGCTGAGGAATCGAACCCCGCATCGGCTCATATCTTTCAAATGAATGATGCATAACCGCTTTGCCCTGTGTGGCGTTCATCATTCTTGCGTGAAGACCGAACAGGCCGCGGGACGGTATAAGAAATTCCATATGAATAAAACCGCTTGCACCGCTTTTGGCATCCATCTTAATCACTTCACTCCGCCTCTCGCCCAGAAGGCTCATCACGGCACTTTGACAATCCATAGGACAATCTATCGCAAGCAATTCTATCGGCTCGTGGTGTATGCCCTCGACTACTTTCAGAATTACTTGTGGTTTGCCGACACAAATTTCATAACCTTCACGCCGCATATTCTCCAGAAGTATTCCAAGATGCATCAGCCCTCTGCCGGAAACCATATATTCCTCCGGCGTCTGGCCCGGCTCGACCCGCAGTGCCACATTATGCTGAAGCTCTTTTTCGAGTCTTTCGCCAATCTGTCTACTGGTCACATATTTTCCGTCTTTGCCCGCAAAAGGCCCGTCATTGACCCTGAATGTCATCGACATCGTCGGCTCATCGACAGCTATAACCGCAAGTTTCGAAGGATTGTCCGCACATGCAATAGTGTTAGCGATATCGACGGGGTCAAGGCCTGATACCGCACATATATCGCCAGCCAAAACTGTCGGAACCTGCTTTCGACCAAGGCCGTCAAACAAATGTATGTGCATCACCTTTTGTAAAGTATGCACATTATCGGTATCAATCACCGTAACGTTCTGGCCTTCTCTTATCTGTCCTGCGAAAACCCGTCCTACCGCGATTCGTCCGACGTAATCGGAATATTCAAGACTGGTTACCAGCATTTGCAGCGGAGCGTCTGGAATAACTTTCGGTGCCGGAACTTTCTTTATAATAGTTTCAAATACCAATTGCATATTAGTGGTCTTCTTTTCAGGGTCAGTGGACGCCCAGCCCTGTCTTGCGGATGCGTAAATAACAGGAAAATCAAGAGCATCATCATCGGCACCAAGCTGAACGAGTAAATCAAATATCTCGTTGACAACTTCGTGCGGTCTGCTGTTTTCGCGGTCTACCTTGTTAATTACGACTATGGGCTTTAACTTGTTTTCAAGTGCTTTTGTTAATACAAATCTCGTCTGCGGCATAGAGCCTTCAAACGCATCAACCAGCAACAGAACGCCGTCGGCCATTTTCAACACACGTTCGACCTCACCGCCGAAATCGGCGTGACCGGGCGTATCAATTATATTGATTTTATATTCATCGCCCTGGGTGTCTGTGTAGAAAACCGCGCAGTTTTTGCTAAGGATTGTTATGCCCCGTTCCCGCTCGATGGGGTTGGAATCCATAATCAAGTCGTGCTCGCTACCGGCCAATTTGTCAAGATCTTCAGTCCGAAACATCCCGGACTGATACAAAAGCCTGTCCACCAGCGTTGTCTTGCCGTGGTCAACGTGGGCGATTATCGCTACATTACGGATATAATTTGAATACATAAAAATCTCAAAAAAGCTAATTAATAACCAGGGTGTGTTTTAATCCCTTTTACTAAAACAGGTTACTCTACACTATCGGCCGAGGATTGTCAATCTGATTATTAATCCAGCCTATTAAGACTGAAACAGTATAATCAATTTCAGAGCTGCTTAACGATTTATCTCGGGCAATGCCATGCCATTTTTGCAGACATTTCCGACAGCAGGTTGCGGTTGCGTGCTGTGCAATAAAAACCGGATGACCCCTCATTGGCGTTTGTTTGCCGTCGTTTTTCGGCTCCGAAGCTGCAAGACGGTCAGTTACGAAATCCCTGGCGTGCCTCTCAATCGCTGCCATCCCCCTTTTACCTATATATTCAATATCCGCAGGTTTGAGCTTAAATCTGCTTCTGAACTTTGACCTTAAAAGCCCTTCAAAAAGTTCGTCAAGATCTCTCATTACTTTACCAGCATAGCCTTTGCCAGTTCCTGACTCTTTTGACTTCCAAAAAGAAGTTCGACCAGTTTCAGCGAAAATTCGAGTGCTGTTCCCGGCCCCCGGGAGGTTATGCAATTGCCATCGACAACAACCCGTTGATTCGCAGCCGAGGCATCCGGCAGTTTGTTTTCCATACTGGGATAACAGGTCGCTTTTTTGCCTGCCAATAAACCGTGAGGCGCAAACGCAATCGCGGGTGATGCGCAAATCGCAGCGTAGAACCGGCCGGCATCTTTCTGACTTTTAAGCATCTCGATAAGTACTTTGCTATCACGGAAACTCTCGGCCCCGGGTACACCACCAGGCAGAGCTATAAGGTCATAACTATTTTCTGAACAATCACTTACCAGGCAATCGGCGGTAATTTTTATCTTTCTGGCGGTAATAATTTGCTGTTTTCCCGTGGAGGCAATTGTCAAGTCAGCTCCGGCCCGACCCAGACAATCTATTATCGCAATTGTTTCTAACTCCTCTATTCCGTCAGCAACGGCTATAAGTATCTTTTTGCTCATAATAATCTCCTTTAAACTATAAATGCCAATCACATTTTAAACGATATTTTTTCTTGATTACCACAAAAGAATCAC
>JAFGGH010000075.1 GCA_016930645.1 Sedimentisphaerales bacterium
TAGCTGGGCAGATAAACAGTTATAACCCTGGAAAAGTGTTACCCATGTCGTCGGCATAAACTGTTACCTATGTACCGGTTGACACATTATTATATATCGGGACCGATTGGGTTCTCCTTATCGGTTATTAGGATATCGGGATGAAGACGGGTCATTCCCGTGACATTTTTTTTTCTCTTTCCGACGTTCTAACTGATCTGCAATTATATAAATTCTTTCAGCTATTTTATCGATAATACTCTTGCCAATTAAAAGATTATTTCCCACATTCCCAATGTCAATAAGCTCAATCGCATCCTTATAATCATTTGCCGGCAAATGTGCATCGGCCTTACGTAAATCATAAATACCCACGAGCGGGGCCATTAACTCCCTTCCCTTAAGGCTGTTATCATATAAGACCTGTTCTAATCGCTTCATTGAACCGGTTTTGGAGTCTAGGCTTCGAGTTAAGGACTTTAACAAATCATGATTCAATCTCTCAATTACAAACCTGGTCAATTCTTTTGATAGGATACATACACCAGACCAATCTACTGCCTGAAAACGGTGAATCTTTTTTTGGATTTCATTCGCTTCTTCGTGTTCGAGGAACATTTTTTCTCCCCAAAAATCTTCTACGACTTTATCCAGATGCTTCATATTGTAAAGCAATAGAATCTCGGGAGCAGTTGTGTCTGCTGGTTCAGCTTCCTGTTGTGACTGCAATAGCTCCTTAGACACCTTTCCTTCCGAAGAAACATTATGCGCAACCCAAATTTTCTTATCATTTTCCGGCAATAAAGCAATGTCCTTTGCATATACGTTTATAAGTCCTTCAGAATTAACTCCGAAATGAACGTCTCGTCCCTGAAGGCCCAATGCACCAGTATCCTCTGTATACCATCTCAATATAGCCTTAGGATATCCAAGGATATTTTGTACAAGAGTGGGGCTAAACCACAAATACCGTCCGCTGTTCTCAAGTTCATCAGCACACATAGTATTCCCTTCGTTATCTATGACAAAAGGAATCTCTGACTTAATCTTGTCTCCACGAACACGAGGGCTTTTTTGTGCAGGACTTATCCAGTCTGTTTTCCATAATTCTCCAGAAATAGAATAAAGCTTTCGTCCCTTAAAATTAACTGTTTTATGCTCACTCTTCACATTATCATCATCAGGAAATTCATAAGTAGGTACATCTTCATCAAAATCAACATCAGTCCTGCCGATGTGAAAAACCGCCATTTTCGAACCATAAGGAGAGCAATTTCCTGCATGAATAGCATTACATCTACCTTCCCAACGATAATTATCCTTATTTTCGGTCTGACTAAAGCCTTCCTTCCAGCCTATAGCATTATCTTTCTCAGTCATAATCTTACGTGAATGAAAACGAGAAAGTAAAATGCCTTGCTTCCTTGCACACAAATAATCCTTAAGATGTTCAGCCCTCATCTCAAGGCGAACCGGTCGTCCTTCAGCATTCCTTTTTAAACGAGCTACTTCCAGACAATTCTCTTTAGGAAGAAGCCAAACATCATCTTTACGCCATAAGCCTAATGCCAGAACTAAATCCTGACAAATATGCCAAACAGTGATTTCATCGCTATAATCAAAGAACTGCTGTAAAATTAAATATTTCCCCTCAAGGCCATTGTTCCAATATCCGAAACTACCTGCTTCGACATAGCTCTCTTCGTCGGCATAAGGCCTATTATCATGTCCAATGCTTATATCAGACCAACTATATTTCAAAGCATCCTTAGACTTATCTTCAGGAAACATGACAGCAACTGCTCCAAAATACTCCTCCTCGTATCCATCATACCCCATTTCTCCCCTTTTGTTTAAAACCTGTTGTGACAACAAAGGAATCCATACGGATTTCTCATAATCTCTTCTTATTAAATCACTCATTTCAAACCAAGATTTTTCCATGGTTATCCTATTTTATACATAGTCTCTTTGCTGATCAATGGAATCCGCATAATCAGCGATTAAATATATCCCCAATAACCTAATATGTCAATTATGAACAAAAATCCGCGAAATCTGTGTAATCAGCGTCTAATATTTCCGTGTATGTCCGTTAGTAGTCCGTGTCAGTCTATGGAATTTTTTGCTTTTTCATGGATATATATTTCTGTGCCTCCGTGGTGAAAAAAAATAAAAAAAATCTTGACAAATGTTTGATAATATGTTATATTACACAATAGTTCACTGAGTAGTGAATGCATTGACAACTCAAAAGAAACCTTCAAGCAAAGTCTTAACTATTTATTATATAAGAAGTTATGAAATATATATCAATATATCTCTGTGCTTTCTGTGTCCTCTCTTTCCCGATGTATCGGGATAATCCTCTGTGGATGAAATATGCGATTCAAAAACTTGAATGTTGGAGCACTATATTAGTCCCGATTTTTACCAGCCTCTGGCTGGTATCGGGATACTTTCTAAAATCAGCGATAAATTTTCGTGTATTTTGTGCCTTCTGTGGCTATAGGAATAAGGAACTCTGTGGCAAAAAACTTTTTTATGCAAAACGAACCCAATTCCCCTCGATTATGCGTCAAAAACGAAGATTCAAAGCCAAAACGAACCCAAACGAAGCCAATTCAAAGCCAATTTATTGGCTTTGAATTGGCTTCGGGATTGGCTTTTTACAAGGAAATATATGTTATTAATCCGTGTAAACCTGTCCTGAGCGTAGTCGAATGGATCCGAGTAATTTTAACCGCCGTGGCGGTCCGTGGTTGCATTTAACCGGATTGGCTTTCAGAAAGGAGCAAAAGCCGTGGTTTTAGTTATCTTTATTCTGTCTTCTGTCTTCTTACTTTTTAAAGCAGATTCACCGGGTCGATGTCGATTGCTACTTTTACGGCTGGTTTAATAGGCGCCGACGCCCGCAGCGATGTAAAAAGTATTTGAATAACAGCAGCATCCGGGGCTTGTACGATTATCTGCATACGGTGAAACCGCTGGATTCTGCTGATTAGAGCGGGAACAGGGCCGCGGACTTTTACCTGCAAATTATATGCTGCTATGATTCCATCTATTCTTTGGCGCATATTCTGAGAGGCAAGTTCGAGTTTTTCATAGTCTGTGCTGCGTAGAACGATATTGGCCATCCGCCAGTAAGGCGGCAGGCTGCACTGCTTGCGGTGTTTTAATTCTTCGGTAACGAAGTTATCGAAATCATTATTCAGCGCGAAGACTATCGCAGGCTGGTCGGGCAAAAATGTCTGTACATAGACAGTGCCTTTTTTTTCGCTTCTGCCGGTACGTCCGGCAACCTGCGAAATTAACTGGAACGTTCTTTCGTTGGCGCGGAAATCAGGCAAATATAAAGATGTTTCCGCACTTATGATTCCGACAACGGTGACGTTCGGAAAATGCAGGCCTTTGGCGAGGATTTGTGTTCCGGCGAGGATATCGATTTTGCCGTCACTGAAATCCTTTAAGATATGGTAATAATCCTTACCCGCCATCGTATCGGAGTCGATTCGGGCGATACGAGCAGCGGGCAGCTTATGCTGCAATTCTTCCTCAAGCCGCTGCGAGCCGAATCCTATCATCGCAAAGCCTTTGCCGCATAGGGGACATTTTTGAGGCACCAGTGTCTGCGAGCCGCAATAATGACACAGGGCGAAACCATAATTCATAAGTTTGCCGGATACCGTATCCATAGAAGGTGACGGCATTTTAGATTTATGGAAAGTCAGGGTAACATCGCAGTTGCGGCAGTGGAGCATGTGTTTGCAGGATGGACAAAAGACAAAATTGCTGTAACCGCGGCGGTTCAGAAAAAGTATGGCCTGCCGGCCTTTAGAGAGTGCGTTTTTAAGATTATTCAGGAGAGGTTCGGAAATAAGGTTTACCGTTTTGGATGATTGGTGTATCTGTCGCAGGTCAACGAGTTTCATCTCCGGCATCGGTAAATCCTTGACACGTTTAGGCAAACGCACAAGATGATAGTGTTTCCTTGCCTTGCAGTTAAACAATGTTTCCAGAGAGGGAGTTGCACTTCCAAGAATGCAGTGCGCATTCGCTAATTGGGCGCGTTTTATGGCGACATCCCTGCCGTGATAGCGTGGCGCGGTATCCTGTTTGTAGCTCGGCTCGTGCTCTTCATCGACAACTACCAGGCCGAGATTATCCAGAGGAGCAAATATTGCAGAGCGGGCGCCGATGACTACATTGGCTTTGCCGGATTTAATATTTTGCCACTGGACATTCCGCTGGGCTGCTGTTAAGCCAGAGTGCATAACCGCAATATTTTCAAATCGGTCATTGAAACGCTGGATGGTCTGGGTAGTAAGGGCTATTTCAGGAAGTAAGACAATCGCTTTTTTACCCTTTTTTATCACCTCTTCAACCGCTCTTATATATAGCTCGGTCTTGCCGCTGTCGGTAACACCATAAAGCAAAGTAACACCGAAAACACCTGAGTCAATCTGTTCTTTGAAATGGGCCATCGCCTTTTGCTGGTCATCATTGAGAACAACAGCCTCACTTCGTAAAGTCATACCTTCAGGAACAGCAGGCAATGAGACAAGAATTTGTCTTTCCGTGATTTTAACAATTCCATTTTCGGCAAGGCGGTTCAGAGGCGAGGTCTTACAGCCGGCTTTTTCGAGGACTTTATTAATTTTCAGAGCGCTGTCTTTTTCAAAGGCCGATTTTGATTTCAGGTATTCGATAATATTTTTCTGTTTTTTGGCTTTGATTTTCGAGAAAATCTCATCTTCTGTAACCGCAAGATAAACCAATCTTTCTTTTCTTACGCCTGCCCCCTTTTTAACGGCAGCGGGTACCATAGCAGCCAGTACCTGGCCGAGCGGGCAGACATAATATTCGCTTATCCACTGGGCAAGGGCCATCAATTCTGCGTTCAGCAATGGCTCAGTATCAATGATTTTTGAAATGGTCTTGAGCTTGATATTTTCAGGTTTCGACACATCGACAGAGACGCAGAAACCCTTTTGAGGTTTGTTGGCCCTGCCGAACGGAGCTTCGATTCGCTGGCCGACCTTTACAGGCCAGAGGCTGTCAGGAACGAGATAACTAAATGCCGTATCAGCGGCAGATTCGAAAGCAAGCTGTATAATGTGATTGGCCTGAGAGGCTTGTTCTTTTTCGACGGGAAACAGATTTTCAGAAATATTTCTCATTTATAAATAGCCACAGAGAAAATCATAATAATAAAAGTATAGCCACAGAGAGCACAGAGGTCACAGAGAAAATTATGAATAAAATTGCTAAACGTTAAAATTTTCGACAGCGGTTTGGGTTATATGGTCGGCAATGGCAAGTGAGGCGGTTGCAGCAGGTGAAGGAGCATTTAATACGTGAATCATATTATCAGTCGCTACGATTTCAAAATCATCAATAATTTCGCCGTTTGCTCTTACGGCCTGTGCCCGGACGCCGCTTTTGCCGGGGATTAAATCAGAACCAGTTATGGATGGAAGCAGCTTGCGCAGTTGCCTGACAGTTAGTTTTTTGCAAAAGGCCCTTGTGTATTCGCCGAGTCCGCAGCTCATATTTTTAGCGAACATTATCAAGGTGCCGGGGAAGATTAAAGACTGCCAGGTATCCTTAAAAGAAAAGCTGAACTTTCCGTAACCTTCCCGTTTAAGAGAAAAAACGGCGTTCGGGCCGCATTCGACTTTTCCATCAATAGTTCGTGTAAAATGTACTCCGAGGAACGGGAATTTTGGGTCCGGCACCGGATAAATCAGTTTTTTTACTTTTTGAGCAGCTTCAGCAGTAAGGTCAAAATAATCGCCTCTAAATGGAACGATACGCACCCCGATGTACATCGGGGCTTTCACACCTGCCAGCTTGGCAATTCGGTCAGAATGCAGACCGGCACAATTGATAACAAATCTTGTCTTTATTTTATTTTTGTTCGTAATAATATGAACGACTTGGCCGTTCCTTTCAAAACCGGTTACTTTGCAGCTTGTCCTGACATCATTTTCGCCTTCAGTTTTTATAAGCCCGGCAAGCTTTTGAGCCACCTTTACAAAATCGATAACACCTGTACAGGGAACATAGAGGCCATCGATTCCGCCGCAGTAAGGTTCGATTTGTTTTATTCTCTCCGGCTTTATCCGTTCGAGGCCTTCAATTCCATTGTCTAAGCCGTTCTGGTAAACGTTATTTAGCTGAGGTAATTGTTTTTCATCGGCAGCTACGATAATCTTGCCGCAGATATCGTGTGGTATAGAATGTTCCTGTGCAAAAGCAACTAATTGCTTTCTTCCATCGGTGCAGGTCTTAGCCTTTACCGAGCCGGGCTTATAATACAGCCCCGAATGTATAACACCGGAATTATGGCCGGTCTGATGATATGCGAGTGTGGACTCCTTTTCCAGAACAGCTACGCTGAGCTTCGGCAGGCGTTGAGAGATTTTATAAGCCGCAGCCAGGCCGACTATCCCGCCGCCTATTACCGTGATATCATAATCGTAATCAGACATTTATCCGGGCACCTTTCGGAATTAATTAAAAACAGGATTTTCTCAAAGGTCTTGTGATATGTCAAGCGGGTAGATGTCTTTAAGCAAAGCCACAGTTTTTGAAGTAAGTTTTTATTTGAAATCGAAGTGGTTTATTGCAATAATACATATATGCTATCAGCAGACTTGATACAAATTGTAAAGGAATGCGCCGAGTCCTATGGTGTCCGGACAGTGTGGCTTTTCGGTTCCGCGGTCGATAACGAAAACGAAGCGACAGATATTGACCTTGCAGTCGAAGGACTGACACCGGAAAAGTTTTTCGAGTTTTACGGGAGGCTTTATTTTGAACTGCCTAAGCCGGTTGACCTGGTCGATATGTCCCAGCATCCTCCTATATCAAGCATTGTCAGGGAAAAAGGGGTTCGCATTTATGACCGCTGAATCGGATTATTTTAGCGCTGAACGCGATAATATCTTCAAAACTTTAGGACTAATTGAGGAACTTCTTACTAAAACAAATCCATCCAAATACGAAATTATTGCGATGGGCAAATTACTTCAGGATATTTACACCGGAATCGAGAGAGTTTTGCGAACACAGCTTGAATCTCATAATTACAGAATTCAAAAAAGTGGAAGCTGGCATAAAGACCTCTTAATCTCAGCGGAAAAACACTCACTGATTACTAAAGAGCAATTCGAAGCTTTTAAGAATCTGCTCTTATTTCGTCATCTTCAGATACACGGCTACGGCTATATGCTCGACAAAGAAAAGTTGTTTGAGCTTGCCCTGCCGATACCCGGTCTTTGCCGGCAATTTCTCATGCAATTTGAGTAAGGGTTAAATCACCCCGGGAGCCGTATGAGTGAATTCAAGTTAAACAGCCAATATGCTCCTGCCGGTGACCAGCCGCAGGCCATAGAAAAGCTGGTTAGCGGACTGCGCAGCGGTAATAAATATCAGACGCTTATGGGCGTAACGGGCAGCGGCAAGACCTTTACTATGGCTAATGTCATAGCGCAAATGCAAAAGCCGTCATTGATAATATCTCATAATAAAACACTGGCTGCCCAGCTTTACGAAGAGTTCAAAGAGCTATTCGGCGAAAACGCCGTTGAATATTTCGTCAGCTATTACGACTACTATCAGCCTGAAGCTTATATTCCGCAGCGTGATATTTACATCGAAAAGGACGCCTCTAAAAACGACGACCTTGACCGCCTGCGTCTTTCAACAACGACAAGCCTTTCCACCCGTGATGATGTCGTGATTATAGCGTCTGTCTCATCGATATTCGGCTTAGGCAGTCCCGAAGATTACAAGGCATCGGTTGTAGGTGTCCGTGTCGGTGACCAGGTGGAAAGAAATTATCTTTTAGGCAGGTTCGCGGATTTACAATACACTCGTAATGACATCGATTTTAAGCGTGGAACATTCAGGGTCCGTGGTGATGTGGTCGAATTGTATCCATCCTATGAATCTTTTGCTGTCCGTTTTGAATTTTTCGGTGATGAGATAGAGCGGATAAGCTACATCAACCCTGTATCGGGTAAGATATTAGCCTCGGAAGAGCAGGTCTTTATTTATCCATCGCAACATTATGTTATGCCGCCTGAAAGAATTGAATCAGCGGTTGAAAGTATCAAAATAGAACTTAAACAAAGATTACTGCAACTGAATCAGGAAGGTAAGCTTCTGGAAGCACAACGCCTGCAGGCAAGGACGATGTACGATATAGAACTGCTGCAGGAAGTCGGTTACTGCAGCGGGATTGAAAATTACGCAAGGCATTTGGCTGGTCTGAAACCGGGACAAAGGCCTTATACCCTGATTGACTATTTCCCGGAAGATTTTCTTTTATTCATAGATGAATCTCACGCCACGCTGCCGCAGATACGTGCTATGTGGGCAGGCGACAGGAGCAGGAAAAACGTGCTTGTCGAACACGGATTTCGTCTGCCAAGCGCCCTGGATAACCGGCCTTTGCGTTTCGAGGAGTTTCAGGAAAACTGGCACCGGGTGATATTTGTCTCGGCAACTCCGGGGCCGTTTGAGATGGAAAAATGCAACGGTGAGGTTGTCGAACAGGTAATCCGCCCTACCGGTTTGATTGACCCGGAGATTTTCGTCCATCCCGCATCGGACCAAGTGCCACATTTACTCGGCGAGATTGAAAAACGAGTCAAAGCCAAACAGCGTATTTTAGTAACAACCTTAACAAAACGTATGGCGGAAGACCTGGCCAGTTATGTAAACAGTAAAGGATTCCGCTGTCGATACCTGCACAGCGAAATACAAACTTTGGAGCGAATAGAGATTCTGCGGGATTTGCGAACAGGCAATTTCGATGTTCTGGTAGGTGTCAATCTTCTTCGAGAAGGTCTGGATTTGCCCGAGGTGTCTATGGTCGCAATAATGGACGCGGACAAGGAAGGCTTTCTGCGGAGTCAGACTTCGCTCATACAAACTATCGGCAGAACTGCCCGAAATGTTGACGCAACGGTATATTTTTATGCAGATACGATAACAGCTTCGATGCAAAAAGCTATTGACGAAACCGACAGACGCCGTACAATCCAGCTTGAATATAACAAAAAACACGGAATTAAGCCCGAAACCATCAAAAAGGAGATTCGCAGAAGTCTGTCAGAGCAGGTAAAAGCAAGGCAGACCGCCAGAAAGGCGGTGCGTTTCGCCGAAGCCGAATATGACAAAGTCGAACTGGCCAGCCAGATTGAAAGGGAAATGCTGGAAGCGGCCCAGTCACAGGATTTCGAAAAGGCAGCTATGCTTCGTGACCAGTTAAAAGAGCTGCAGGATTTACCGGAGTTGCTCGTAGCAAGTAAGACCAAGAAAGATATCGTAAAGAAACAACACAAACGCAGAAAAACAAAAAAAGGATAATTAACAGCTAAGGAATAACTATGATGAAACTGGATATGGCAAAAGTCAGGCCTCTTATCAGGATGGCAATAGAGGAAGACCTGGGAGCTGAGGATATTACAAGCAAGCTTCTGTTTAAGAAGAGCATGAAAGTAAAATACGATATAATTTCCCGTGAAGAGATTACGGTTTGCGGGATGGATGTTGCCGCTGAGATCCTAAAAATGTATGACGAGAATCTGACTTTGAAAATCCTGAAAAAAGACGGCCAAGAAGCCCATGTTGGCTGTAAGCTCGGTACTATCGAGGGACCGCTGCAAATAATGTTAAGCGCTGAGCGGGTATTGTTGAACTTTATGCAAAGATTAAGCGGCATAGCAACAACCACCGCCAAATATGTCCGGGCAGTTCAGGGAACCAAGGCAAAGATTTACGATACACGCAAAACCACGCCCGGCTGGCGGATACTTGAAAAATACGCCGTCCGCTGCGGCGGAGGCCATAATCACCGGCTCGGTTTATACGACGCAGTGCTTATAAAGGACAACCATCTTGCACAATTGGGAAGAGATTTTGCTCCGAAGCTGAGAATAATTATTAAAAACGCACGCAAAATTGAGCACGCAAAATTCATAGCCGTCGAAGTTGACCACGTTGACGACCAGCTTAACCACGTCCTTAAAATACCTGGCATCGATATTGTATTGCTCGATAATATGGGCCAGTGGCAGCTTAACCACGCCGTCGAAATGCGAAGAAAAATATTAGGCAAAAAGAAAGGGCCGCTACTTGAAGCATCAGGTAATGTAACGCTTAATAACGTTTCAGCTATCGCTCAATGCGGTATTGACAGGATAGCGGTCGGCGCGATTACGCATTCAGCTATCGCTGTGGATATAGGTCTTGACAGATAAATGATTGAAAATCGAATAATGAAGATTGAATAATGCCGCCGCATGACAAACTCTATCCAGATTTAATAAGTAAAGGACTAAACACGTCCCGGATTGGCAGTAAGGTGATTGTTTTCGGCTCGGCAACCAGCACGAATGATATAATCGCAAAATACGCTGACGACGCAAATAACGACGGATTGGCTGTATTTGCCGAAGAGCAAACACAAGGTCGTGGCCGCAACGGCGTCAAATGGCTCAGCAGCAGTAGCGACAGTATCCTCTGCTCTGTTCTCCTGATGAATGAAGATTCGAGCAGCGACTTACTTTCACTGATAGCGGCGGTGGCGGTTGCTGAAACTATCGGCGAGCCTGCTACAATAAAATGGCCTAACGATATCCTTATCAACGGCAAAAAGGTCGCCGGTATTTTACTGGAATCAAAGAGTACCAAGGCCGGAGGCGCTTATATTCTCGGCATCGGTATCAATTGCCACCAAAAAAAATTCTCCGGTGAGCTTGAATCGACAGCTACAAGTATCTATATTGAAAGAGGCAATATCTGTGACCGGACTATTTTATGCAGAAGATTGCTTATCGAATTAGAGGGATGGCTCGAAGAAGCCAACAATAATGCCGCCGTTGTTATCCAGGCCTGGCAGGAGCTAAGTACCCAATTGAACCACCGCATTACTCTGATTCATAACAAAAGGAAATTCTCGGGCACCTGCGTCGGCGTGGACCCGGAAAAGGGATTAATCGTCGAGCTCGACCGCGGCGGCAGACAATTTTTTGCCGCCGCACAAACGTCAATCGTAAAATAAATAATCTCCATTAACAAAAATGGTAACTTCAAATATAAAACCCAAAATTAAAAGACTTGAAATTATTGATTGCGGTTTAGCTGATTATGCAGAGATTCTGCAAAAACAGTATCAGCTACGAGATAAACGCCTGGCAGGGGAAATATTCGATACGATACTTATAGTTGAGCATAAGGCCGTTATAACAATCGGGGCAAGAAAGACCGCGAACAAGCTGCTGCTGACCAAAGATCAGTTTGCTGAAAAAGGAATAGAGTTGGTTGAAATTCGCAGGGGAGGTGGAGTTACCGCGCACAATCCGGGACAGTTAGTTTTTTATCCGATACTAAACATTAAAGAGCGTCGAATCGGTGTAAGCGAATATGTCAGAGAGCTTGAACAGATTGGAATTGAACTTCTTGAAAAACTGGATATAAAGGCTAAAAGAAAAAAAGGTTATCCCGGCCTATGGGTAAATGAGAGAAAAATCGCTTCAATCGGAGTGCGTGTCTCGAAAGGAATTACACATCACGGGATGGCGGTCAATATTAATAATGACCTGGGTATATTCGACTATATAGTCCCATGCGGCCTTAAAGGGATAGAAATGACAAGTGTCCTGAAAGAGACCGGCAAAAAAAACTCTATGGAAAAGGTTAAAAATACCCTCTGCGAAATTCTTCAGGAGCATTTTGGTTAATAATATGGCTACGGGTACGAATAAAAAACAAAGACTACCTCAATGGCTGA
>JAFGGH010000076.1 GCA_016930645.1 Sedimentisphaerales bacterium
GGGCTAAATTCTTCCCTGACTGAGGATTGTAGAGTTAATCGATTCCCCACTCGGCAGCCGCCTGCGTCTTAAAGGACTACGGCGAGCTAAAGGCCGAGGGGCTAAATAATAAGGAGAACCCAGTCCCGATAGACGACATCTGGATCTTCGCTGCGCTTCGACAAGCGAGGGTAAACAACAATTATTCTTTTAGTTTTGGCCAGTGGAGGAGGTGCATGAATTCACCAAAGCGGCTTTCGATTTCCTTTTCGCTGCCGGCTGGGTTCGTTACACGGTATTTAATAAACCACGGGCCGTGCTCAAAGACGTACAGCTTCTCATAGTAAATGGTAGTTTGAAGGAATTTCTTTGATTTTCTTTTGAAACGGAGGAGCCGGCCTTGCTTTTTGCCCCACATTTGGCCTATTGTTATATTCCCCTCTCCAACGTCATAGGCATCGGGGTATAAGTCTAAAAGCAGATTTTTCTGCTCAAGATAATGCCGCTGGAGAATCGTTTTATCGTCTAAAGAATTCTCCGGCACCGGATAGATATATACTACTAGTTTAGCTGAATTAAATCCCAAGGCTTTATAGGTATATTCAACCGAGACATTTGTTCCCTTTTCGTTATAGGCGACAGCACTTACACTTTCGAAATTGCCGACCTTAGGGGGAAAAACCATACCAGAGGCGGAGTGAACAAAATCACCTTCGAGGTTAACCCTGGCAAGCAGCGGCTCGGTAGGCCTGCTCGAGGAATTACTCGAGGATTCACAGCCGGCGAAGAATAAAAGGACGAATACGATAAGGTAAATAACCGGCGAGTTTTTTTTGAATTGAAGCGTCATTTTCGAATCCTTTCATTAAGAGCCTTTGACATTATAGCCTAAATTAGATATTATGGCAAATCCCGATTCATCGGGATTAGCTACAGAGGTAAAATCGTAAAAGGGTTGCGGTTTCGCGGCTTGATATAGATTATCAGGTCATCAGGAAACCAGGATGCAGGATATCAGGTTATCAGAACATCAGGGTAACTGGGAAACCAATTACCTGTTGGCCTTCCCGATATCCCGATGCATCGGGATTAGCCACAGAGGTAAAATCGTAAAAGGGTTGCGGTTTCGCGGCTCGTATCGTTTGCGTAAAATTGTTATACGTTGTCAATGCGCAACCGAAAGACGTTAAACGAAATGAGCATCGCAACCGCTTAACGAGTTTTATTGAGAATTAAGAATTCAAAATTCTAAATTTTAAATGAAGGATGGTTTAAGGGATGCCGTGTAAAGGATTTACTCATCTTCATCTTCACAGTAAGTATTCACTGCTCGACGGTGCTATTCGGTACGAGCAGCTTTTTGACCGTTGCAGGCAATACGGAATGGATTCCGTGGCGGTTACCGACCACGGCAATATGTTCGGCGCCGTTGAATTTTACACCAAGGCACATTCGGCGGGAATAAAACCTATTATCGGGATAGAAGCTTACGTGGCACCGAAGAGCAGGCTCAACAGGCAAAAGAGCGGAATAAGCGACGCGGCATATCACTTAATCCTGCTTGCCGAAAATATCGCCGGTTATAAGAACCTTCTCAAACTGGCAAGCGCGGCTTACCTGGAAGGTTTTTATTACCGGCCGAGGATTGATAAGGAAATTCTGGCTGAGTTCAATGAGGGTTTGATTTGCACAAGCGCGTGTCTGAAAGGCGAAGTACCTGCGCAGCTTCTAAGAGGCGATGAAGAGGCGGCTGTACAGGCGGCACAGAACTATTTGGAAATATTCGGCCCTGAGAGATATTTCATCGAGATACAAAAACACGAAAACGATGAGCCGCACGTTAGGCAGGGTCTAATCGATATCGCCGATAAACTCGGGATTGGACTGGTAGCGACCAATGACGTTCATTTCCTCGATGCCGACGATTTCGAGGCCCACAACTGCTTATGCTGTATAAGCACGGGTAAGAACTTTGACGACCCGGGCAGGATGATATATCCGGCAGATGTCTATTTTAAAAGCAGTGAAGAGATGCGGTCGGATTTTGCCGAAGCTGAACAGGCCTGCGATAATACCCTTGCAATAGCCGAGCGATGCAATGTCGAGCTTGACCTTAAAAGCACTCATGCTCCGGCATTTAAGCCCCAGGACGGCTCGAAGCCGGAAGATTATCTGAGAAAAATCTGCTATGAAAACGCCGAGAAAATTTACGGCCAGATTAACAGTGAAATAAAAGAGCGGCTTGACAGAGAGCTTGAAGTAATCAGCTCGAAAGGCTTTGCCAGTTACTTTCTGATTGTGTGGGATTTTTGCAGCTATGCACACGAAAATGATATAGCTGTCGGCGCAAGAGGCAGCGGTGTTGGTACTCTTGTCGGGTATTGCCTGGGGCTTTGCGATGTTGACCCTGTCAAATATGATTTGCTTTTCGAGCGGTTTATGGACCCCGCCCGTAACGAGATGCCCGATATCGATATTGATATCTGCCAGAATCATCGGGCTGAAGTAATCGATTATGTCAGGCAAAAATACGGGCACGTTGCGCAGATAATCACATTCGGCACGATGAAGGCCCGTGCGGTCATACGCGATGTATGCCGCGTTCTTGCGGTGCCGCTTTCCGAGGCGGACAGGCTTGCCAAGCTGGTTCCGGAAACACTGGGTATAACTTTAGATAAGGCCATTAAGACCGAACCTCAGCTAAAAGAAGCCTACGAGAGTAACGAGCAGACACGCAAAGTAATAGACATCTGCAAAAGACTCGAGGGGCTAACAAGACACGCTTCGGTTCACGCCGCCGGTGTGGTAATTGCCGAGGAGCCTTTGACCAATTATATACCGCTTTATAAGGCACCGAATTCGGATGACATCATCACGCAATTCGAAGGGCCGATTATCGACAAGGTCGGCCTTTTGAAGATGGACTTTCTCGGTCTGAAAACACTCAGCGTCCTTGAGAAGGCTCGTAAGCTGGTAAAAGAAATACACGGCGTTGATATCGACCTGGAAAAGATAGACCAGACAGAGCAAAAAGTCTTCGATCTATTCGCAAGCGGCCAGACCAAGGGAGTATTTCAGTTCGAGTCGGGCGGGATGCAGGATTTATTGATGAAAATGAAGCCTGACCGGATAGAAGATTTGATTGCGGCAAACGCGCTTTACAGACCCGGACCTATGATTCTGATGGGTGATTACTGCGACCGCAAGAGCGGTGCCAGGTGGGAACTGCCCCATCCGATTATGACCGAAATCCTCGAAGAAACATACGGGATTATGATTTACCAAGAACAGGTGATGAGGATTTGTAACCGGCTTGGTGATATACCGCTTCGTGAGGCTTATGCTCTTATTAAGGCCATCAGCAAAAAGAAAGCCAAGACAATCGCAAAAGAAAAAGAAAAATTTATTCAAGGCAGTGTAAGTAAGGGCCTGAAGAAAAAACAGGCGGAAGAGATATTCGAACTTATCGAGCGTTTTGCCGGTTACGGTTTTAATAAAAGCCACTCGACCCGCTACGCTTTTATAGCATATCAGACTGCTTATATGAAAGTACACTGGCCGGTCGAGTTTATGGCGGCCCTGCTGACTTATGAAATGGGCAGTACCGACAAAGTTGTCGATTATATCGGTGAGTGTAACCGGATGGGAATTGAGGTCCTTGCGCCGGATATTAATGAAAGCGGTGTTGATTTCACGCCGCTCTACAAAAGAAAGGAATTTACCGCCGAGCACGCAGCGTCCGCAGAGAAAAAAAATGAAAAAAACTCTGCGATCTCTGCGGTGAAAAAAGCGGTGATACGATTCGGGCTGGCAGCGGTTAAAGGTGTCGGCGAAAAGGCGGTTGAACAGATAATTCAGGCCAGAGATAAATGCGGCCAGCCCGCCGCGGCGGGCAAGTTCAAGAGCCTTTATCATTTCTGCGAAAATGTTGATATGCATTCGGCTAACAAACAGGTTTTGGAATCTCTGATTAAGGCCGGGGCTTTCGACCGTCTCGGCGGAAACCGCGCACAAATGATGGCTGGACTTGAAAAAGCGATGCAGATGGGAGCGGCGGTACAGGCTGATATTGCCAAGGGGCAAATGAGCTTTTTCGGCCCCTGCTCTTTTCTTCGACAAGAAGACGCGGGTGAGACAGATTATTCAAAAGACCACGAGAAACTTCCGGCGGTTGAGCCCTGGCCGGAGGCCCAGATGTTAGCTTATGAAAAGGATGTTCTTGGTTTCTATGTTACGAGTAACCCATTGAGCCACTGTGCCGAGAAGATATCGGCTTACTCGACGGCGAACAGTTCCGAACTGGAGCGTATTAACCAGGACAGGCAGATAGTAATAGGGGGTATGGTAACCCGAATCCGCTACCACGTAACCCAAAAGGGCAGAAACGCAGGCTCGAGAATGGCGGTTTTTATCCTGGAGGATTTACAGGGCGAAGTGGAGGTCGTGCTGTTTGCCGAAACTTTTAACAAATTCAGCCATCTGGTAGAAAGCGACAAGGTCGTCTTCGTCAAAGGCAAAGTTGACAGACGAAGAGAAAAACCGAATATCTTCGCAGAAGAGCTGATAAGCCTGGATGAGGTTACAGAGAAGCTGGCAGCGAGAGTACGCATAAGACTTTCAAGTGATCAGGTCAGTAATGAAAAAGTATCAGAAATAAAAACCATCTGCCAGCACCACCGAGGCAAAAGCCCTTTGTATGTCACCATTCAAACCAATAAGGGTAAAGTCTATACTTCTGCAGGCAAGGATTTGTCCGTCAATCCCGATGTGGATTTTTGTAAGAAAATGAGGCAGGTTGTTGGTACGGAGAATTTTCAGTTCGGCGGGTAAGAACTTTAAACAAACATCGCGACTCAGGTACTCTTTTGTTTTTGTGTGAACATTAATACCGTTTCCTGCAGCTTGTTTCGATTAATCGGCTTTGTCAGATATGCATCACAGCCCGCTTCGATACATTTTTGCTTATCTTTTTCCATAGCATGAGCGGTTACAGCAATGATAGGCTTATCAAAGCCCTGCTCCCGGAGTGTCCTTGTCGCCTCACAACCGTCTATTGTCGGCATCTGCATGTCCATAAAAATCATGTCAAACGGTTCAGCCATAGCTTTTTGTACCGCCTGGCGACCGTCATTAACAGTTACAGCCTCTATTCCGAGCTTCTGTAACAGCAATGTTACCAAAATCTGGCTCGTTTTATTATCATCAGCTACAAGAGCTCTTGTTACAGGCTCATTTTTGCTTTCAGCTTTACCGAACATATCGTTCTCCTTATCGTCACTGAATTCTGGATTCTCGATTCTCGATTCTCGATTCTCGATTCTGGATTCTGGATTCTCGATTGGCTCGCCGTGCTGTCGCACCGTAGCAGCAGACAGGGATTTCTCCCCCTTCGCCAAGTTTATTGGAATAGTCATCGTAAAGGCAGAACCTTTACCAATTTCACTTTTCAATGTCAGCTTACCACCGAGTAACATGGTCAATTCCTTCGTGATAGCAAGCCCCAGTCCTGTTCCTCCGTATTTTCGTGTGGTACTGCCGTCAACCTGTGAAAAAGCATCGAAAACAGATTCCTGTTTATCAAGAGGGATGCCGATTCCGGTATCTTCCACAGAAAAAGATATCAGGCCTTTTTTGTTATTCTTCAGCCTGGTTATCTTTAGGTGAACATATCCTTCAGAGGTAAATTTGATTGCGTTACTTAGTAAGTTAAACAGGCACTGCCTTAAACGTGCAGGGTCTGAACGCATTGCTGAAGGAATATCATCGCCCTGTACAACCTTAAATTCAAGCCCTTTCTTTTCTGCTGTGAGCTTAAGTAAATATGCGATATCTTTGAGAAAGGGGGCAAGTTCGAACTGGATAGCTTCGGTTTCGAGTTTTCCCGCCTCAATTTTTGAAAAATCAAGAATATCATTTATCAAGGATAACAAGCTGTTTGCAGCCGTCTTGATAATACCGATATATTCCTTCTGTTGCTCGTTAAGCTCCTCATCCATCAATATGTCTGTAAAACCAATAATTCCGTTCATCGGGGTTCTTATTTCATGACTCATATTCGCCAGGAACTCGCTTTTTGCCTGGTTGCTGAGCATTGCTTCTTTCGTCATAAGATTAGCCCGCTCAATTGAGACCTGTAGCTGTTTGTTAACCATTTCTGTTTCAGCGTGCAGGATTTCTGCCTGTTTTTTGGCTTCGCGTAGGTTTAATTCGGTCTTCTTTCTTTCGATAGAATACCTGATTGACCTTATAAGAAGGTCTTTAAGAAGCTTTCCCTTGCTGACGTAGTCATCGGCACCGGTTTTAATAGCTTCGACGGCAACCTCTTCATCTTCAAGCCCGGTTAAAACGACAACCGGAATCAAAGCGTTGAGATTGCGGAACTTTTTTACCGTCTCGATTCCCGTGCTGTCGGGCAATCCCAGGTCAAGAAGAACAACATCGAAATCTCTATCTTTCATCAGAGCAGCAGCCCTGGAGAGATTCTCTGCACATTCGACAGAGAACTTCACAGCCTTGCTGCTTTGGAGCAGGGCGACTTTTACAAGTTTTCTATCGGTAGCATCATCGTCAACTAACAGTACAGAAATTACGTTCATTACTCAACTCCCTGCTGTGC
Organism: Sedimentisphaerales bacterium; assembly: GCA_016930645.1. GTDB lineage: Bacteria > Planctomycetota > Phycisphaerae > Sedimentisphaerales > Anaerobacaceae > JAFGGH01. The sequence goes on from JAFGGH010000076.1 coordinate 6,596, forward strand.
TCCACGTGTTTGCAGACGACAAACCAATAGTCCGTTAATTCGGAAACAACTCTCTGGAACTCCGGCAGGCTGACAGGCTTTTTAATATATCCGGCTGCCTGGAGTCTGTAGCTTTCAAGAATATCCTTGTCAGAATCCGAGGTAGTCAAAATGACAACCGGTATAGCCTCAGTACATTCTTTTTCCTTAATACTTCTGAGAAATTCTTTTCCGCCCATACCTGGCATGTTCAAATCAAGAAGAACCAAATCCGGCATAGGACATTCTGGGTCAGAGGCAAAGCTTTTCTGTAGGTATTCGATTGCTTCCTCAGCATTTGAACAAGTGTGCAAATCATTTATAATTCTGTTGTTATTAAGTGACTTTTTAATCAGCTTCCGGTCACCAGGATCATCTTCTACCAATAGTATTGTTGCGGCTTTGTACTCGTTCATCAGCTGTTCCCTTTCTTTGGAAGTCTGCTCTGAAATATCATTTTGTTGCTGGATTCGTTCTCTTTCATCGATCTGGGGTTGATATTTTCTCTTCACCATCAAGGAGGTTGCAAACCAATAATGTGTTAGTTTTCGAATTATTCTTCTCAGCTCGTCCGGACTCGGCGACTTCTGTATATACCCGGCGGCGTGGAGCTTGTATGTATCCTCGATATCACTTTCGGAATTCGATGTTGAGACAATAACAACGGGAATATCACAGCTTTTCGGGTCGGCTTTCATCCGCCGTAAAAATTCTTTTCCACCCATTCCCGGCATATTCAAGTCCAGAAGAATCAAATCAGGTCTGGGCTTTTCTTCATCACCGTTATTGCCTGCCTCGAGATATTCGAGAGCTTCTTCACCGGTTCCAACAACTTTTAGCGAATTATTTAACGGCTGATGGCTCAGGGCGTATTTTATTAGTTTCTGATCACCCGGGTCATCTTCAACCAGAAGAACTATAGTGGATCCCAACGTTTCCATCTTTCATATTCCTATAATTAAACCTCATTTTCATTTTCACGCGCAGCTAATACTGCAGCCCGGCTGGAATCAGCAACAGGTGCAGTAAACCAGAAAGTAGAACCTTCGCCGTAAGTTGAGCTGACGCCGATATCTCCACCGTGACGTTTCACAATCTTCTTACAAACGGCAAGGCCTATTCCGGTACCTTCATATTCTTGACGCGAATGGAGTCTTCGGAACATAACAAAGATATTTTCAAACTGGTCCTCTTTAATACCGATTCCATTATCTTGTACTTCGACTCTTACCATACTGTCGTCAACGGTTTTTGAGCGTATAGTAATTTCAGGTGTAACGCCTTTTTTCTGATACTTCAGACCATTAGCAATCAAGTTCTGTAAAAGCTGTCTTATTTGAGTTGAGTCACAATTAACCGTATGAAGCGGCTTTTCAACAATTAGTTTAGTGTTCGTCTCTTCAAGTACGACCGACAGCTCAAAGTTTTTTAATCCTTCAACAACCTGATTCAAGTCGGTCGGCTCGAAATCAACACCTCTTGTCGTTACTCTTGAATAAGTCAAAAGAGCTTCAATCATTTGCTGCATTCTGCTGGCACCGTCTATCATATAGCTCAGGTTTTCGCGGTCATCATCCGTGAGCTTTTCACCCAGACTTTCGGTAAGTAACTGACCAAAGGAGGATATTTTACGCAGCGGTTCCCGTAAATCATGAGAAGCAACATAAGTAAAGTCCTGAAGCTGCTTGTTGGACTCATTTAGTTTTTCAATTGTCTGCTCGAGGTCGGAAGTGCGTTCAGCTACTTTAGCTTCAAGCTGTCTGTTAGCATCAACAAGTGCTTTATCCCTTCGTTGAATCTGATTAAGCATTTCATTAAAGGCATCGATAAGCGACCCAATTTCATCGTTGCTTGTTTTCTGTCCACGGACGGAATAATCTTTTTCATCTGAAATAGCCTTTGCCAGTTTCGCAAGTTTAAGAAGCGGCTTTGAGACAACAGATTGAAGCTTCGAAGAGATTACATAAGCGGCGACAAGACTAACGATAATAACCGCAAATGTTATTTTGATTCTGCTCCAAAGCATAGTCCAGATTTTTTCGAGGCTGCTGCGGATGCACACTGTCCCGAGGACTTCTCCGTCGAGTATAATCCTTTTAAAAACGGTAACATAACCACCGCTGAATTCATACCCATCTTCCTTAAGCCGTTCCGGCTGCACACTTTTATCAGTACCAACCTTATAATATGCCGACATTAATTTACCATCTTTGGTATAGATCCCGCCGAAGACAATGGAAGACTCAACTCTAAGAGAACTTAGAACCTCTTTTGCATCTTCAGAGTCATTAAACGCCACTGCGGCTTTGCAGTTGTCGGCAAGAATCTCAGCCTGTGCCGAAAGGTTCATAACCATAAACTGCCTGAGGTTCGCCCATTCATATCCCGTAAATATCGCTCCGGCGACAACAAGTGAAACCACACACGCAGCCATAATCATAAACACCAGCTTATGTCTTATGGTCATATTGCGCGACACTGTGGCAACAATTTGCCCTATGCCGGCTTCACGATTCGTAATTTTTTCGGGGCTTTTACTCATTGTTATTAATCTTCAGGATTCTTTATTATTACCCTTGTAGCAAGTTTTAAGAGTTTTGAACGAATTTCCAGTTTTTCATCGTCAGCAATGGTCCGATTAACCTCGAATCTTATTTTTTGGTCTTCTTTGACAAAATTAATTATACCTCCTGATTCCAGGAAATTGTCTACTTCGCTTATAGTGAGAACGTTGCTGTTTTTAACAATTTTCAAGATGTCTTTAGTGTGTTTTTTCTGAGAAGAGCATATAAATAATACATGGCTTGTTTTAAGAATATTCGGATCCTCGATATTTTCGTATGACTTAAAAACATGAACATTTACATCTTTATCATTGTATTGTTTTTTATCCATCTCCTTGAGAGTTTTACAGTTGGTATAATCACCTATGACGAAGATTCTCACTGGCTGGTTTGAGTCGCTGATTTTTTCCCGGGGCCAATCGGTAAATCTCATAAAATTAAATATAAAAGCGGCTTTGACTTCCTGTTCCGGGTATGAAACGGATTCGGCGACGCATTGCTGGATACAAAGCGTCATAAAAAAGACGACCGTTAAACAGGTTATACGGCTCATTAGTTTCATAATTTATCAAATTACACACTTTTGACTATTTTCTTTCGGCAAGTCTTTAGTTGTTATTAACCTAAATGAACTCTCGGCCGCGAAATTGTATCAACAAATAAGGGCCGATAAAAAAGAGTGGAATAAAAAAGGTTATTTAATAAAAAATTCCTCAAATTAGTCTTTCGTTATTCTTTCGGGACTAATTTGAATTATGTATCGTAAACTATTTTTTGTCCGGTTTTTACAAGACCAAACACCTTATAGATGCAGATATCACGAAACAGATTAAGAAACACCTCTACGGCCTTAAAAAACAGATTTAATATTCTAC